>JBKPRZ010000608.1:0-7295 GCA_046734815.1 Myxococcota bacterium | reverse complement strand
CCGCGCTGGGATGGGCGACCAACTCGTCGACCGCGCGCTGCAGGGCCCGCGCGGCCGCCGCCGCATCGGCGTAGCCGGCCAGGGCCATGTCCGCGTAGGTCAGCAGGAAGGCCTTGCGCGCCGCCTCGGGCGCCGGCCGGGGCGACTCGGCGGCGCAGGCGCTGGCTGCGGCGGCGAGCGCGAGCCAGGCTATCGGTTGGCGATGTCCCGCGTGCATGCGCGATCAGAGTCGGCCAGATATCACGGGCGCAGCCCGGTGTCGTCCGGCGAACGGAGGCGACACAGAATGCTTCCCATTCTGTCACAGGGCCGTCGCCCGGGCGGCCGGTATTGAGCATTCTGCGGTCGCCATGGCCTGGGGCCCTGCGGGTCAGGATGGACGCGCCGGTGGACATCGCCTCCCTGGTGGCCTTCCGCATCGGCTTCGGCTTGCTGATGAGCGCCGCCATGGTCCGGTCGCTGGCGCGCGGCTTCGTGCGCACGCTGTACGTCGAACCGTCCTTCCACTTCACCTGGGCCGCCTTCTCCTGGGTGCGGCCCTGGCCTGCCTGGGGCATGTACGCGCATTTCGTGCTGCTGGCGCTGCTGGCTCTGGGGGTGGCGCTGGGCTGGCGCTATCGCCTGTGCGCGGCCGCGTTTTGCGTCGGTTTCACCTACGTCGAGCTCCTGGACAAGGCCGCCTACCTCAACCACTACTACCTCGTCAGCCTCCTGGCCGCCCTTCTGGCCGTGCTGCCCGCGCATCGCGCGGGATCGCTGGACGCGCGCCGCCGGCCCTCGCTGCGCGTGGACCGCGTGTCCGCCGGTTGCCTTTACGTGCTGCGCGCGCAGGTCGCGGTGGTCTATCTGTTCGCGGGGATCGCCAAGCTGAATGGCGACTGGCTGCTACGCGCCCAGCCGCTGCGCATCTGGCTCGCCGCCCGCGCCGATCTGCCGGTGATCGGACCGCTGCTGGCCTGGCCCGCCACCGCCGCCGTCGCCAGCTGGGCGGGCGCGCTGCTCGACCTGCTGGTGGTGCCGCTGCTGCTGGTGCGGCGCACGCGGCCCTGGGCCTACGCGGGGCTGGTGCTGTTCCACTTGCTCACCGCTGCCCTGTTCCCCGGCATCGGCCTTTTCCCCTGGCTGATGATCCTGGCCGGTTCGCTGTTCTTCCCGCCGTCCTGGCCGCGCCGGCTGTGGCCCCGACCCGCGCCTGCCGCAGCCCCGCGCAGCCCCGCGCCGCTGCCGCTGCCGCGCCTGCTTGCCCTCCATTGCGCCGTCCAGGTCGCGATCCCACTGTGGCAACATTTCGCCCATCCCGACAGTGCCTGGACGGGCAGGGGCTTCAACTTCGCCTGGAAGGTGATGGTCGCCGAGAAGACCGGGGACGTCTCGTTCACCGTACGTGACCCGGCCAGCGGCGCCACCCGTCGGATCGCTCCCGCCGCACAGCTCACCGCCGTACAGGCCGCGGCGATGGCCCAGGACCCGGCCATGATCCGCGCCTTCGCTCGCCACCTGGCGGGTGGCGCCCGCCTGCAGGTGCACGCCGAAGCGTTCGCCAGCCTCAATGGCCGGCCCGCTGCGCGCCTGCTCGACCCCACCGTGGACCTGGCGGCGGATCCACTTCCCGCGGGCTGGATTCTCCCCAGGCCCCCGCCCTGATCCGGGCGTCTCGGTCCCGGGGCCGCGTCCAACCCTGGCACGCCCGGCTGCCTCAACGTACGCGCGGGCGCCAGAGGAAGCGCTGTAACGGGATCGCGCCGTTCACGAAGCGCACGCCTTCCCGGACCAGGAGCCGCGCCTGCCGTTCCTCGTGGCCGAGACCACCCGAGCGCAGGCTGACCGTTCCCCGGGCGTTCACCACACGGAACCAGGGCAGATCGCTCCTGGGCGGCAGCGCGTGCAACGCATACCCGACCAGTCGAGCCTGGCGGGGCAGCCGCGCCAGGCTCGCCACCTGGCCGTAGGTCGCCACGCGCCCTCGCGGGATCCGGGAAACCACCTGGTAAATCCGGCGGTAGTTGTCCGACAGCGGGCGCGGCGGTTTGTTCATGAGCGTGCCGGTTCGGGGCGGTGAAGGTCCGCCACGCGCCGGATCATGGATCGATTGGCCGAGATGGCACCAGCTCCGCGACCGTTCGCCGCCGTCTGGCGACCGTTCGGCCACGTCTGCGTCAGCGAGGGGCGCGGCGCGCGGCCATCCGGTGCCTGATCTGATACCGTCGAGGACGATGGCCGAGCGGGCGCTGTTCAGGGCGACGGTCAAGGCGCTGCTCGAGCCGCGGCGGCTGGTCGCCATCCTGCTGGTGTCGGTGCCGATGGTGGTGGCACAGGGGAGCATGAGCGGTGATCCGCTGGCGGTACCGCTGGGCGTGTTGACCTGCCTGGCCTTCGTGCTGCTGGCGCCGCTGTCCTGGCGGGTGCTGTTTCCCGACGACCGTGAGCATGGGCAGGTGGCGGTGCGGCTGCTGCTGTACGCCGGGATGGGCGCGGGGGTCGTGCTGGTGCTGGGGCTTGTCATTCCGAAGCTGCTGGGAATGGGCAAGACCTTCCTGACCCACAACACCAGCCTCGCCGTGTCGGGGGCGCTGTTCCTGGTGGGCGGGTGGGGGCTGGGGCGGGACATCGGGCTCGAGGCCAGCCTGGCGCGCGAGCGCGCGCGCGCGGCGGCGCTGGCCCGCGAGGCCGAGCAGGCGCAGTTGCTCGCGCTCCGTGCCCACCTGGATCCGCACTTCCTGTTCAACACGCTCAATGCGATCGCCGAGTGGTGCCGGCAGGACGGTGAGATGGCGGAGCGGGCGGTCCTGCAGCTCTCGGCCATGCTGCGCGTGCTGCTGGCAGGCGTGCGCGCGGCCAGCTGGCCGCTCGAGCGCGAGCTGGCGCTGGTGCGGGACCTGTTCGCGCTGCACGAGGTGCGGGATCGCGGCGCCTTCTCGCTGCGCTGGATGGTCGCCGATGAGGCCGGCGGGGTGCTGGTGCCGCCGCTGGTGCTGCTGCCGCTGGCCGAGAACGCGCTCAAGCACGGACCGGCCGCCGGCCACCGGGGAGAGATCGCGATCGCCGCGCGGCTGGACGGGGCGGCGGTGTCGCTGTCGATCGACAATCCGGGGCCCTATCGGGGGCCGCGCGCGGGCAGCGCGGGGCTGCCCACGGTCGAGCGTCGGCTGGCCCTGGCCTATGGGGGCGCCGCCCGGCTGACCGTGACCGGCGCGGCCGGGCGGACCCGGGTCGAGCTGCTGCTGCCCCGGCAGGGGCCGGCGGTGAGTGCCTGATGCTGCGGGTGCTGGTCGCCGACGATGAGGAGCTGGCCCGCACGCGCCTGCGTCGCCTGCTGGCGCTGCTGCCGGACGTGGAGGTGTGCGGGGAGTGCCGGGACGGGGCCGAGGTGCTGGCCCGCGTGCACGTCGGTGACGTGGACGTCGTGCTGCTGGACATCCAGATGCCGGGGTTGACCGGGCTCGAAGCGATCACCCTGCTGCCCGAGGACGGCCCCTACGTCATCTTCTGCACCGCCCACGCCGAGCACGCGCTGGCGGCCTTCGACACCGGCGCGGTCGACTACCTGCTCAAGCCGGTCGAAGCGCCCCGCCTGGGCAAAGCGATCGAGCGCGCCCGTTCGCGCGAGGCGGTCCGCCGCTTTCATGATCAGGCTCGCCAGGTCCGGCGAGCCGTGAACAGCGGCGGCGCGCAGCGGCTGGCGATCCCCACCCGTGAGGGGATCGTCCTTGTCGATCCGCGCGACATCAGTCACGCCGTGCTCGAGGGCGAGCTGGTCACGATCTTCACCGGTCGTGGCGACCACCTCACCGACTTCTCGCTGCAGGAGCTGCAGGACAAGCTTCCGGCAGGCGCCTTCGAGCGCGTGCATCGCAAGGCGCTGCTCAACCTGGAGCAGGTCATCCGCCTCGAGCCCTGCGACACGGGGGGCATGGTCGCCCGCACGGCCCGTGGGCACGCGGTGGAGATCTCGCGGCAGTCGGCGCGGGCGTTGCGCCGGCGGCTGGGACTGCGGCGGAGCGGCGAGGACTGACCGCTCGCGGTCGGCTTTCGACCGTTCGGCGATCGCGCGGTCGCCACCCCGCCTCCGGCGGATACAGTGACAGGCATGAGGCCCGATCCGATGCAGGTCCCGCCCGCCCTGCCGCCGCCCCTCCCCGGCACGCCCGTTCCGCGCACCGTGCTGCTGGTCAATCCGTTCTACGCCAAGGACACGAACGCCAGCTTCGGCAAACACGTGCTGACCCCCAGCCTGGCGCTGACCAGCATCGCGGGCGCCACTCCCGCCGGGTGGCAGATCCGCTACTGGGACGAGAACCTGCTGCAGGGGACACCGCCGCGCGCGCCGCTGCCCCAGGTGGTCGGCATCACCGTCCATCTCACCTTCGCGGCGCGGGCCTACGAGCTGGCCGCCTGGTACCGGGCCCAGGGCTGCGTGGTGGTGCTGGGCGGGCTGCACGCGCTGTCCTGCCCGGACGAGGTGGCCGCGCACGGCGACGCCATCGCCATCGGCAACGGCGTCCCGCTGTGGCCCCTCATCCTGGCCGACATCGAGGCCGGGCGCCTGCAGCCACGTTACCAGGCCGAATACCGCAACTACGCCGCCGACCCGCCGCCCGATCGCTCGATCCTGCCGCGCTGGGGTTTCCTGACCGCCGCCTCGCTGATCGCCACGCAGGGATGCCACAACCGCTGCGACTTCTGTTACCTGGCCACCGGCGACACGCGCATCAAGTACCAGATGCGTACCCCCGAGCAAGTGGCGGCCGACTTTGCCGCCGCCAGCGCCCCCTACGGCGTCTTCGTCGACAACAACCTGGGTTCCAACCGGCGCTACCTGCGCGCGCTGTGCGGCGCCCTGGCCCCCCTGCGCAAGATCTGGAGCGCCGCCGTCACCCTGGACGTCACCGACGAACCTGCGCTCATCCGCGAGATGGCCCTGGCCGGTTGCACGGGCGTCTTCATCGGCTTCGAGAGCCTCACCGACGACAACATGCGCGCCGCCGGCAAGCGCACGCCGCGCGCGGAGGACTACGCCCGCCGGGTGGACCTGCTCCACCGCCATGGCATCCAGGTCAACGGAAGCTTCGTGCTCGGCTTCGACCACGACCGCCCGGACGTCTTCGCCAACCTGGCCCGCTGGATCGAAGAGACCCGGCTCGAGTGCGCCACCTTCCACATCCTCACGCCCTACCCGAACACCCCGCTGTTTCGCCGCATGCAGGCCGAGGGGCGGCTGCTGCACCAGGACTGGTCGCGCTACGACACCGCCCACTGCGTGTTCCGTCCCCGTCACATGTCGCCCGAGGAGCTGGAGGCCGGTTATGCCTGGATCTACCGACGCCTGTTCTCCCTGCGTTCGATCTGGCGGCGGCGCCCCGCGCAGAACGCGGCGGTGCTTCCCTACCTGGGCATGGCCTTGCTCTACAAGCGATCGAACTGGCTGTGGCGGCTGCTCATACGCCACCGCCTGACCCACGCCGTGTGGTCCCCCCTGGTCGAGCTGACCCGCCGCCGCCACCTGCGCTATCGCGCCCGCCTCGCTCGCGAAGGTGTGTCGGCGGGGCGGCGGCCCTTGCTCTCACCGCTGCGGCCCAGCGTCTAGCGCCACCAGGTTCACACCGGCTGATCGAAGGACTCCACGCGCGGGCCGAAGACGCGGCAGCCGTCGGAGGTGATGGCCGCGATGTCCTCGATGCGGACGCCGAGGGTGCCGGGCAGGTAGACGCCGGGTTCGTTGGAGACGGTCATGCCGGCGGCGAGCGGAAGCGGGTTGCCGCGGACCAGGTAGGGCTCCTCGTGCCCCTCCAGGCCGATGCCGTGGCCGAGGCGGTGGGTGAAGCTGCGGTAGTCGGCGCCGAAGCCCGCGGCTTCGATCACCGTCCGGGCCGCTCTGTCGGCGCGCTCGCAGGGCGTCCCCGGGCGGAGCTGCTCGAAGGCCGCCCGCTGCGCTGCCAGCACGGTGTCGAACGCCCGGCGCGCCTGGTCGGAGACGCGGCCGAACCCGAAGGTCCGGGTGATGTCCGAGTGGTAGCCGTGAAGCTCACCGCCGGTGTCGATCAGCACCAGGTCCCCGGCGCGCAGCTGCCGGCGCTGGCCGGTGCCGTGCGGGAAAGAGGCGTTGGGCCCGAACAGCACCAGCGCATAGGGATCGCGCAGGCCGGCCGTGGTTTGCGCCGCGATCATCAGATCCGCGACCTCGGCCTCGGTCATGCCCCCGTGTACCATCGTGGCCACCAGCGACAGGCAGCGCTTCGTGATCACGTTGGCCTGCTCGAGCAGCGCGAGCTCGGGTGCGGACTTCACCATCCGCGCGTCGCGGATCGCGTCGGACCCGCTGACCACCGGGCGGGGTGCCAGCACCCGCTGGGCGCTGGCGGCGATCAGCTGGCGCATCGCCGGATCGACCGCCACCGGTCCGGAACCGGGCACCAGGCGCGCGAGCAGTCGGTGCGGATCTTCGTGTTCCTGCCAGAGTGCGACCTCCGCATCGGCGCCGATCCTCTCGCGGGCGCGGGCCTCCTCGAATGCCGGCGCGATCCAGCGCGGGGGGCCCTGGGCGGGCAGGATGAGCAGGAACAGGCGCTCGCTCGGCGACCAGGACACGCCCGAGAGGTAGAGCATCGTCCGGCCCGGCTCGACCAGGAGGGCGTCGATGCCGGTCGCCGCCAGCGCCTGTTGCACGCGCTGTCGGTGCCGGGCGCGCTCACCGCTGTCGAGAGGACGCGCGCTGGCGGCCAGGTTCGCCACTTTGCTGAACGCGCGCCCCGGCGACAGCGACGAGCATCCGAGCGCAGACAGCGCCAGGCCGCCCGCGCCCGCCTGGCGGATCAGATCGCGACGGGTGAGCATGTTCGGCGATCGTCCTTATCACGATTCGACCCCGGAAATTTACACGTCCTTGACGAGCGCACCCGCGCGACGGGCCACGCACGTTCTCCGACGGAGAATCACCGTCGTTGACGCGTTCGCCGCGGCGGCGTGGTGATAACGTGCGCGCATGCGAATCGGGCTGGTACTGGCTTTGTCGTTCAACGTCCTCGCGGCGGCTTGCTCCTCGTCGAGCGATGGAGGGCAGGGCGGCGCCTCCGGTTCCGGCGGGCAGGGTGGCTCCCGCTCGACCGGCGGGTCCGGTGGGGGATCCTCGTCGACCGGCGGCAGTGGCGGTGGTGGCAGCGGAGGAGCTGGTGGATCGGGCGGAGCCGCGGGCACGGGCGGATCGGACCCCAAGGCGGACGCGGGCAAGAGCGATCGCGGCGCGGACAGCGCTGGGGCCCCCGACGGCCGCGCCGGGGACGCGGGCGGCGGCGCGGATG
>JBKPRZ010000607.1:0-4459 GCA_046734815.1 Myxococcota bacterium | reverse complement strand
CTGTGGCCGCGGGCGGCGCACACGCCTGCCGCGGAAGCCCCGGTGGCTGCGCGACCGGCGGGCGGGTCGGGGTCGGCGGCGAATGCGCGGCCGGGGGCCGACTTCCAGCGCACGCGTCCGGTCCTGCCGTTGCGGGCGGTGACGACCCCCGCGGGCGAGGGACGCGAGGGAGCCGCCGAGGCGGAGACGATCATGCGCCAGATGCTGGGTGCGATCGCGGCGGGGTCGTACGAGGACTTCCTCCTTCACGCCAGCGACGAGATGAAGGCGGTGCTGAGCAAAGCCGCGGTCGAAGCACTGACCCGCGACCTGGCGGCGGCCCTGGAGCGGGGCTTCCGGATCGAGCCGCTCGGCACCCTCCGGCGCGAAGGCTACCTCGTCCACCTCTGGAAGCTGGACCTCGGCCCCGCCGAGGAGGAGCACCTGCTGCGCCTGGCGCTCGCGGACGGCCAGGCGGCGGGATTCTGGATCCAGTGATCCACGGCCGGGGCGGCGGCCGGGACACTTCGACCCTTTGAACCAAGCACACGACAATCGAAACTGAAAACGAAGCGAACCTGAAGAAGAAGCGAGGAGACCTACGATGAACGTTCGAATCAACCGGGCCCGGTTCCTGTCTCTGGTCGGCGCGATGGCGCTGGTGCTGGGGAGCGGCGTGGTGCGGGCGCAGGGCGCGGCAGTGCGGGCAGAGGGCGGCGGCGATGCGCCCGAGGGGCTGATGAAGAAGCTGATGGAGGCGGTGAAGAAGAACGCCTACGAGGACTTCATCATCGAGTGCGACGAGACAGTGCGGGCGGCGCTGACCAAGCAGCAGTTCGAGGGCGTGAGCTCGATGATGTCGCCCAGCCTGCAGCCCGGGTACAAGACCACCTACCTCGGCAAGATCCGTCGCAAGGGCCTGTACACCTACCTGTGGAAGCTGGACCCGGGCGGCAACAAGGACGAGACGTTGATCAACATGAGCATCAAGGACAAGAAGGTCGCGGGCTTCTACCTGCAATGACCAGGAAGGGAACGCGTAGCTGAGCGCTGATGGAGGGGATGAACGACGTGCTCGGCCGGTGGGCGGCGGCAGCCTGACGGACCAGCCGCCGTCGTACAGCGACCCGAACCGGCCGCTGCACGTCGTGCTTCGAGTGGCTGCTCCCGCGTGATTCGTGGCCCCCGCCGGCGGTCAGGATTCGGACCGCCGGCGGCCGTCGGGGCGGCGCGGCGACGAGGGAGCGGAGGTGAGAACGATTTTTTTCAAGGAGCGGCATATCTCCGCGGATTCTTTGGCAACGCGCGGGCTGAAAGCCGAGTACTTTTGTAGTCGCGTTGTCGCCCTGGTGCGGCTGGTCCCCATTCTCGGAGGTTCGAATGATGCGCCGGTCCTCGCACAGAGGTCTCCTGCTGGCAGGAGCGTTGGTGGTGGCGGGGTGTACGGGTTCGGTGGGCGAGGGACTGGCGCCCGAAGGCCGGCCCGGTGACCGGACCGCGCCGCCCCGGCCGGGCGATGCGCCCATCCCGCCCGCGGGGTCGGTGCCGGAGACGCCCTCGGCCACGCCGCTGCGGCGGCTGACGCGCGCCCAGTACAGCAACACCATCCGCGACCTGCTGGGCAATCTGGGGGCGCCGCTGGGGGAGATCGGGGCCAGCTTCGTCGGCGATGACGACGCGGGCGGCTTCGAGTCGAACATCATCTCGCCGGTCAGCGACGCGCAGGTCGAGCAGTACTACCGCGCGGCGGAGGAGATCGCCGGCAAGGCGGTGGCGGCAGGGTTGAACAAGCTGGTCCCCTGCCCGGCCCCCAAGCCCGAGGCCACCTGCGTGGACGAGTTCGTCCGCGGCTTCGGCAAGCGCGCCTTCCGCCGGCCGCTGGCCAGCGAGGAGGTCGATCGGTTCAAGCACGTGTTCCAGGCCGGCCGCGACGGCGGTGACCTGGCCAGTGGCGTGTCGCTGGTGATCACGGCGATGTTGCAGTCGCCGAGCTTCCTCTACTTGCCGGAGATCGGGGACGCGCGCGCCGCCGAGAAGGATGGGGTGCCCCTGGAACCTTACGAGGTCGCCACGCGGGTGTCGTATTTCATCCTGGGCAGCATGCCCGACGACGAGTTGTTCGCCGCCGCGGACGCGAAGGCCCTGCGCACGCCGGATCAGATCGGGGCCCAGGTGCGGCGGCTGCTGAAGAGCGACCGGGCGCGCGACTCGATCGTCAGCTTCTTCGAGCAGTGGCTGGAGCTGGGTGACCTGCCCTCGATCGACAAGGACGCCGCCCTGTTCCCCGAGTTCACTCCGGCGCTGCGCACGGCGATGCACGACGAGATCGCCGCCTTCGCCGACCACGTGGTGCGCGAGGGGGACGGCAAGCTGTCCACCCTGCTGACCAGCGTGCTCTCGTTCCCCACCGCGCCGCTGCTGCCGATCTACGGGCTGCAGGGCAAGACCGCCTCGCCGGCGGGCCTCGAGCTTCCACGCGAGCAGCGCTCGGGTCTGCTGACCCTGGCGGGGGTGATGGCCACCTACGCGCACCCGGATCAGACCGGGCCGGTGGGGCGCGGCTACATGGTGTCGGACAAGCTTCTGTGCATCACGCCGCCGCCGCCGCCGGACAACGTGAACGCCATGTTGCCCAAGCCCGATCCCAGCGTGACCACGCGGGTGCGGCTGGAGCGGCACCGGGCCGACCCGGCCTGCGCCAACTGCCACGGGCTGATGGATCCGTACGGGATGACCTTCGAGAACTACGATGCCATCGGCCGCTGGCGCACCACCGACGGAAAGAACCCGGTGGACGCCAGCGCCAAGGGGCTGCCCGGCGGCATCGGCGACGTCAAGGACGCGCTGGAGCTGATGACCAGGCTGGCGGCCAGCGATGTGGTGCGGGGCTGCATGGTCAAGCAGTGGTTCCGCTACGGCTTCGGCCGGCAAGAGGTCACCAGCGACGAGGGGACATTGTCGGCGGCGCTGGCGGCGTTCGCGAAGGCGGACCACGCCATCCCGGACCTGCTGGTGGGCCTGGCCAGCTCGCGCGGGTTCCGCTACCGGCCGGCGATCGCGCCCTGAGTTTTTTCGGACGACGAGAAGGAGCTGCCTCATGACACCGCGACGGATGCGCCGCCGAGATTTTCTGGGCACCCTGGGCACGGGGGCCGCTCTGGCTCCGTTCCTGCCGTTCCTGAACCGCCGCGCCGAGGCGGACGGCGGGTTCCCGCGCCGCCTGCTGCTGATCTTCACCGGCAACGGCACCCTGGAGAACGATTTCTACCCGACCGGCGGCGAGACCGACTTCACCTTCAAGCCGGGCTCGATCACCGAGCCGCTGGCCAAGTACAAGTCCAGCCTGCTGTTCCCCAAGAACCTGCGGCGGCTGACCTCCGGGTCGGGCGCGCACGAGAAGAACATGGGCGGGCTGTGGACCTGCTGCGGGCTGGTGGCCACCAACGGATACCCGCGCGGGCCCTCGATCGATCACGTCATCGCCACGTCGCTGAACGCGGGCACCGCCTTCAAGAACCTGCAGTTCGGTGTGCAGTGTGATTCGTTCAACCCGGGCGGCAACAAGCCGGTGTTGAAGTCCATGACCTACAGCGGGTCGAACGCGGTGGTGCGGCCCGAGGACAACCCCACGGTCATGTTCAACAAGCTGATGCTGGGATCCGGCGGCGGGCCGATGGTTTCGCCCGAGGACCTGCAGCGGATCCGCACCCGCCGCCAGAGCGTGCTGGATGCGGTCCGCGCCGACCTGAAGGCGCTGTCGGCGAAGATCGGGCGCGACGATCGCAACAAGCTGGACCAGCATCTGGAAGGGATCTCCGGGCTGGAGAAGCGGCTGCTGCAGCCGATCGGGGCCAATCCGGCGGCGGGCGGCGCTTGCAAGGTGCCGGACACGGGCGCGGGCGGATTCAACGACGCGGCGGCGCTGGCGGCGAACGAGAACTTCCCCAAGATCCTCGAGGTGCAGAACAAGATGGCGGTGGCGGCCCTGGCCTGCGACCGCACCCGCGTGGCCACCGTGCAGTGGTCGCGTTCGTTCAGCCCGATCCGGCACCAGTGGGTGGGGATCAAGGAAGACCACCACACCATCTCCCACCGCACCGGCGCGAACGACATCCGCATGCTCCACGACATCAACCGCTGGTACGGCGAGCGCTTCGCCGAGCTGCTGGGGATGCTGTCGGCGGTGCCCGAGGGCGAGGGCACCTTGCTCGACAACACCATCGTGGTGTGGGGCAACGAGGCCGCCACCGGCAATCACGCCGCCTCGCCGGCAGTGACGGTGGTGGCGGGCAAGGCGGGGGGCAAGCTGAAGACGGGGCGCTTCCTGGATTTGCAGGGGTACGACTGGTCGCAGCTGCTGATCACCTTCGCCCATGCGATGGGGGTGGGTAGTCTGAGCAAGTTCGGCGACCTGGGGATGAAGGACGGGGATATCCCCACCTTGCTGGGGTAAGCGCCGCTGCGCACCCCACTCTGGTCC
>JBKPRZ010000606.1:0-27358 GCA_046734815.1 Myxococcota bacterium | reverse complement strand
TCGCCGTGCTGGTCCAGGGACTGGTCCTGGTCGCGGTCGTGGACCACGCTGCGTGAATTGCCGCGCGGATCGTAGGTCACCACCGTGTAGCGATCCATGAGGCAAGCGGCGAGGGCGCTGAATATGCCCGCGTCGGTAGGGCCACCGGGGATCATGACCAGGACCGGTCCGCGGCCGCGCGTTTCGTAGTAGAGGCGAGCGCCGGGGAGATTCAGGAGGGTGCCGGTGGGGTTCATGCGTCCCAATCTACAGGCCCCCACCCCAGCAGGCCGACTGACGAAAGGGGTACGCCGCGCGCTATAGTTCGAGCTGCCGAGACGCCGGGGTGGCGTGCTGCCGGGCGAGCTGAGCGTCGAGCACCGACGTGTTCGGGCCAACGGGCGGGTCCACCACTCGTTGCCACCTGGTTGCCACGGCCGTCCTCCCCAGACGGAACTCAACGGAACCAGCAGGAACGGAACAGGGACCTCAATCCGGCGGACGGCCCGCAAGTCGGCGCCGCACCACGGTTTTTCCGATCCCCCCTCGCCTGTTCAATCCCTGTCCCGCCTACCGGTTAAGTTATCGAGACTATTGGGTGTGCGTGAGTGATGGGCTTGGTTCCCCGTTCCGCGCTCACCCGCGAGCGGTAGGAGGCCAGCCCCAAGATCCCGTCGGGAGGCGTCTTGCAGCCGCCCCGCTGGCCGGCCTGACGTCAGCTGATGCCATTGCGCGCAGCCGGCAGACTCGGGGTCGCCCTGGCGATCATCGACGTGATCGCGCTGACCGGTCCGGCTTCGGCGGCGCCTCCTCGCGGCGCAACTGCCTGCATGTCCAGCAGGGGGCCCTGCCAGACAGCGTCCGAATACCTCGTCACGCCCGCAGGGACCGGCCTGTTGATGACCAACTTCGGCCTGCTCCTGCCCGGCGACCAGGGTGGCCAGTGGCAGGTCGGCGTCTGCGAGCCAGCCTCGCCGCAACGACGAAGACAGTGGAGCCCAGCAACATCAACCAGACCGGCGGGTGCGGCAGTGGTCCCGTGACATCGCAGCTGCACGCTCCGCCGTTGACGGCGTTTCCTGGGGTCTTCCCCTCTGCCCGCGTCGTCGCGCTTGAATCGCTACCGACGTCGAGAAGAGCGCCGTCGTGAGGCGGAGAGACGGGCATCCCCGCGCCGCCGTCATGTCCGATCGAGTCGCCGTCCAGCGGCGGTCCATCCGCCGCCGCTGCGGCCGCGTCCGGCCTCGGCTGATCGGTGGGGGAGGGTTTACGCCCACCTGACCAGGCTCCCAGCCGCTGTCGCATGAGTTGATAGGAATTCTGCAGGCGGCGGCAGGACACGTTGCCGACTGGGTTGTCCTGGTCCTCGAACCCGTCGTGGTCCGGTGGGAACTGAGCGTTCATGATATCGGTAGGGCTCGACGTGTGTTCGAGTCCGACGAGATGAGCCTGCTCCTGTCCGATGATTGAGGCGCAGCGATGCGCGTCGTCGCGGCACTGGAAAACGACGACTGCACCTGCTTCGGTTGGCTCGCACGTCGGGAAGGGGCTCTTGGACGCCAGCTGGTCGCTCACCAGGCACCAGGCGGTGTCGCTCGTCACGATGATCGTGTCGTATGGACCCGCGGATGGTCGCTGGTGCGTGAACACGAGATTGAAGTCTGCGTACCACCGATCGAGCAGCCGCTGGATCATGTCTTTGCACGCAGCCGGGGAGTCGGCGAAGGTACAGGCGTAGGGCTGCGGGGAAATGCCGTACGCACACAGAGGAGGTGACGTGGACGGAGGTTCGGTTCCATCGGCAAACCACAGCCACACCTGTCTCGGTTCGGCCCCGAGCGCTCCGGAGCCCACGGTCACGCAAAGCAACATGGACAGCCATGCCGCCCGCCGCGACCAGCCGCCTGAGCGCGCGCGCCTGATCAACATGCCAATCGAGTCATGCGCGTTTGTCGATTTCGTCACGGAGGCGGCCGCGGAATGCTCACTACTGCCGCAGACGGAGAGCAGCGAAGCACGCCGGAGATGACGGTCTCGCGGGCGATCTGGAAGCCACTGGCCCCGGCAGCAGCTCGCCGGGCCTCACCCAGCTGGTTTCGGGAGGCCGATGGCAGTCAGAACGGTAACGGTCCAAATACGTAGGTCGCCGCGTCCGGGGCGACGGTTTTGAACATCAGCAGCGGGTGCGCTTCCTCCATCACCGTGAAGTATCCGTATTCGACGCCTCCCTGCACGCGGACCGGCTGATCGAGCTTCCAGTCTTCGGCCTCTTTACGCACGGCCGCGTACTTGAGAGTCATGGATTCATTCGGCTGGCGCTCGTCGGTGTAGATCAGGCCGCGATCCTCGAGGGGAAGGTAGTAGCCGATGCCGTGGGCAAAACGCTGCTTGCCCTGGCAATCATCGGGTCGCGCATAGAAGGCATCACGCAGCCCCGAGTCATCATCCAGGTCCTCGCTCCAGAAGACCAGTCCGCTGCTGGCCAGGAACAGAGGCTCGAAGGCGCCGGTCATGGGTCGGGTGTTCAGCTGGCACACGCCGAGGTCCTGGTGACGGACCACCCGGGCGGTGAAGCCAGCGTCCAGCCAGCCAGTGAAGCGCTGGTCGGCCGAGGTGTGCACGTCTTCCAGGAAATCGCGGAAGACGAACACCGAGAGGCTGTTTTCCGGCATCCGGCTGTCGGCGGTGAGCCGGTAGGCGGTTCGCTGCGAGCTGAGGGCGGTCAGGAAAGCGACGCCCCGATCGACGGCCTCCCCTTCGCCGGGGACCAGGTAGTCGCGCACGCGGTCTCCCAGCTTGACCTCCCCCGTACCCTCCGGGAAATCGGCGGCGTGCAGGCTCTGCTCGTCGTTCTCTTGCTCGCGCAGGAAGTACAGGCGCTTGCTGTCGTTGCCAATGGTCCACTGGGTGACCTGGCGCAGGATCTGGTGGGGCTCCTCCCGCCCCAGGGCGGAGGTGGGCACCACGCGCAGGGTTTCGATGGCGGGGTCCGGATCGGCGCTCGACAGCGCGAACAGCTGGCCGTCGGGCGAGAAGCCGGCTTGCCAGGCCGGCCGACCGATCGATCGAACCGGTCGGACCGGACCCAGCGAAGGCAAGGGACCACCGCCCGATTCGGCGAGCAAGCCCGCGCGCACGGTGAAGCTGTCGGGGCTGAGCGGATCGCCGAGCACCTCCTCCAGACAATACGCCGCCGGGGTGCGTGCCTGGCCGAAGCATAGAAGGCCGCGGTCGCCGGTCAGCTTGCGGGCGGCCTTCCAGCCGGGGCGCCAGGCGTACACCGGGCCGCTGTACAGCTTCGGGTCTACCGGCGCGTCGGCGTAGAAGATCAGCGTGTCGCCGTGAAATTCGTGCGAGTAAGGGTGTGCCGGCCCGGTCAGCGCCGATGAGGTCCACAGCGTGCTGGTCAAACGCAAGCAATCGGCGCTCGAGCCATCGCAGCGAGGCGTCTTCCCGGCGAGCACCTTCGTCAAATTGATGACCCACAGATCGGCCGCCGGCGGCGTCGCCCCCGGACGCCAGAAGGCGCACCAGCGGTCGCCGTTGCCCGACACAGGTTGCTGGTGCGAGCAACTCGATCGACCGCCGCCGGTCAAGGAATCACCTGGCTCCAGCAGTCGACGAGGCGGCGCAATCCCGTCCGGGATCGGCAACGCCGACGGCGGCGGGGCGAAGTCCGGCGACGGAGCCGCGTCTGGAATCGGACCCGCATCCGGAGGGAAGAACACGAATCTGTCCTTCCCGCCCCCATCAGCGCCGGGAGACGGCTCCGCGGTCTGACCGGCGTCGGGGCCCGGCGAAGGCCCGGTTCCACCGCCGCAGGCGGGGACCACGACCAGGGCGAGCGTCGCGAGCATGACCATCGAAGCGCGATCACCCGGACGCGAGTCGGTCATGGCTTCCACTGCCATCCGTGATTACCTTTCCTGCCCAGGCGGGGGCCGACGGGCCAACATAAGGTGCACGGACCGCATCCGTCCACCTTGTAGGCGAGTCATCTCGTGCCATACTGGCCGCAGTGTCCCGTCATCTCGCAGCCGCTATCCTGGCGGTCTTCGTTTTCCAGGCAGTGGGCGTCTCGCTCGCCGCCGGATTTCGCTGCGCCGAGCAGTGCGAGGATGATGGGCCGGATGGCCAGTGCCCGCCGTCGTGCATCGACTGCTGGTGCTGTGCGCACCCGCGGGCAACCGCGGTGTCGCCGCTGGCCATGACCGCGCCACCCTTCGTGCGCCTCGTCCGGGCGGTGGTCGGTGAAGGAACGCCACCGGAAACGGAAATCGTCGAGATATTCCGGATACCCAAGACGTTCCTGGCCAACTTCGCGAACGCCTGACCGTTCCTGGACGGCCGAACCACGCCCGCACCGATCGCGGCGCGCGGCGGCCGTGCCTTCAGCAACGCCGTGCCCGTCGCTCCGCGCCTCCGTGCGCAAGGACAGCGAGGGCGATGCGCATCCATGTCGCCTGCGCTTCTGCGCGGCCGTCGTCAACGAACCGCTGTGCCTTCCTTTCTCGAGGTTCCCCGATGTCACGTACCGCACCGGCAGCGGCGCTGCTCGCCTGCTGCCTCAACGCCCTGCCCGTCGGGGCGGAGCCCATCACCCTGGACGGTGCCCTGAAGCGGCTGCGCGAGGGTCCGACCGGTCAGTCCATCCGCTTGCGTGTGGAGGAGGCACGTGGCCAGCTGACCGGAGCGCGGCGCCTGGCCGACAATCCCAGTGTGCAGGGGTCCCTGGGTCAGAGGCTGGGCGAGCCCGACCCCGACCGCCGGGTGGAAGGAAGCGTCGAGCTGATGCAGCCGCTGGAGATCGGCGGGCGGCGGCGGGCGCGGATCATGAGCGCGCAGGCCTCTGTCGAGACCGAGCAGGCCAGTGGCGAGGCAGCCCTGCGGCACGCCGAGGCGGAACTGGCGGTCGCCTTCTTCCGGACACTGGCGGGCAGGCAGCGCGAACAGATCGCCGGCGCGGCCGAGACCGCCGCCCGCCGGGCAGTAGAGGCGCTGGAGCGTCGCTATCAGCTCAAGGATGTGGCCCTCCTGGATGTCAACGTCGGCAAGGGCACCCTGGCGCGCGCCACGGCGCTGCTTCGAGCGGCGCGGGCCGACAGCCTGACCGGCGAGACGGCACTGCGGCGCCTGCTTGCGATCGAGAGCAGCGAGACGCTCGAGCTCACAGGCAACCTTCGCGACCAGCGGCGATTCGACGAGAGGTCGCTGGTCGAGCGGGCGCAAAACCGCGGTGAGGTTCGCGCGCTCATGGCCCAGGCCCGCGAGGCGGAGGCTCTGGCGGCAGGTGGCCGAGCGGCGCGCTGGCCCCGGTTGGCCGTGGGGGCGTCTTACGAGCGCGACGAGGGCACGGATGTGGTGCTCGGCATCCTCGGCATCGACCTTCCCTTCTTCGACCGGGGTCAGGGAGACCGGGCGGTGGGGAAGGCACGGGCGCAGCGGCTGTCCGCCGAGGCCGAGACCGCCCGCCGGATCGCTGCGACGGGTGTCCGCGGGGCCGAAGTCGTGTACCAGGAACGGCTCTCCGCCGCCCGCACGCTGGAGCAAGCCCTGCCGCTGTTCGAGCAGAACGAGGATCTGGCGCGCCGGAGCTACGAGGCGGGCCAGCTCTCCCTGGCTGACTGGCTGGTGGTCCGACGCGAGGCTCTCGATTCTCGCCTCGAGTACCTGGACCGGCTGCTCGCCGCCGCCGAGGCGGGGGTGGCGCTGGCCGAGGCGGCGGGGGTGTCACCATGACGGCCGGGCTGTGTCGGATGGTCGTCCTTTTCGCCGGCGTCGTCATTGCGGTCGGGTCGTGCAAGCGAAAGCCCGAACCCGCGCCTGCCGCTCACGACGAGGCCCGCGGGCATGGTCACGAGGAGAAGTCCGGTTCGCCCGAGCTCGCCAAGGTCAAGGAGGAAGATCCCAACATCGTGCGCGTGGAAGCGGCGATGGTCCGGGATCTGCGCTTGACCACCACCGTGGTCGAGAGCCGGGCGGGCGGCGACGGTGTCACGTTGCTGGGCGAGCTGCAGCCGGACCAGAATGCCTATGCAGAGGTGGGCTCGCCGATACATGGGCGGGCGGTGCAGCTGAAGGCCGCGCCAGGCGATCTGGTCAAGGCGGGCGTCCCTCTGATCGAGATAGAGAGCGCCGATCTCGGTCGTGTCCGCGCCCAGGAGGTTGGCGCCCGCGCCAAGGCGGAGCTGGCGCGGCAAGTCGTCGAGCGCAAGCGGCGGCTTGTGGCGGAGAACATCTCCGCGGGCCGGGAGCTCGAGGAGGCCGAAGCGGAGGCCAAGGCGGCCGAGGCCGAGCTGCACGCGGCCCGCAGCGCGCTCCAGGCGTTCGGAGCCGGAGCCGGCGGTGGCGGGGCCCGTTTCCTGCTCCGGGCCCCAATCGGCGGGACGATCCTGGAGCGCAAGGTCGCGCGCGGCCAGGCGGTCGATCCCGAGCAGACTCTCTTTCGCATAGCCGACCTGCGATCCCTGTGGCTGACGGTACAAGCGTTCGAGCGCGATGCCCTGCGCGTGAAGGTGGGAGTCGCGGCACGGGTGACCTTTCCGGCCCTGCCCGGCCGCACCTTCGGTGGGCAGGTGACCTGGGTGGGCAGCCAGGTCGACGTTGCCTCACGCACCATTCCGGTCCGGATCACCGTCGCCAACGAAGGTCTGCTGCGGCCCGGGATGTCTGCCTCGGCGTGGTTGCCCGTGGCGGGCGCCACCGGAACGGTGGTAGCCGTCCCCACCGCCGCAGTCCAGCGTCTCGATCGTGACTGGGTGGTCTTCCTGCCGCGAAACGAGCGGCACACCTTCGAGATCCGGAAGGTCGGGCGCGGACGGGACCTCGGCAGCGAGGTGGAGATCGTGTCCCGCCTGGCGGCCGGCGAGACCGTGGTCGTCGACGGTGCTTTCCTGCTCAAGGCGGAGGCGGAGAAAGCGCGCGGTCGAGGAGAGTCTCATGAGCACTGATTCGCGCTCGCTCTCTGCTCGGCTGATCGGCGGCAGCTACCAGCGAGCGCCGCTGGTGCTCGTCCTGGTCGCGGCCGCAGCCGTCTCCGGCACCCTGGCGGTCCAGGACCTGCGCCGGGACGTCTTTCCCGATCTGTCCGCGCCGGTCTTCAACGTCATCGTCCAGAACCCCGCGATGGGGGCCGAGGAGCTGGAGACGGGCATCGCCATCCCGATGGAGACTGCGCTGGCGGGGCTGCCGGACGTGCGCCGCATACGTTCCACCTCCCAGCTCGGCGTCGCCCAGGTAACCGTCGAGTTCGAGGCCAGCGCCGACTACCGGGTGGCGCGCCAGCTGGTGGCAGAACGCATGTCGCAGGTATCGTCCCAGCTACCGCCGGGCACGGACGCTCCCCTGCTATCGAGCCTGACCGGCAGGCTGAACGAGATCCTCGAATTCACGCTCGAGGCAAGGCCCGGTCGCGCGGACCTGATGGGACTGCGGGACCTGGCGGAGTTCGAGGTGAAGAACCGCCTCCTGGCCGTTCCCGGCGTGGCAGCCGTCGAGCGACTGGGAGGGTATCTCCGTCAGTATCAGATCCTTCTCGACCCGGAACGCCTGGTAGCGCGCGGAGTCTCGCTGGACGAGGTCCTCCATGCCGCGGAGGGGTCCAACCTGAATGCGGCCGGCGGCTTCGTCGTGCGCGGTCCCACCGAGTGGTCCGTGCGCGCGGTCGGCCGAGCAGAGAAGATCGAAGACATCCGCGACACGGTCGTCGCCGTCCGCGGAACGACGCCGGTGGTTCTGGGCGATGTGGCCGAGGTGCGCGAGGGACCCGCCATCCGCCGTGGCATCGCCCACGGGCTGCAGGGTGAGGTGGTCAGCTGCCGGGTGGTCAAGCAGTTCGGCGCCGACACCGTCAAGGTCGCCGCCGGCGTCCGCCAGGCCATAGCGGATCTCGCCTCCGGCTTGCCAAAAGGGGTGCAGCTGCGCGTGGTCTACGACCAGTCCGACCTGGTCCGCGCGTCCCTCGGGGGTCTCGGGCGGGCGGTGCTGATCGGAGCCGTCTTCGTGGTCCTGGTGATCTTCCTCCTGCTCGGCAACATCCGCGCCGCCCTGGTCGTGACCCTGACGATTCCTCTATCTCTGGCCATCGCCGGTCTGGGGCTGGGCCGGCTCGGCGTCGGTCTGAACGCCATGACCCTGGGCGGCCTGGCGATTGCCGTGGGCTTGCTCGTCGACGCGGCCATCATCGTCACCGAGAACGTGATGCACCGGCTGAACGAGCATCGCGAGGACTCCCGTTCCGCAACCGCGATCACCGCGGCCCAGGAGGTCGCGCGTCCCATCGCCTTCGCCACGCTGATCGTGGTCGCCGTTTTCGTGCCCCTCTTCGGAATGGAGGGCATCGAAGGACGCATGTACCGGCCACTGGCCGCCGCCGTCATAACCGCTGTGCTTGCCTCGCTGGTCATCGCGCTGACCCTGGTGCCTCTGCTGGCCACCTGGTTGCTGCGGCCGGCGCGTCCCGGAGCGGCCGAGGACGTCTGGGCCATGCGCAAGGTGAAGGCAGGCTACGGTCCGCTGCTCGACCGCTGTCTCCGCCGACCGGGGCTGGTCCAGATCCTGAGCCTGGTGCTCACGGTCCCGGCGATCGCCCTGGCGTTTCTGATCGGCACCGACTTCATGCCCGAGATCGACGAGGGAGCGTTCCTGCTGCAGACCGTTCTGCCGTCCGAGGCCTCGCTGGACGAGGTCGATCGCCTCAATCACCGAGTCGAGGACGTTCTGCGCGGCTTCCCCGAGGTCGAGGACGTCGTCCGACGCAGCGGCCGCGCGGAGACCACCGAAGATCCCATGCCTCACACCCTCTCCGACGTGCTGGTGGTCCTCAAGCCCGAGCGCCGGCGCGGCCGCGAGCAGCTCGAGCAGGTCATGCGCAAGGCGGTGGCCACCGTGCCGGGCGTGACCGTGCTGTTCACGACCCCGATCGGCATGCGGATCGACGAGGGACTGGGCGGCACACCCGCCGATGTCGCGGTCCGGATCTTCGGTCCGGACCTCGACAAGCTCGCCGAGCTCGGCGAGCGCGCCGAATCCATCGCCCGCGAGGTCCGCGGTCTGGACGACCTGCGAACCGAGCAACTGACTGGCCTGCCCCAGCTGCGGGTCACGGTCGACCGCGCGGCCGTTGCCCGCGTCGGCCTCACCCCGGGCGACGTCATCCGTGCCGTCCGTATCGGGCTGGTGGGAGAGGAGCTGTCCCAGGTCTGGGTCGGACAGCGGCGTTACGATCTGGTCGTCCGTCTGCAGGACGAACGTCGCGGAGACATCAACGCCATCCGGAATCTACTGATCGATGGTCATGACGGCACCCGCATACCTCTCGGCCAGCTGGCCGCGATCGAGGAGACCTTCGGCGCGGGCTCCATCCGCCGCGAGGCGGGCAGCCGCCGGATCGCGGTCGAGGCGTCCGTCAGTGGCCGGGACCTCGGCGGAGCCGCCCAGGACCTGCGCGGCCGCCTGCAGCGGGAGCTCACCCTGCCCCAGGGCTACTTCTTCGACGTCGGCGGCCGGGTCGAGAACCAGGCGCGCGCCAGCCGCGCGCTCCTGCTGGCGCTCGGAACCGCGCTGGTGGCGGTCTTCGCGCTGCTCTATCTGGCGCTGGGCAGCCTCCTGGAGGTCGGGATCATCCTGGCCACCCTGCCCAACGCCCTCGTGGGCGGCATCCTTGCCCTGCTGCTCGCCGGTGAGACCTGGAACGTGTCCTCGCTGGTCGGATTGATCGGCCTGTTCGGCATCGCGGTCCAGAACGGGCTCGTGCTGGTGACCCAGACCAAGGGGCTGGTGGCCGCCGGCCTACCGTTTCCCGAAGCGGTGCGTGAGGCCAGTCTGGGCCGCGTACGACCCAAGCTGATGACCGCGGCCACCGCCATCCTCGCCCTCCTGCCCCTGCTTCTCCTGAACCTCCACGGCACGGAGCTCGAGCGACCGCTGGCCGTGGTGATGATCGGCGGTCTCATCACCTCGACCCTGTTCACCCTGTTTGCCCTGCCCACCTTCTATCTACTGGCCGAACGGCTGCGCGACCGACTGGCCGCTCGCTGACCCCGCCGGTCGTGGCGTTACATGAGTTCCTCGCGCCGGATGAAATCCTCGACGCGGCTTCGCACATCATTCAGCGACTCCCACCGCGACCCGGCAGTCCGTGGGGAGGTCCACCCCTGGCGTTGCCATCCCGTTGCCACCAACACCGGATCTGCACGGAACTCGACGGAACCAGCAGGAACGAGACAGGGACCGTAACCACCGAGAAGGACTGCAAGTCGGCGCCGCACCTCGTTTTTTCGATTCCCCTCTCGCCTGTTCAATCCCTGTCCCGCCTACGATTTCCTGTGTAATTACACTACTTACATGCGCAGCCAGCAGGATGCCCCCCGCAGAGCTCAGCTCAGGGGCGTGGGGCGACGCCGAGCTTCTTCAGGCGCGAGGCCAGGGTGGTCGGTTTGATCCCGAGCAAGGCGGCGGCGCCGTCCGTGCCGTAGATCTTGCCGTGGCAGCGGTCCAGCGCGGTCAGCAGGTTCTCGCGCTCGCGGCGCCGCATCTCCGCGTCGGAGAAGACTCGATCCGGGCGCGGTTCGAGCGTCAGCGGGCCCTCGAGGGCGGGGACCGGGACGGCCTGCTTGGCGGGCCCGGCGTGCGGTTCGTCGGAGAGGGTCAGGCGCAGCGGGCCTGCGCCTGCCGAGATCAACGCCCGCTCGAGGACGTTGCGCAGCTCCCGCACGTTGCCGGGCCAGCGGTGCGCGGCCAGCAAGGCCAGCTGCTCCACGGAAAGCGTCGGTGCCGGCCGGCCCAGGCGCCGGCAGATCGGCCCCAGCAGGTGGGCGGCCAGCGCGGGCAGGTCCTCCTTGCGCGCGCGCAACGGCGGCACCTGGATGGGATACACCGCCAGCCGGTAATAGAGGTCCTGGCGGAAACGCCCGGTCTCGACCTCCGCGGCCAGGTTCCGGTTGGTAGCGGCGATCAGGCGAACGTCGGCGTGCCGGGTCTGCGCCTCGCCGACCCGCTGATAGGTCCCCTCCTGCAGCACGCGCAGCAGCTTGCCCTGCAGCTCGATGGGCAGCTCGCCCACCTCGTCGAGGAACAGGCTGCCCCCGCCCGCTGCCTCGAAGCGGCCGGTGCGGTCGCGGACCGCACCCGAAAAGGCGCCTTTGACATGTCCGAAGAGCTCGCTTTCGGACAGTTCGCGCGGGATGGCGGCGCAGTTCAGCTCGACGAAGGGGCCGTGACGGCGGCGGCTGCGCCGGTGGAGCGCCCGCGCCACCAGCTCCTTGCCGGTGCCCGACTCGCCGAGCACCAGCACGGTGGCGTCGGTGGGAGCGACCGCTTCGATCTCGCGTAGCACCCCGCGCAGGGGCGGACTGTCGCCCACCAGCCCCTCGTCGGCTTCGGCCGCCTGCCGCAGGCGCTGGTTTTCCAGGGTCAGCTGACTGCGCAGCGATTCGGCCCGGGCAAACGCCCGGGCGGTGGCGATGGCGGCGGCGGCGTGGTTGGCCAGGATCTGCAACACGTCGACGGCTGCCGGGGTGATCGGCGCGCGCACGAAGACACCCAGCACGCCCAGCAGCTCGCCCCGGCAGCGCAGCGGCAGGCCGGCGAACCCCTGGATCCCCTCGGCATTCACCCACTGCGGCCGACGGATCTTGGGATCCCGTCCGGGGTCGGTCACCACCACCGGGACGTCCATGGCGGCGACCTGGCCGACCTTGAAGGCGCCGATCGGGATGCGGCGGAAGGCGCCGTCCAGACGGCCGTGGACCAGCGTGGTGCCGTCCCGCGCGCGCCCGGCGCTGGCCACCAGGTGCAAGCAGGCCCGCCGGTCGGCGCAGACGCCGGCGTTGGGGCAGGAGGCGCACTGATCGCCCTCCTCCACCAGCCACAGCCGCGCGAGGGCGACGTCCTCGTGCTCGGCCAGCCGGCGCGGGATGTGGGGCAGCAACTGGTCCAGGGTGCGCTGCTGCGCCAGCTCGAGCAGCAGGTCCTTGAAGGAATCCGAGGCCGCGGCAGCGGTACCGCTCCACAACACGCACCCACGCTAGCCGAATGTTCGTTGCGGGCACGAAAACTCGTCGTCCCGATCACGAGCCTCCGTGATGTCCCGCCCTGCCGAAACGCGGGTGTTACAACCGGAGACATCCGCCGGAAACCTGCGCAACGCGCGTGCCTGATGCGCGGACTTTCCCGGCGCTGGTCTCCCGCTTGCTGAGGTCCCAAGCCGGCGAACGACATCGCCAGCAAAGGAGATTCGCATGGCTGCGATCACGCATCCGCCGCACAAGGAGGGAGAGTTTCTGGTCGACCCGGAAGAGAAGGTCTTCGAGGACGTCAAGGCGGCACCGGGTGAAAAGGCGCTCATCACCTTTCACACGGTGCCCTTCGAAGGGTCGATCGGCCTGGTCAACATGCTTCAGGCCACCCGCCTGATGCGCAAGGGTTTCGAGACCAGCGTGTTGCTCTACGGCCCCGGGGTGATGCTGGGTGTGCAGCGCGGGTTCCCCAAGCTGGGCGCGGAGGCCTTCCCCGGCCACCTGGTGGTGAACCAGAAGATCGGAGGCTTTCTGGCCGAGGGGGGCAAGGTGTACGCCTGCCGCTTTGCTCTGTCGGCGCTGTACGGGCAGACCGAGGCGGCGCTGATCCCTGGCATCCGACCCATCAACCCGCTGGACGTGCTGGACATCGTGCTGCTGCACCGGAAGGCGGGGGCGTTCATCCTCAACACCTGGACGCTGTAGCGGGCGGATCATGACCGGTTCGACCCGCAAGGTCCGCGCCGCGGCGGTGCAGCTGGCGCCCGTGCTGGGAAGCCGCGCCGGCACGACCGAGAAGGTGTGCGCGGCGATCCGCACCGCGGCCGCCGAGGGGGCCGAGCTGGTCGTGTTCCCCGAGACGGTGGTGCCGTATTACCCCTACTTCTCCTTCGTGCAGGCGCCGGTGGCCATGGGGAAGGAGCACCTGCGTCTGTACGAGGAGGCGGTGGTCGTGCCGGGACCGACCACCGAGGCGGTGGCGGAGACGGCGCGCGAGGCCGGGGTGGTCGTGGCCCTGGGGGTGAACGAGCGCGATCAGGGCTCCCTGTACAACGCCCAGCTGATCTTCGACGGCGATCGGCTGGTCCTGCACCGGCGCAAGATCACGCCGACATTCCACGAGCGGATGGTCTGGGGACAGGGCGACGGGGCGGGGCTGCGCGCGGTGGATACCCGGGTGGGACGCATCGGCGCGCTGGCCTGCTGGGAGCACTACAACCCGCTGGCCCGTTTCGCGCTGATGGCGGACCACGAGGAGATCCACGTCAGCATGTTCCCCGGTTCTCTGGTCGGCCCCATCTTCGCCGAGCAGATCGAGGTCACCATCCGTCACCACGCCCTGGAGTCGGGCTGCTTCGTGGTCAACGCCACCGGCTGGCTGACGCCCGAGCAGCGGGCCCAGGTGGCGGGGCCGGGCCTCGAGCGGGCGGTCAGCGGTGGCTGCTTCACCGCCATCGTTTCGCCCGAGGGGGTGCTGCTGACCCGGCCGCTGGTCGAGGGCGAGGGGATCGTTTACGCCGACCTGGACTTTCAGCTGATCACCAAGCGCAAGCGGATGATGGACAGCGTGGGGCACTACAGCCGGCCCGAGCTGCTTCGCCTGCTGGTGGCGCGTGCGCCGACCCCGCTGGTCACCGAGACGCCGCCGGCGCCGTCGACGGCATCGCTCACGAGGAGGCAAGCCGATGTCTGAGTCACCCGCGCCGGCGCTGCTGGCCGAGCTGCAGACGCTGGGGCTGGCCGGCGATCCCGCCCTGAACGGCCGGCGGGGCGGCGCGGGCCCGTCGGATCACGGCGCGATCTCGCTGGGTGGGACCACGCTGATGGTGCCCTTGCGCGCGCCCGGCCGCTCGCCGTTCCGGCTGCGCGTTCTCGACCAGGTGCCCGGCCGCGCCGAGCTGCTGCGCGAGGGACTGCCGGTCGGCGAGGTGTCGCTGCCGTTGACGCCCCGATTCTATTCCCTGCGCACGGCGGAGGGGATCCCCTACTCGAAGATCGCGCTCCTGCACAGCCGCAACGTCCTGGCGTCGACCGTGCTGCAGACCTGCGTGCGTTATCTCGCGCCGGCTCAGGCTTGCCGCTTCTGCGCCATCGGAACGTCGTTGAAGGAGGGACGGACGCTGGGGCGCAAGACGCCGGCCCAGCTGGCCGAGGTGGCGGCGGCGGCGGTGCGACTCGACGGGGTCGAGCAGGTGGTGTTGACCACCGGGACGCCGGCCAGCCCGGACCGGGGCGCGGCCCACCTGGCTGCCTGCGTGGCCGCCATCAAGGCGGCGGTGCCGGGGCTACCTGTGCAGGTGCAGTGCGAGCCGCCCGACGATTTCAGCTGGTTCGCCCGCCTGAAGGCCGCCGGCGCGGACACCATCGGGCTGCACCTCGAGGCGGTGGAGCCGGCGGTGCGCGCGGCGGTGATGCCGGGCAAGGCCGAGGTTCCGGTCGAGCGGTACCTGGAGGCGTTCGCGGTGGCGGTGGCGGTGTTCGGTCGCGGGCAGGTGTCGAGCTACCTGCTCGCCGGTCTGGGCGATGCGCCCGCCAGCCTGGTGCAGATGGCCGAGCGCCTGCTGGGCCTGGGCGTTTATCCCTTCCTGGTCCCGTTCGTGCCGATTGCGGGCACGCCCATGGCCGATCATCCGCCGCCCGATCCGGTGGCGATTCATGCGCTCTACCAGCAGGTGGGGGCGCTCATCCGCCGGCACGGGATCTTCTCGCGCGACATGAAGGCCGGTTGTGGCAAGTGCGGGGCCTGCTCGGCCCTGTCGGTGCACGAGGTGGACGCGTGAGCGAGCTTTGCTGCCGGATCGCCCGGACTGCAGCCGAACGCGCGGCGTACTTCGAGCTGCGGCGATCGATCTTCTGCGAGGAGCAAGGGTTGTTCGTGGGCAGCGACCGCGACGAGGTGGACGCCACCGCCTACCCGATCGTCTGCCTGGCCGGCGACGTGGTGGTGGGGGTGGTGCGCATCTGGGAGGACGCGCCCGGATCGTGGTGGGGCGGCCGCCTGGGGGTGCGGCACGATCACCGTACCGTGGGCACCGTGGGCCGCTCGCTGGTGCAGACGGCGGTGGGAACGGCACGGGCCTGGGGTGCCCGGCGCTTCCGGGCCACCGTGCAGTTCCCGAACGTGGCTTTCTTCCGGCGGCTGCGCTGGCGGTCGCTGTCGGAGCAGGTGCTGCACGGGCTGGTCCACCACCTGATGGAGGCCGAGCTTCACCACTACCCGCCCACCGCCGCGCCGCGGCCCGCTGGCGGGGAGGGAGCCGATGAGGCTGCCTGAGCTCGCCGCCAATCTGGCGGCCGCGCTGGGCGTGCAGCACAAGCGGGAGATCCAGGCCGCGGCTCGGGTGTTGCCCGCGGCGCCGGCCGGGCCGTGGGGATCAGCGCCGGTGCGCCTGGGCGACGACTGCGCGGCGATCCCCGACGCAGACGGATACCTGCTGCTGGCGGCCGAGGGGATGTGGCCGGCGCTGGTGGAGAGCGAGCCGCGTTTTGCCGCCTTCTGCTCGATCCTGGTCAACTGCAGCGACGTCTACGCCATGGGGGGCCGCCCGCTGGCGGTGGTGGATGCACTGTTCGCGCGCACGCCCGACGCCGCCGAGCCATTGTGGGAAGGCCTGGCCGACGCGGCGGAGCGCCTGGGTGTGCCGGTGGTGGGTGGGCACACGAACCTGCACAGCCCCTACCCCGCGCTGGCGGCGGCGGTGGTGGGCCGGGCGCGCCGGCTGCTGACCAGCTTCGACGCCCGCCCCGGCGACCACCTGATCGCCGCCGTCGACCTGCGCGGGCAGATGCATCCGCGCCATCCCTTCTGGAACGCCACCGCGGGAGCCCCGGTCGCGCGCCTGCGCGCTGATTACGAGGTGCTACCCCGGCTGGCCGAAGCCGGCCTGGCCGACGCGGCCAAGGACATCAGCATGGGCGGGCTCGTCGGCACGGCCCTCATGCTACTCGAGGGCTCGTCGGTGGGCGCAAGCCTGTGGCTGGAGACCATCCCGCGCCCAGGCGACGTGCCCGCGTCGACCTGGCTGCTGGCCTTTCCCAGCTACGGCTTCCTGCTGTCGGTCCCCCCTGCCAACACGTCCGCGGTGTTGACGGTCTTCGCCGAGCGCGCGCTGGCGGCGGCGGTGGTGGGACAGGTGAACGACTCCCGCCGCCTGACCATCGTGTCGGAGGATCAGCGGGCGCTGCTATGGGATCTGGCGCAGGCGCCGCTGACCGGCTTCGGAGGCGGGCGGTGAGCGCCTTGCGCGTGGGCATGCCCCAGCTGGACGCGGGTGGCCTGTCGGAGAACTGGTTGCTGCGCCACGCGGGCAACCTGCACTGGGAGGCGATCGGCCGCCGCTTGCAGGCCGCGTCCGACGAGATCCGGGCGCAGCAGGGCCAGCGTCTGTATCCGACCTTCGTGGCGGTGCGCGCGCGCTACGACGTACCCCTGGCGGCGGTCCAGGAGAACGACACCCTGGACACCACCATCGAAGTGGTCCCCTGCGGCCGGGCCTGCGCCCACGGTCGGTTCCTGGCCGGCGTGCGCGGCCGACGCCTGCAATTGGAGCTGCTGAGCACCTTCGCCGAACGTGACCCGGCGGGCGGTCTCAAGATGGCGCTGCCCGCCGCTCGCCTGGCCGCCCGCTGGAGCCCTGTCGAGAACGAGCCGGCCATTGCCCGCCTGTCACGGGCCGCCCGGCGGGACGAGCCGCTGCTGGACGACTTCTGTGGTCCGCGACTCGACGCTGGGTCGAGGCCGCTTGGAACCCTTTCCTGCCAGCCGTCGCCCTACGCGGACTACAACGGCGCTGGCCTGCTCTACTTCGCTTCCTACGTCACCATCGCCGACACCGCCGAGTGGCAGCTGGTGAGCACGCTCGGGATTGCGCCGCCCGGCACGGCCGACTGGGCCCTGCACACCTCGCCCGTGCGGCGAGATGTGTTCTACTACCGCAACCTGCCGCTGGGTCAGTCGCTGACCGCCGAGCTGCTGGCCTTCGACCGCCACCCCCGGGGCGTGCGCACGCGGGTGCGGTTGCGCCGGGCCGCCGATTGCGCGCGCATGGCCGATCTGGTCACCCACCGAGCTTTCGTGGAGCGATCGTGAACGGACCGTCGCTGGGCCTTTACACCTACTCCACGCAGCCGCGCGGCAGCGTCGTGCACACCGCCTTCCTCGCCGAGGCTCTCCGGCAGGCCGGCTGGGACGTGACCACCTACGCGCTCGACAAGGAGGGCGCGGGTTTTTACCGGCCATTGCGCGCGCCCTTGCGCCTGGTGCCCGCGGCGCCGGCGCCCCAAACCACCGCCCAGCTGGTGCGCTTGCGCCGCGGCGAGCTGGCCGCCTTCGTGCGCCGGCAGGCCCTGCACCACGACCTGCACCACGCCCAGGACTGCCTCACCGCCACCGCGCTGCTGGACCTGCGCGACCAGGGGCACGACCTCGTGGTCGTGCGCACCGTTCACCACGTCGAACGCTTCGCCGATCCGTACCTCGCCGACTGCCAGGAACGATCGATCCGCGAGGCCGACCTCTGCCTGACCGTCAGCGACGTGGTCGCGCGCGACGTGGCCCGCACGTTCGGGGTCGAAACCCGCCGGGTGAGCAACGGCGTGGCGCTGGAACGGTTCGCCCGCCCCGAGGGCTGGCAGCTGGAAAGTTGGCGCCGTCGCCTCTCGCCCGGGCGCGGCCCGCTGGTCCTGGCGGTGGGCGGAGTCGAGGAGCGCAAGAACACCCTGCGCATCCTGCAGGCGTTCGCGCGGCTGCGCGCGCGGCACGCCGACGCCCACCTGTGCATACTGGGCGGCGCCAGCGTGCTGGACCACGGCGCCTATCGGGCCCGTTTCCAGGCCGCGCTGGCCGAGCTGCCCGACTCCACCCGTGAAGCCGTGATCGAGCTGGGCTCGATCCCCGACGGGCAAGTGCCCTCCTTGTTCCAGGTCGCCGACGTGGTCGCGCTGCCGTCCCTGCACGAAGGCTTCGGCCTCGCCGCCCTGGAGGCGCTGGCCGCCGGGACCCCGCTGCTGGCCGCGCGCCGCCCGCCGTTCACGGAATTCCTCGACGACGGCTGTGCCCTGCTGGTCGATCCCGAAGACGAGGCGGCCATCGCCGCCGGGCTGGAGCGGGCGCTGTCGAGCGGCAGCGAACAGCGCGAGGCTGGCTGGCGCCGCGCCGAACGTTACAGCTGGCAGCGGGTCGCGGCCCTGCACACCCGTCACTACCACGCCCTGTCGAGGAGGATCGATGCCCGAGATGCACTTCACGGTTCGCTGGCCTGACGGCAGCCAGATGCGCTGTTACTCCCCTTCGCTGGTGGTGCGCGAACACCTGCAGGTGGGCCACAGCTACACCGTGTCCGACTTCCTGGCCCGCAGCCGGACCGCCCTGCAGATCGGGTCCGAACGGGTGAAAGCCAAATACGGCTTTTACTGCACGGCCGCGATGGACCAGCTGGCCGAGATCGAAGCGCGCGCCGCCCGAGACGATCCGGGCGCGGTGGTGGCGGTGGTCGACTTCGAGCTACCGCCCGGAACGTCCTGATGCACCGGCATCGCGTGGTGGTGGTGGGGGGCGGCCAGGCCGGCCTGGCGATGAGCCATTGTCTCAAGCGACGGGGCGTCGACCACCTTGTCCTGGAGAAACACCGCCTGGCCCACGAGTGGCGTGAACGGCGCTGGGACTCCTTTTGCCTGGTGACTCCGAACTGGCAATGCCGGCTCCCGGGCTTTCCGTACCGCGGTCCCGACCCACACGGATTCATGGTCAAGGAGGAGATCGTCGGGTACCTGGAGGCCTACGCCCGGTCCTTCGATCCCCCGGTGCGCGAGGATGTCGAGGTCACGGCCCTGCGCCGGGATCCAGCGGGCGGCTTCCGGGTCGCCAGCAGCGCGGGCGAGTGGCAGGCCGATGCGGTCGTGATCGCCACCGGCGGCTATCACCGCCCTTCCATCCCCCGCCTGGCCGAGCGACTGCCGGCGGGGTTGGCCCAGCTGCACTCCTGCGCGTACCGCAACCCGCAGGAGCTGCCACCCGGCCCCGTGCTGGTGGTCGGGACCGGTCAGTCGGGTTGCCAGATCGCCGAGGACCTTCATCTGGCCGGTCGCCGCGTGCATCTGAGCGTGGGCAGCGCCCCGCGCACCGCTCGCCGCTACCGGGGCAAGGACGTGGTCGAGTGGCTGGAAGCGATGGGCCACTACGCGCTGCCGGTCGACGAGCACCCGCTGGGACAACGCGTGCGTGACAAGGCCAATCACTACGTCACCGGCCGCGACGGGGGCCGGGACATCGATCTGCGGCAGCGGGCGCGCGAGGGCATGCTCCTGCACGGCCGCCTGCGCGACGTGCGCGATGGCCGCCTTCAGTTCGCGAACGACCTGCGCGAGAACCTCGACCATGCGGACGAGGTCGCCGAAAGCATCAAGAACTCCATTGACCAATACATCGCCGCTGCGGGTCTCGATGCGCTCGAGGAGCCCCGTTACCGGGCCGTGTGGCAACCGCCGGCCGGCAGCGCCCCTGACCTCGCCGCCAGCGAGCTGGCCGCCGTCATCTGGTGCACCGGTTTTTCTTCGGACTACCGCTGGGTCGAGCTGCCGCTCTTCGACGGCGCGGGTTACCCGTGCCACCACCGCGGCGTGACGGCGGTCCCGGGCATCTACTTCCTGGGGCTACCCTGGTTGCACACCTGGGGCTCGGGCCGCTTCTGCGGCGTGGGCGCTGACGCCGAGCACCTCGCCGACCGCATCACCGAGGAGGCGCGTTTCGCCGCAGGCGAAGAAGGAGAGATCCATGTCCAAACGAGAGATGAGCCAGGCAGTCCTCGCCGCGAAAAAAGCCAGAGGTCTGAGCTGGGCCAAGCTGGCAGATATGGTGGGGCTGGGTGAGGTGTGGCTGGCCTCCTGTGGCCACGGCGAAAACTGCCTGCACGCCGAAGCCGCCGAGAAGCTGGGTGAATCCGTGAAAGGCATGGGTTCCGGCCTCAGTGGACGACGTGGGGCGGGGCGATCGAGACCTGCACGGTGCGCGCGCCCTCGCTGGTGACGCTCTTCAAGGAGGCGGCGCTGGGATTGGCCGACGCCGTCGGCGTGCCTCAACTTCAGCGCGAGCCGACCGATCATCTGGTCGCGTTCCGAGCGCACGACCGGGAGGCGCTACTGCTCGTCTGGCTGCCGGATCTGCTGGCCCCACTCGACTCTACGGCGAGCTGATCCGCGAGAGCGCCAGGGCCGAGGTGGCCGAAGCAAGGTCCGGCCACCTCAGCCATCACGTCGCTTCAGCTCGTTGGTTGTGTTTTTCCAGTCGGACGTGCCTGTCCCTGTCCGGCCGGTTGCGCCTGCGGCTGTCCAGTCTTCCCGCCGCCGTCGCTCTGCTGAACGTGCTCTGCATCCGCATTCAACCCGACGAGGGCGTCTCCCTCCGTTTCGTGGCCAAGGTGCCCGGCGACGACCTCGAGATCGGAAACGTCCTCATGGACATGGGCTACGCCTCGGCCTTCGGCCGGCCGATCGCCGAGGCCTACGAACGGCTCCTGCTCGACGTCATGCGGGGGGATCCCTCGCTGTTCGCCCGCCGGGACATGGTCGAGGAGGCCTGGAGGTTCGTGACCCCGATCCTGGAGGCCTGGGAGGCCGACTCCACCAGCCCGCTGCCAATCTACGAGCCGGGCAGCCAGGGCCCCAGGGAGGCGGACGAGCTGATCGCCCGCGACGGTCGGGCCTGGCGCAAGCTGGGGTGAAGGCGACCGGCCGGATCCAGAAAGAAGTCGGTTCCTCGCTGCGTTCGGGCTCGAGTCAGTGTTTCGTGGGGGGCTCCTCGCCTTCCGACACCACCACGCTGGCCGGGCGCAACAGGCGCGTTCCGGTCATGTAGCCCTTCCGGACCTCCTTCAGCACCGTGCCGGGCTCCGCCTCCTGGCTGCGGATGCTGGCGATGGCGTCGTGGAACCGCGGATCGAAGCGCCGCCCCTCCGGATCCATTGGCCGCACGCCGTGGCGTTCGAGCCGCTGTCGCAGGTTGCGCAATACCAGATCCACCCCGGCTCGCACGGCCTTCGGATCCGCGCCCTCGCCCAGGGAAACCAGGGCCCGCTGGAGGTCGTCGAGCACCTCCAGCAGATCGAGCAGCAGAAGCTCGCGCTGCCGGCGTTCGCCGTCGGCCTGTTGTGTCCGCTCGCGCTTGTTCCGGTTGTCGAACTCCGCGGCCAGGCGGACAACCCGATCCGCGAGCGCCGCCTTCTCGGCCTGCAGGGACTCGATCTGTTGCTGGGGGTCCGGGGCGGCCGTCTCTGGTTTCTCTGGCTGGGCTTCCGGCTTCTGCTCGTGTTCGTTCATATCGTCTCCCGACCGCGCGTGGTGGTCAGCGTGGCCAACCGCGATTACAGCCTGCCGCCCGGCTGGCCGGGTTACAACCGACGCCCCGACGGGCCCTGCTTTTCCTGCCGTTTCCGACGGCAACGCACCCGATCGCCTGGCATCTGGGGGAGGAATTGGCGGCTGATCCTCGCGCAAACCAGCTCAGGTTGTTGACACTCCGATGGTCATGGCGCCCGTCATCTCCGTCGTCTGGCAGTAGCTCCTGCGGTTGCTCCTGGCCGACCGGCCTCACGGTGTCAGGTTGTAGGGGAAGCGGCCAGGCGGCGGGGGGGCGAACATGATCCAGCAAGAGTTGCACGCGGTTGCGTTTCCGATTCTCAGCGAAGCTCAGATGAACAGGCTCGAAGGCTGTGTGGAGACGCAGGTGATGCGCTACCCGGCCAAGCACACGCTGTTCGCGGCGGGAGACCGCGATTTCAAGTTCTTCGTGATCCGATCCGGCGAGGTCGAGATCCTGGACACCTCCGTCGACCCGCCCAGGACCGTCACCGTCCTGCGCCCGGGCCAGTTCACCGGGGAAGTGTCCCATTTGGCGGGGGGGCCCGCGCCAGTGACCGCTCGCGCCCGGGTGGACGTCGAGGTGTACGAGATCGGGAGCGACCCGCTTCGCCTCCTCCTCAAACGCTGCCCGGAGCTCGGCGATCTCATCTTGCAGGCCTTCATCGCGCGTCGGGCGCTGCTCTCCTCCCCCAGTCACTACACCGGCGTGCGCCTCATTGGCACCGGCGACTCGAAGGAAACCTTCCGGGTCCGGGATTTTCTGGCCAAGAACCGCATCCCATTCCACTGGCTGGACCTCGATGCCGACTCCGAGGTGCAGAGCCTCCTGCGGAGCTTCGGCATCAGTCGGGAGGACCTACCCGTCCTGGCCTGGGGCTCCAGGCTGCTGCTGCGCAACCCGTCCAACGAGCAGCTGGCCGAGCTGTTCGGCCTCCGCCGGCGCCTCGATGGCAACCACTTCGACCTGGCGGTGGTGGGCTCCGGGCCGGCCGGCCTGGCGGCGGCTGTGTACGCGGCGTCCGAGGGGCTGCGCACCGTCGTGCTCGAGCGGATGGCGCCCGGCGGGCAGGCGGCTTGCAGCATGAAGATCGAGAACTACCTCGGGTTTCCCACCGGGATCACGGGCGGCGAGCTCGCGGATCGGGCCGTGATGCAGGCCCACAAGTTCGGCGCCATCCTTTCGGTCGCCAACGCGGCCGACGGCCTTCGATTCGAGGATGGACAAGCGCACCTGCGGCTCGAAGATGGCGAGTCGATCACCGCCCGCACGCTGCTCATCGCCTCGGGCGCGCGTTACCGGCGCCTGCCCGCCGAAGGGTGTGATCGGTTCGAGGGCTGCGGCGTGTATTACGCGGCCACGCCCTTCGAGGCCAGTGTCTGCGCCGGGAACGAGGTGGTGGTGGTCGGCGGCGGCAACTCGGCCGGGCAAGCGGCGCTCTTCCTTGCCTCCCGGGCCCGCAAGGTCTACATCGTGATCCGCGGCGACGATCTGCGCAAGAGCATGTCGAGCTACCTGGTCGAGCGCATCCAGCAGACCGGCAACATCGAGGTCCGCACCCATTCGACGGTGGCGAGGCTCGAGGGGGACAGCCACCTGCGCACGGCGGAGATCCGGAATGACCGGACGGGCGAGGTGCAGCGGGTGGTCACGCCGGGGGTCTTCTGCTTCATCGGCGCCGTACCCGCGACCGACTGGCTGTCCGAAGAGATCTTCCGCGACGAGAAGGGGTTCGTGCGCACCGGCACTGCGGTGGCGAACGCTCCCGGCTATGCCGCGGGCCTGACCCCCTTCCCCACCGAGACCAGCCGCCCCGGTGTCTTCGCCGCCGGAGACGTCCGGGCCGGGTCGGTCAAACGGGTCGCCTCGGCCGTGGGCGAGGGCGCCATGTCGGTACAGTTCATCCACCAGCGGCTCGATCGGTCCTGAGCGAAGCGATGCTCGACGTCTTACCCCCGCGGAGGCGCTCCCGCTTCCTCCTGGCGGCGGGTCGGCGGTCCCCCCCGATGGACGTAGAGGATCTCGCTCTTGCCGTCGCCCTGCTTTATCTCGACCGCCGAGACGAAGCCGCCCTCGTCTTCCATGACCCAGATCTCACGCGGCTCGAAGGCGAGGTGGTCCAGCTCCTCCAACCAGAGCTCGAGGGCGTTGCTTCTGGGATCGTAGGTGATCCCCTGCAGGCGCGTGCTCTGCGCCTGAATCTGGTCCCCGAGTTCCGGGGACAGCACCTCGAGCGTGACCGTCTCTTGCGCGTCGTTCGCCTGAAACGAACGAGTCAGCCGCTCGAAGTACTGTTTCCACTCGTTGCGCGGTATCTGCCTGGTGTTGGCCATGGTCTCCCCCTTCCGGTGCGTTCCAATCGAGCACAATCTGCGGTCCCCGCGACCAGGCGGCTCCGCCCAATGGCACCTGCGCGCGTCGGGAATACCGGTGAAAGAAGGTTACCGGGCCTGGCGCACGGAGAGGGCGCTGTCCGCACGATCCGGGCCGCGACAGGCGCGGGGATTGATGATGAAGAGGATCGCTCGTTTCCCGGTCAGCAACTTGCTCTCGACCACCGCGCTCAGCAACTTGTCGAGTGCCGCGGCTGCGGCGGCGAAACGGAGAGCGAGGGTTCGTCATGCGAAGCGATGGTGAGATACAGGCCGACGTCATCGAGGAGTCGAACGAGCCAGCCGCCCGGGCCGCCAGTGTGCGGCCGGTGCCCGAGCGCCTGCACGCCGTCGCGCTCGACCGGTTCGGTGGTCCCGAGGTCTTGACCTTGCACGACCTGCCGGTGCCGGAGCTGGACCCCGAAGAGGTGTTGATCGAGGTGGCGGCAGCGGGCGTGGGACCCTGGGACGCGGACATGCGCCAGGGTTGGTGGCCGGCAGGCGAGCCGGACTTCCCGCTGGTGCTCGGCACCGACGGAGCCGGCCGTGTCGCGCGGGTGGGGTCCCGGGTCCGTCGCTTGCAGGTCGGACAGTGGGTGTACGCCTACAGCTTTGCGAACCCGAAGGGGGGGTTTTACTCCGAATACGTGGCGGTTCTCGAGGAGCGAGTCGGTCCGCTGCCCCGAGGGCTCGAGCTGGAGCAGGCCGCGGCCGCCGCCACCGCCGGCCTGACCGCGCTGCAGGGGATCGACGAGGCCCTCCACCTGAAGAAGCGAGAGATCGTGATCATCCACGGGGCCTCCGGCGGGGTGGGGACCCTGGCAGTACAGTTTGCGCGGCTGCGGGGCGCCTCCGTGTTCGCCAGCGCCTCCGGCCAGGACGGCGTGGACCTGGCCCTGCAACTGGGGGCGGAGGCCGCCGTCGACGGAAAACGGGAGGACCTGGCAGCGGCGGCGCGCCGGTTCGCGAAGCGCCCGCTCGACGCGGCCCTTGCCCTGACGGGCGGCGCGCCGCTCGAGCGGTGTCTGGACGCGCTGGCTCCGGGCGGGCGACTCGCCTATCCCAACGGCGTGGAGCCCGAGCCGAAACCCCGCGAAGGCATCGAGCTCATCGGCTACGACGCCATCTCGAGCCCCGCGGCCTTCGAGCGCCTCAACCGCGCCATCGAGGCGGCTCGCCTGCGGGTGCCCATCGCCGCTGTCTTCCCGCTGGAGGACGCCGCCAAGGCTCACGCCCGGTTGGAGGCTGGCCACGTGCTGGGCAAGATCGTCTTGCGTATCGGCTGAATGGAGGATGGGAGGACCATGCGCTCGATCCTGACCTGGGGCAGGAGGCCCACGCGCGCTCGATCGGACGAGTTGGTTCTGCGTGTCGTTTGAGGAGGTCGAGGGAGGAGGATTGCTGCGATGGAGATGGGACAAGAGCTGGCCGCCGGAGTGGCGTCGAGCGAGTCCGAAAGCGCCGGGGAGACGCCGGAGCGATACGAAGGCTTCGACGAGATGCCGCTGGGCGAGATGTGGCGGCGGGGCAGCTCGGACAAGGTTGCCACCGACCACGATCCCTACAATGACGAGGTCCTGGCCCGGATAACCCTGGCCGACACGAGCGACCTGGAAGAAGCCTACCGCACGGCCGAGCGCAACCAGCGGGCGTGGGCCAGGGTCAAGCCCCAGGAGCGCCGCGCTCTCATGCTGCGGGCGGCGCGCATCGTCGACCTGCGCAAGGAGGAGATCCTCGACTGGATCATCCACGAATCCGGCAGCACGCGAATCAAGGCCAGCTGGGAATGGCTCCTCACCCGGGATGGGCTGCTCGAGGCGGCTGGGTTGCCCCTGCACGCCGAGGGGAAGCTCGTGCCTTCCACCATCGCCGGCAAGTCCAGCCTGATCTATCGTGAGCCGGTGGGGGTGGTGGGCGTGGTGAGTCCCTGGAACTTTCCCCTTCATCTGACCATGCGGTCGGTGGCTCCCGCGCTGGCGGTCGGCAACGCGGTCGTGCTCAAGCCGGCCTCGGATACGCCGGTGACCGGCGGTCTGCTCGTGGCCCGCCTCTTCGAGGAGGCGGGGCTGCCCCCGGGACTACTGAGCGTGGTGATCGGCTCTGGTGATGTGATCGGTGATGCGTTCGTCAATCACCCGGTGCCGCGGGTCATCTCCTTCACCGGGAGCACGGCGGTGGGCCGGCGGGTGGCTGAGCAGGCGAGCCGCCAGGTCAAGCGGGTCTGCCTCGAGCTCGGGGGCAACACACCGTTCATCGTGTTCGGGGACGCCGACCTCGACCGCGCGGTGAACGCAGCGGTGGCCGGTAAGTTCATGCATCAGGGACAGATCTGCCTGGCGATCAACCGGATCCTGGTGGAGGCGTCCATCTACGACCAGTTCGAGCGCAAGTTCGTGGAGCGGGCTCGCTCCCTCAAGGTGGGCAATCCCGCCGATCCGGACACCGCCATCGGGCCGATCATCAATCGCAGTCAGCTCGACAGGATCCTGCGCAAAGTGGAGGAGGCGGTGGCCAGCGGCGCGCGGGTGGCCCTGCGGGGGGAACCGAGCGGGCTGCTGCTTCCACCGACGGTGCTCGTCGATATCGACCATGCCATGCCGGCGCTGAAGGAAGAGGTGTTCGGGCCGGTGGCGTTCATCACCCGCTTCAGCGGCGAGGAGGAGGCCGTCCGGCTGGCGAACGACACGGACTATGGCCTCTCCAGCGCCGTCTTCACGGGGGACGCTCAGAAGGGCCTCCGGGTGGCGAGGAGCATCGTCGCCGGCATGACCCACATCAACGACTGGTCTGTGAACGACGAGCCGAACACCGCGTTCGGCGGCGAGAAGGCCTCCGGCATCGGTCGATTCGGCGGGCATTGGGCGCTGGACGAGTTCACCACGCATCACTGGATTTCCGTGCAAGAGCGCCCGCGGGAATACCCCATCTGAGCGGGTTCCGCACCGGCCCGCCCCGGCGGCGAGAGATCCTGGAGCCCATCCAGAGACGCGTGCTCGACACCGGCGAGCTCACCGGCACCTACCGGCGGGTACCGGGCGTTCAAGGACGGCGCTGATATCGGCGAACCCGTTCGTCTGCCCCCCGGGCTCCGGTCATTCGACTCACCATTGTCGCGCCACGCGATCACCCGATGCGCCTGCATGAATGTGAGCGCAACACGCAGTGGACCGGCAAGACCGAGACGAGACCCGCCGCCATCACCCAGGTCTCGGCGAGCTGATCCGCGAGAGCGGCAGGGCTCCTCGCTGAGCCTGGATCCCGCGGAAAACGCCTTTTCCCTGTAACAGCACCTGTACCCTGTTACAGGGCGATGATGTTGGACGTCGCGTGCTTTTCGCGGCTCCTTTGGGTTGGGTTTCCGTGTGACGAATCTGGATTCGATCCTTCCATCGAGGATACGCCATGCGCACGAAACGCCATCAGCCATGCAAACCGCCCACGCGAGCCACGGCCTGGTTGCTCACCGCGGTCCTGGGCGCCGCTTGTGGTTCGCCCCAGATCTCTAGATCATCGGGCGGACCGGGATCGGGCGCGTCGGGCCCGGGGGCAGCCGATGGCTCGCCGCCGCCACCGGCCTTCAGCCTGCCCGACGCGGGCCCGGCTGGCGCGACCGGCCGCGACGCCGCGCCCCCGACGGC
>JBKPRZ010000605.1:0-7976 GCA_046734815.1 Myxococcota bacterium | reverse complement strand
AGGAGGGCGATGCCGCTGTCTTGCAGGGTGCGCACGAGCTGCAGGCCATCGACGTCGGGCAACCCGAGGTCGATCACGCAGGCGGCGGGCGGCGATTGCTTGACCCGGGCGAGCAGCTCCGCGCCCCGGGTGAGGTGCTCGACGTGAAAATTGTAGGGCTCGAGGGTGCTGGTGATGAGCCTGCCGACCTCGGGATCGTCGTCGACCACCAGGACGAGTCGCCGGGAAGTCGTCATGCTCGGACCTCCAGCGCCCGGGCCAGCTCTTCTTTGCCGAACGGTTTTCGCAGCACCAGTCGCTCGTCGAACCACTCGTACTGGCCGGGCGAGGGGCCGGTGAAGCCGGTGATGAGCACGATCCGGATCCCGGGAACCAGGCGGCGCGCGGCGTCCGCCAGGCCGACGCCGTTGGTGGCGCCGGGCATGACGACGTCGGAGACCAGCGCCGCCACCTCGGGAACCGCCGACAGCAAGGCGTGGGCGTCGTCGCTGTCGCGGGCCTCGAGGACGCGGTAGCCGAGCTCGAGCAGCTGCCGGCGGACCGTCTGGCGAACGTCTTCGTGGTCCTCGACCAGGAGCACCAGCTTGCCGCCGCCGTTGGCGACCGCCGCCTCGGCGGGCGGGGGCAGGGGGATCGCCGGGCCCTGGGCCCGGGGGAGAAGCAGTGTCACGGTGGTGCCTTTTCCTGGTTCGCTGCTGATCTGGATGTCGCCACCCGATTGACGGACGAAGCCGAACACCATGCTCAGCCCCAGGCCGCTGCCCGAGCCGAAGGGCTTGGTCGTGAAAAACGGCTCGAAGAGACGGGTGAAGGCCTCGGGGGAGATGCCGCAGCCCGTGTCGGTGACGGTGATCCGCACGTAGTCGCCCGCCGCCAACACGCCCGCCGGCGCGGCCCTGTGCTCGTATTCGGTGTGAAAGGTGAGCAGGCCCCCCGCCGGCATCGCGTCCCGGGCGTTGAGCGCCAGGTTCACGAGCGCATTTTCGAGCTGGCCGGGATCGGCCAGCGCGGGCCACCCCTGCTCGTCGCTGGTGCAGCGGATGGCGATGGGGCTGGGCAACGAGCGGCGCAGCAGCTCGGCGGCACCGGCGATGAGGGCGGGCACGTCGACCGGCGCGGGATCGAGCGCCTGCTGGCGTGCGATGGCCAGCAGGCGGCGGGTGATGTCCGTGCCGCGCGTGCTGGCGCGGATCGCGGGCGCGACGAACTCCCGCACCAGGGGATCGTCGATGCGCTCCTGCAGCGCGCGCATGCTGCCGACGATGACGGTGAGCAGGTTGTTGAAGTCGTGGGCCAGCCCACCGGCGAGCTGGCCGATGGCCGACATCTTCTGGGCCTCCTGGCGCGCCCGTTCGGCCCCTTTTTCCTCGGTCACGTCGAGGCAGAGGAGAAACAGGCCCGGCACCGAGCCGTGCGGGGAAAACTCCGGGACCAGCATGTTGCGCGTGATGACCGGCCGTCCGTCGGGTTGGCGGTAGGCGTGCTCGAAGCTCCGGGGCTCGCCACCGAAGGCCCGATCGAGGTGGGGCGAGACGGCGGCCAGCAGCCTGGGTCCGAGCACGCGCCGCAGGCTCCGGCCCACCAGCTCGCCCCGGCGGAACAGCTCGGCAAAGCGGCGATTGACGAAACGCAGGACACGCTGGTCGTCGACATAGGCGATGGCCACCGGGAGGGCGTCGGTGATGAGGCGCAGGTGGGCCTCACTCTTTTGCAGGGCGGCCGACGCAGCCTCGAGCTCGCGGACCTTGCGGCGCAGCTTCTCGTTCACGGTGCGCAGCTCGACGGTGCGCTGGTTGACCCGGCCCTCCAGCTCCTCGCTGCGCGCCGGCGTCAGCGCCTCGCTGGAGCTTCGCTCGGTGAGCTCCGTGTAGACGGTGATGAATCCGCCCTCGGGCAGCGGCGTGGTTTGCGCCGCCAGGATCCGGCCATCGAGCGTCGTCCGTTCGGTGTACGACCGCTGGCAGCGGCTCGCCGCCTGCACCCGCGAGCGCACGATCTCGCCGACGTCGCCGATCGGTCCCAGCTCTCCCCGCTCGGCCAGGTGCCGCACCAGATCGCCGAATGGCACACCCGGTTGCACGACACCGGGTGGGAAGCCGAGCAGCTCGACGAAGCGCCGGTTGTGCGCCAGCAGCCGCAAGTCGCGATCGAAGATCGAGACACCCTGGTCCAGGCCGTCGAGCAGCCCGCCGCCCAGAAGCCGCGCGGTATCGAGGCAGTCGGGTTTGTTGCGCAGGGTCATCCGCCGCCGTTCCGTCCTTCAGCGCTCACAGGAGACTGGAACAGCCGGCGGCTGCCGGCAAGGCGGGTTAAGATGCACCGCCACCGCGGGATCGCAAGGAAGCGCACATGCCCAGCACAGGCGGCCCCTTCGACACGGGGCTGGACAAGAACCCCGCCAACCACCTCCCGCTCACGCCGCTGACGTTCATCGCCCACGCCGCGGCCGTGTACCCCGACCGGACGGCCGTGGTTCACGGAGTCATCCGCCGCTCCTGGAGCGAGACCTGGGCGCGCTGCCGCCGGCTGGCTTCGGCCCTGGCGCGCGCGGGCGTGGGCCCGGGCGACACCGTGGCGCTCATGGCGGCCAACACGCCCGAGCTCTACGAGGCGCACTTCGCCGTTCCGCTGGCGGGGGCGGTCCTCAACGCCATCAACACCCGCTTCGATCCCGCCACCGTGGCCTTCATCCTCGAGCACGGCGAGGCCAAGGTGCTCATCACCGACCGTGAGTTCTCGCGCACGGTGGCGCGCGTCCTGCCCAAGCTGGCCCGACCCCCTCTGGTGATCGACATTGACGACCGGACGGTGGACGGGGGCGAGCTGCTCGGCACCATGGACTACGAGGCCTTCCTGGCCACCGGCGATCCGGCCCACGCCTTTGCGCCGCCGGCGGACGAGTGGCAGGCCATCGCCCTCAACTACACCTCCGGCACCACGGGCCGGCCCAAGGGGATCGTCTACCACCACCGGGGAGCCTACCTGAACGCGCTGTCCAACCTGTTGCTGTGGAACATGGGCCCGCACGCCGTCTATCTGTGGACCTTGCCCATGTTCCACTGCAATGGCTGGTGTTTCCCCTGGACGCTCGCCGCGATCGCGGGAACCAGCGTCTGTCTGCGTTCGGTGCGGGTCGAGCGGCTGTTCGGGCTCATCAAGGCCGAGAAGGTGACCCACCTCTGCGGCGCGCCGGTGGTGCTGCAAAGCCTGAGCTCCGCCCCCGAGCCGCTGCGACAGGGGATCGAGCACAGGGTGCAGATCTTGACCGGTGCCTCGGCGCCGTCTCCCGCCCTGATCGAGGGGGTGGAGCGGCTGGGGTTCGAGATCACCCACGGTTACGGTCTGACCGAGACCTTCGGCGGCGCGACCTACTGCGCCTGGCAGTCGCAATGGGACGACCTTTCTCTCGAGCAGCGCGCCCGGCTGAAGGCTCGTCAGGGCGTGCCTGCGCCGGCGCTGGAGGCGCTGATGGTCGCGAACCCGGCCACCCTGGCGCCGGTGCCGCAGGACGGGGCGACCATCGGTGAGGTCTTGTTGCGCGGCAACACCCTGATGATGGGGTACTTCAAGAGCCCGGCCGCCACCGCGGAATGTTTCGCCGGGGGTTGGTTCCACACGGGCGACCTCGCGGTCTGGCACCCCGACGGCTACATCGAGATCAAAGATCGCTCGAAGGACATCATCATCTCCGGAGGGGAGAACATCTCCAGCCTGGAGGTCGAGTCGGTGCTCGCTCGGCACCCTGCCGTGCTCGAGGCGGCCGTGGTGGCGCGACCCGACCCGAAGTGGGGCGAGAGCCCCTGCGCCTTCATCACGCTGCGGCCCGAAGCGGACGTCGACGAGCGGGAGATCGTCGCGTTCTGCCGGCAGCACCTGGCCCACTACAAGGTCCCCAAGAGCATCGTGTTCGGCGAATTGCCCAGGACCGGCACCGGCAAGGTTCAGAAGCACGAGCTGCGCGAGCGGGCCCGGGCGCTCGGGCTGCTGATCTGATCGCTCCCGGCCGTGAGAAACTCGGCGACGACGGGGGCCAGCGTCGCCGCCTGGGTGAGGAGGCAGAGGTGGCCGCCGTCGACGACGTGCAGCTGCGCCCGGGGCAGGTGGCGCACCAGGAGATGGGCGTTACTCAGCGGCACGATGGGGTCGTCGTTGCCGGCCAGGACCAGCGCCGGCTGATGCAGCCGGCGCAACCAGAAGAGGCTGCTCCAGCCGGCGAGCGCGAAGAGCTGGAGGTAATAGCCAAGGAGGGTGGGCGGGCGCATGAGCGCCGCCACCCGCCGGGCGGTCTGGGGATCGCGCCGGACCTCCTCGCCGTACAGCTGCGGGTCGAGCTCGTTCAGCCGGTGGGCGCGCGCGTAACGCCAGGGGCTGGCGAGCTTGCGGATCGCCGAGAACCGGCCCGGAATGGAGAGCCACCCCGTCGAAGTGGAGGCCAGGACGAGCCGGCGGCACCGGTCCGGGTACTGGTAGGCGAGCTGCTGGGCGACGCCGCCTCCCCAGGAGATCCCCAGCACGTCCGCCTGGGCGAATCCCAGCGTGGTGAGCAGTCCCGCCGCCAGCCGCGCCAGCCCCGGGGCGCGGCGCAGCCGAGCCTGGGCAGGGGAGCCGCCTATTCCGGGAAAGTCGAAGCGGATGGTGCCGATCCGGCCGCCCGCCAACTCCCGCAGGGCGGCGACGAAGGGATCCAGGAGCTCGAGATTCGCTCCCAGCCCGTTGAGGAGGAGAAGCGGCGGCTGGTCCCCCCCACCGCGCTCGACCGCCACCCGCAGGCGCGCGCCCTCGACCTGCACCAGCTCGCCGCGCTGATCTCGATTGTTCATGTCGGGTTTCATTCACGGCCGTGAACGTAGGTCCCGGGCGCCGCGGCCAGCTCGGGGTGTTGTGGGTTGCCGAGCGACGCCGGAGCCGGCTGGCGCTCGCCCGAGCGGGTGGCCAGCCACTCCGCCCAGTGCTCCCACCAGGTGCCGGGCTGCTTGCGCGCGCCCGCCTGCCAGCGGGCAGGGTCGGCGGGCAGCTCGGGGTTGAGGAAAAAGCTCGATTTCGGGCTACCGGGCGGATTGACGATGCTCTGGATGTGGCCACCCGAGCTGAGGGTGAAATGGCGGTTCCCCGAATAGAGCTGCGTCGCCGCGTAGCAGGCCTGCCAGGGGGTGATGTGATCGGTGGCGCCGCCGACGACGTACAGGTCGCAGACGATCCGCGAGACGTCGAGGGGCGTGCCCAGGAGCGCAAGCGCGTTCCGGTTGGCGAAGGGGTCTTGCGCCAGCATCCCGACGAAATCGGCGTGCAGCCGCGCGGGCAGGCTGGTGGTGTCATTGGTCCAGTACAACATGTCCACCGAGGGTGGGTCGTTGCCGAGCAGGTAATTGTTCACCCAGTAGTTCCACACCAGATCGTTGGGCCGCAGCCAGGCAAACAGCCGGGCCAGGTCCCTTCCCCGCAGGATGCCGCGAGCCTGGGCGTACCGCTGGGCGAGCGCCAGGGTCTCGCGGGTCGAGAGCAGCCCGAGCATGCCGGCGCTCGGGTCGAGCAGCGTCACCAGCAGGGTGGCACAATGCACCCGCTGGTCTCCCCGTGCCGCCAGGTGGGCGAGCAGCAAGGTCAAGGTGATGCCCCCCGCGCACACGCCCAGCATGTTGAGCGTGGGGCTCCCGGTTATCGCGCAGACCGCGTCGATGGCCTCGAGCAGGGCCCGCAGGTAAGTCTCGAGGCCCCAGTTCCGGTCGGCGGCCGTCGGGTTCCGCCAGCTGACCGCGAAGAACCGGATCCCTTTGCTGACCGCGAACTCCGACAGGCTTTTGCCGGGGGCGAGGTCCATGACGTAATACTTGTTGATCTGCGGCGGTACCAGCAGCAGAGGGCGGCCGTGGACGGTGGGGCCGGCGGGCGCGTACTGGATGAGCTCGAGCAGCTCGTTGCGAAACACCACTGCGCCCGGGGTGACGGCCAGGTCCTTGCCGACCCGGAAGGCCGCGCGATCCACCTGCGCCGGCATGCCGCCGTTGCGCAGGAGGTCGGTTCCCATGTTCTTGACCCCTCGCCACAGGCTCCTGCCGCGCGTCTGCCGGGCCCGCTCGAGCGCCAGTGGGTTGCTCAGCAGGAAGTTGGTCGGGGCCAGGGCGTCGGCGACGATGGTGGTCAGGAAACGGGCCCGCTGCGTGTTCTTCTGGCCGAGTCCGAGCTCGTCGACGAGCTCGAGCAGCGCCTGGCGCCCGGCCAGGTACGTCTGCAGGCCGCGCCGGTGGATCCCGCTCTTCTGCCAGGCGGGATCGGCGAACCTCCGGTCGCTGGCCGGCGGGGTGATGGTCGAGCGGCCGGAGACGATCTTCACCACCTCGCCGGCGAAGGCGGCCTGCTTGCGGACCACGCGCGCCGGAAGCAGCCAGGCGCCCGCCAGCAGCTTCCAGCCGCGGCGCAGGACCGTGGGCGACTCCTGCGACGCCGGTGGCGGCGGCGTGGGGGCCGGTCGGGCCGATGTCTGGTTCGCCGCCGAAGGGCGGCGGGCAACGGGATCGCGGGGATCGCCGGTCTGGTCGAGGTTCATGGCGTTGCTCGGGTGGGCGGGTTGCAGATCAACATCGCCAGCGCCTCGGCCAGCAGAGCGGGCTTGTCCTCGCCTTCCACCTCGATGGTGTGGTGGGTCCTGATCAACACGCGGCCTGGACCCTTCTCTCTTGCCTCGAGCAGGTCCACCCGGTCCCGGATGCGGGCCCCGACGCGCACGGGGGCCAGGAACCGCACCTTGTCGAGACCGTAGTTGAGCGCGGTCGTGGCGTCGGGTGGCACCACGGCCAGCTCGTACATGAACCGGGCGAGCAGCGAGAGGGTGAGGTAGCCGTGGGCGATCGTCGTCCGGGTGGGGCTCTCCCGGCGCGCCCGCTCCGGATCGACGTGGATCCATTGCTTGTCGTCGGTGCAATCGGCGAAGCGATCGATCCGGTCCTGGTCGATGCTCAGCCAGCTCGAGACGCCGAGCTCGCGGCCGACGAACCGGTCGATGGTTGCAAGGCTGTATCCGGTGTTTTCCATGGCATTCCTCTTTCTCGGCCGCCCGGTTTCGTGGGTCACCTGGCGGGTGGCTCGATCTCGCGTTTGAGGATCTTTCCCGTGGCGGTCCTGGGCAGCTCGGACAGGAACCAGACCAGACGCGGGTACTTGTAGGCGGCGAGCTGCGACTTGACGAAGTCGCGGAGCTCGTCGGGCGTGACCGCGACTCCCGGCTTGGTCACCACCGCGGCGCCGACTTCTTCGCCGAGGTCCGGGTGGGGGATGCCCACCACCGCGGCTTCGCGGACGGCGGGGTGCTGGTAGAGCACCTCCTCGATCTCGCGCGGGTACACGTTGAAACCGCCGCGGATGATCATGTCTTTCTTGCGATCGACGATGTAGTAGTAGCCGTCCTGGTCGACCTTGCCGAGATCGCCCGAGCGGAACCAGCCGGCCGGCGTGATCGCTTCGGCGGTCGCCTCGGGTCGATTCCAGTAGCCCTTCATGACATTGTGGCCGCGGATGACGATCTCCCCCACCTCGCCGGGAGGCTGGGGCGTGCCGTCCTCGCGCACCACCATCATCTCGACGCCCTCGATGGGCGTGCCGATCGAGCCCGGCTTGCGCGGGTTGTCGGGGTGGTTGAAAGACGCGATCGGCGAGGTCTCCGACAGGCCGTAGCCCTCGAGAATGATGCAGCCGAAAGCCGCCTCGAAGCGGCGGAGCAACTCGACCGGCAGGGCGGCACCGCCCGAGACGCCCAGCTGTACGCTGGTGGTGTCGAAGCCCGCCCGCTCTGGATGGTTGAGCAAGGCGTTGTACATGGTGGGCACTCCCTGAAACAGCGTGACCCGGTCTCGCTCGATCACCGCCAGGGCCCGGGCGGGGTCGAAGCGGCAGAGCAGGGTGAGCAGGCCGCCGGCTCCGACGGTGGCGTTGAGCGAGCAGGTCTGCCCGAAGGAGTGAAACAGCGGCAGCACCCCCAGCAC
>JBKPRZ010000604.1:0-27602 GCA_046734815.1 Myxococcota bacterium | reverse complement strand
GTCTTGGCCACCTCGGCGGGGATCGGCGGCGGGGACCCGGGCGCGCGGGGTGGTGGGGCCGGCGCCGCGGCTGGGGGCCGGGCGGCGGGCTCGCGCTTGCGCAGCAGGCGATCCAGCACCGCGCGGCTCGACCGATCCAGCTCGACGAACTGCACGCCCATGCCGTAGGGCTGGTTGGGCTCGGCGGGATCGTAGGCCTTGGTCCAGGTCACGCGGCCCTTGCCCACCAGCACCGGGGCACCCGAGACCAGGCTGACCTCGAAGCGGACCACCGTCCCTACCGGACGCGGGTCGCGCGAGGCCAGGAAGATGCCCCCCCGGGTGACGTTGGGGGCGAACCGCTCGGTGAACGTGTCCACGTCGGGGTACTTCAGTCGCACGCGCACCAGCGGCAGGTCGGTCATGACCCCTTGAGCTTGCGGGGGACGGAACGCAACGTCAACGGTGCAGGCGGAACAGCGCGCGGGTGTTCGCGGTGGTCGCTTCGGCCACCTGGTCGATGGGGAGCTTGCGCAGCTGGGCCAGCTGCTCGACGGTGTGGACGATGTAGGCCGGCTCGTTGCGCTTGCCGCGGTGGGGAAGGGGGGCCAGGAAGGGCGCATCGGTCTCGACGAGGATCCGGTCGAGCGGGGCGATCTCCGCCGCCGCCCGGATCTCGCCGGCGTTCTTGAAGGTCAGGATCCCCGAAAAAGACAGGTGCAGGCCCATCTCGACGTAGGCGACCGCGTCGGCGGGGCCACCGGTGAAGCAGTGGATGACGCCGCCCCGGGCGGGAACGCCCTCTTCCTTCAGGATCGCGCGCGCCTCCTCGTGCGCCTCGCGGATGTGGCAGACCACCGGCTGCTCGCTCTGGTGGCACAGGCGCACGAACCGCCGGAAGGCCTCGCGCTGCTGGTCGCGCGGCGAATGGTCGTAGTGGAAGTCGAGGCCGGTCTCGCCGATCGCCACCACCCGGGGCGCGCGGGCCAGCGTCTCCAGCTCCTGCCAGTCGGTCTCGACCATGTGGGCCACGTCGTGGGGATGGATGCCCACCGTCGCGAACACGTCCGGTTCCTCGGCCGCCAGCGCCACCGCCGATCGGGCCGACTTCAGATCCCGCCCCGAGCCGATGCAGATCATGGTCACGAGGCCGGCCGCGCGCGCCCGCGCCAGGGTCTCGCTGCGGTCGGTGCCGTACTCCTCGAAGTCGAGATGGCAGTGCGAATCGATGATCGGTGCGCGGCCGGTCATGGTGGCGGCATTTTGCCAGAAGGCCGCCGCTCGCGCCGGTCAGGTGCCGATCAGACGGAAGACGCCGGGGCGCCGCTCGACCACGAAGGGCGAGGCGCGCAGCTGACGGCACAGCGGGCCCGCCTCCAGCCCCATGCGCTGGCAGATCTCCGGCAGGCGGTAGCCCTCGATCTGGGGGCCGCAGGTCTGGAAGAGCAGGAGCAGAGTGCGCTCGCGTTCGGGCAGGGCGCCCGACCGTTCACGGCCGCGCAGGCGCACCACGTTGCCCTTCACCTCCAGGCTGTCGATCTGCGAGCAGAGCACCTGCAGGGTCCGGCGGGTGGGGGCGTTGTCGGGGGACCAGCGACGGAACAGGCCGTGGGCCAGCTCGCGCAGCTGCACCTCCCCCGCCACCGAGAGGATGTTGTCGATGGTGCGCACCAGCTGCGAGTTCAGGTTGCCGAACCAGAACCAGCCCACCCGCCGATCCAGCCACTGGAAGCTGTCCCTGGCGGTGAGCACGGTCCGCACGAACCCGAGGTCCTCGGTCCGTGCCAGAAATCCGATCCGCCGCACCAGCGCCAGCCCGAAGCTGACCACCGACCGCACGGCCAGGGCGTAGACCAGCGAGGCCAGGCGCAGGCGCTCGGGCTGCAGGGCCAGGGTCAGCCCCTCGCGCCGGAGCACCGCGAAGGTGACCGGTGCCTCGGAGAAGCGCGCCGCCCGCTCCAGCTGCCCCAGATCGACCGGGCCGCGGGCCAGGCCCGCGCTCTGCAGCCAGCGCATCACCTCGACCTCCGACCCGGGCAGCCGGCCGCCGATCAGCGACAGCGCCCGCCGCAGCATCGGCGTGGCCAGCTGGGGGCGGCGCGCCGGACGGGCCGAGAGCAGCTCGTCCAGCTCGTCATCGAGGAAACGGTGCCCGTTGCGCGACCCGGTCAGCGGGCGATCGCCGCGGCAGTCGAGCGCCACCAGAACGTCCTCCAGGGCGCGCGCGCCGAAGCCGGGGATCTGCAGCAACCGGCCGAAGCTCCAGCCCGCCTCGGCCGGGCGGCCGGCCACGTACCGCCGAAGACTGTTGTACGTACGCGGCTTTATCGGCAGCGTGCTGAGGATTTCTTCGGGGGACGGAGCCGGATGGCGGAGGAGCTCGGCCGGCGCCGAGCGGGAGCTCCTCCCGAGCGTCGACATGGAGCCAGTGTAACGTTGCCTCGTAAACGTTCGGTTTCCTCGTCGAAAAAAACGCGTAACGGCTGCCGGCGGCGCGCGCTACGTACCTACAGCCGCGAGGCCTGCACGGCGGCTCCCAGCAGGCCGAGGTCGGGGTTGACCACGAGGTAAGCGGGAATCTTGGCCACCAGCGGCTGCATCCGCCCCTTTGATTCGAACGACTCGCGAAAGGGCCCCTTCTCCAGCAGGGGCACGATCCGGGGGGCGATGCCGCCCGCGATGAACACGCCGCCGGTGGCCAGCATGGACAGCGCCAGGTTGCCGGCCAGGCCGCCCAGCACGGATATGAAGATGTTCAGCGCGATCACGCACACGGGGTCCGCGCCGGCCAGCGCCTGGCGCGTGATCACCGCCGCCGGGTCCTCGGTCACGATCGCGGCGCGCGTCTCCTCGCGCACCAGAGGCCGGCAGGCCGGCTCACCGGCCAGAAAAGCGAAGGTATCGGCGATCCCGGCCCCGGACAGCACGCGCTCGAAGGACACCCGTCCGTAGCGACCGCTCAGGTAGTTGAAGAGCGCGTTCTCCAGGGGCGTGCGCGGGGTGAAGTCGACGTGCCCGCCCTCGGAGGGGATCACCTGGTAGCGGTTCTCGCCCGGCGACCACACCAGGAAAGCCTCGCCCAGCCCGGTGCCGGCACCGGTCACCACACACGGGCCGGTGGGGTTGCGCGACCCGCCCCCCAGCGGCACCAGGTGCTGGTCGGCCAGCACCGTCACTCCCAGGGCGGCGGCCTGGAAATCGTTGAGCAGGTTGACCCGGGGGATCTTCAGCCGCTGGCCCAGCCGGGGACCGTCGATGAACCAGGGCAGGTTGGTCACCTTGCTGGTGTTGCTCTCGACCGGACCGGCCACCCCGAAGCAGGCGCGCTGGGGCCGCACCTCCGGCCCCAGCGTCTTGCGTGCGTGCTCGAGGAACAGCTCGACCACGCTGACGAAGTCCTTCTGCTCCTGCGACGGATAGGTCCGCTCGATCAGCTTCTCGCTGCCCCGGAACAGCGCCAGACGGCAGTTCGTTCCCCCGATGTCGCCCACCAGCGCGAGGGCGGTGTCAAATCCTCCGGTCACGGTCGGACGGTCCTCGGCTGAAAGGGCATGGCCGGAGGCAGCGTACCGCTCACGACCCGGGCTGCGCCAGACACTCGATCAGCCGATCGAGACCGGTCTGTATGTCGGTGCCGACGTGCACCCGCATCGCCCGCCGCTGGTGCTGCCGCAGGGCCTCCAGGTCCCCCAGCGCCTGGGCGTCCCGCAGCACGCCGAAGGTGAAGCCGCGCTCGGGGACATCGACATCCGTCCCGATGTCCCCGGTCAGTTGCAGGAACAGGCCGCTGTTGGGGCCTCCCTTGTGCAGCTGCCCGGTCGAGTGGAGAAAGCGGGGACCGTAGCCGACCGTGGTGGCCAGGCGGAAGCGGTCGCGGCAGCGGCGCCGCAGCTCGGTGAGCAGCCGGTCGCGATCGGGCGTGCGCTGGAAGAAGGCACACAGGGCGATGTAGTCGCCCGGCCGGGCCTGCCCCAGGTGTCCCAGCACCGCGGCGCGGTCGTCGGGCCGCAGGCGGGGCCCGGGGTCGGGCAGCTTGCCTTCCGACCAGTAGGTCTTCAGCGCGCGTGCGGTGGCCTCCTTCGCCTCGGTCACGTTCGGCTCGTCGAACGGGTTGACCGCCAGGCTGGCGCCGGCCACCGCGGTGGCGAACTCCCAGCGGAAGAATTCGCCCCCCAGATCGATGCGGTCGGCGAGCTCGATGGAGAAGAGCGGGTGGCCGGCGAGGCGCAGGGCTTCGAGCGCGGCGGGGGCCGCGGCCGGGTCGCCTCCCTTGCGCTGGATCGTCACGAACGCCCGGTCGTCGCCGTAGCTGGCGGGCGGCCCCAGCGGCTCGAGATCCACCGGGACGATCCCGCGCCCCAGCTTGCCGGTGGACTCGGCCACCAGCTGCTCGATCCAGGCCCCCAGGCTGGCCAGCTCGGGCGAGACCACCAGGGTCAGCTTGTCGCGCCCCTGCTTGTTCAGCGCTCCCAGGAAGGCGCCCAGGGCCGCGCCGGGGTTCTCGGCCGGGTGGGTGGCGCGGCAAGCGGCCGCCATCGAGCCGCCGGCCGCCAGCAGCCGGCGCACGTCGATGCCCAGCAGGGCAGCCGGCACCAGCCCGAACAGCGACAGCGCCGAGTAGCGGCCGCCGATGTCGGCGGGGTTGAGAAAGACGCGCCCGTAGCGGTCGCGGGCCCGGTGGTGAAGCTCGGTGCCGGGGTCGGTGATGGCGCAGAAGCGCGTGCGCGCCTGCTGCACCCCCAGCTGGGCCACCGCGCGCGCCCAGAAGGTGCTCTCGAACGAGGCCACCTCGATGGTGCCGCCCGACTTGGAAGCGACCACGAACAGGGTGCGGGCGATATCGATGCTGCCCGCCACCTCGGCCACCGCCGCGGGATCGGTGCTGTCCAGAACCCGCACCGGGATCCCTCCGGCGTGACCGAAGGTCAGCGCCAGCACCTCGGGGCACAGCGAGCTGCCGCCCATGCCCAGCAGCACCACCTCGCGGCAGCCCCATCCGTGCACTTCCGCGATGTAGCGTTCGATGTCGTCGATCTGTGCGGCCATCTCCTCGGGCGCGCGTAGCCAGCCCAGGCGGCTGAGGATCGACTTGCGCACCGGCTCTCGGGTCTGGGCGTCGTCGGTGAACACCGCCGGATCGCGGCTCCAGATGCGCTCGACCACCCGCCGGCGGGTCAGCAGCGCCTGCTCGCGCTCCACCGCCGCCAGCGAGCCGGCCAGCCCCTCGACCGTGCCGATCTTCGCCAGCCGGGGGACGTGCCGGCCCCCCTCGAAGCCGGTCTCCAGCCAGGCGTCGGCGATGGCCCGGGCGGCGGACTCATCCACGAAGCGCGACCCCAGGCAAAGCACGTTGGCGTCGTTGTGCGAACGGGACACCCGCGCGACCTCCGGGTTCCAGGCATCGACCGCGCGGATGCCCGGCACCTTGTTGGCCACGATGCTCACCCCCACGCCCGATCCGCACACGATGAGGCCGCGGCTGCCCGGGTCGCCGCGGACGGCGAGCGCGACCTGCGCCGCCCAGTCGGGGTAGTCGGTGGGGGCCTCGCTCTGGGTTCCCACGTCGAGGACCTCGTGGCCACGCGCGCGCAGATGGCTGATCAGGACGGCCTTCAGCCCGACGCCCGCGTGGTCGCTGCCAGCATGGATCTTCACGGTTTTTCCTCTGATACACCATCGCGCCGGACAGGGGTCCCCCAAAAGTGCCGGCGGTTGACCCGACCGGGTCGACCGAGTACCTTCTTTGACCCCATGGGCCGTGAAGAACACATCGAGTTTCAAGGTCGCGTCGTCGAAGTGTTACCGGCCGGCAATTTCCGGATCGAGCTCGAGAACGGTCACCAGGTGCTCGCCCATCTGGGCGGCAAGCTTCGCAAGCACCGCATCCGCGTGGTGCTGGGGGACAAGGTCACGGTGGCGCTGACCCCCTACGATCCCACCCGCGGCATCGTCGTGTACCGGGGCTGACCCGGCATGTCCCCGGCCCTGGTCCTGCTGCTGTCGACATTCGCCCAGGCGGTTCCGACGCCGTCGGAGATGGGCCGTTCGGTGGCCCCACTGGTGGAGGCGGTCAAGGACTCCGTCGTCACCATCCGCAGCATCAAGTTCATCCCGCGGGCCATGCGCAGCGACCCGTTCAGCGAGTTTTTGCGCGACCGCTTCGGGATGGAGTCGCAGCCGCGCGGCCGCGAGGAGGCGCAGCAGGGGCTGGGCTCGGGCTTCATCATCGATTCGAAGGGCACCATCCTCACCAACAACCACGTGGTGGCGGGAGCCGACGAGGTCCAGGTGGTCACCAGCGACGGCCGGGTCTTGCCCGCCAAGGTGGAGGGCAGCGATCCAGCCACCGACGTGGCTGTCGTCCGCCTGACCAAACCGCCCGGCAGCCTCAAGGTAGCGAAGCTGGGCGACTCGGACCGCCTGCGGGTGGGCGACTACGTGCTGGCCATCGGCAATCCGCTGGGCCTCGGCCAGACGGTCACCATGGGGATCGTCAGCGCCAAGAACCGCACTCTGGCCGACAACGCCGGCTACCAGGAATTCATCCAGACCGACGCCGCCATCAACCGCGGCAACTCGGGTGGCCCGCTGTTCAATTTCTCGGGTGACGTGGTCGGGATCAACTCCGCCATCCTGAACCCGGCCGCGGCCATGAACGTCGGCTTCGCCATCCCGATCAACCTGGCCAAGAACATCGCCGAGCAGCTGCTGAAGAACGGGCGGGTGGGCCGCGGCTACCTGGGGATCACGTCCCAGCCGCTGACCCCCGAGCTGGCCCGTCAGATGGGCATCGAGTTCCAGCCCGGGGCGCTGATCAACGGCGTCGACCGGGGTGGCCCGGCCGAGAAGGCAGGCCTGAAGTCCAACGACCTGGTGGTGGAGGTAGCGGGGCGCCCGATCGAGTCGAACCAGGTGCTGACCAACGTGATCAAGTCGCGGCGGCCGGGCGAGTCCGTCCCCGTCGTGGTGATCCGGCAGGGCCGACGGACGACCTTCAACATCACCCTGGCCGAGAACCTGCAACTGCGCGGAGAGGACGTCCTGGGCGTGGTGGTGCAGCGGCTGGCCGGCGAGGAGACGCGCGCCCTGGGGCTGCCGGCGGGAACCGGCCTGAAGGTCGTGCAGGTCAAGCCGCGGGGCCCGATGTCGGGCTCGCTCCAGGAGGGCGACGTGCTGTTCGCGATCGTGGCCCCCAGCACCGCGCCGGCCACGGTGGAATCGCTGCGCGCCTTCGAGGACCGGATCCGGCGCGGGGGCCACGGACAGCTGCGGATCGTCCGCGAGGGCGAGCTGTTCGCCCTCAATTTCTGACGACGTCGCACTACATCTTTAGTACGTAGAAAGGGGCCGGGGGCCGCGGTAAGGTTCTACGATGATCCCGGAGGCCGAACCCCGGCCCGCGGAAGCGGGTTCGACGCCGCCGCCGGCGCTCAAACCGCCTGCGCGGCCGGATGCATTGCTCCACCGCCAGCTGCTGGACGGGCCCTTCTGGCGCCGCGTCCCCACCTACGCCCAGGTGTCCGACGCGGATTTTCTGGACCACGGCTGGCAGGCGCGCAACTCCATCACCAACGCGGCCAAGCTGCTGGCCGCCGTCAAGGGACTGGTTCCGGACGAGTTCCTGCGCGACGCCGAAGCCGGGTTCCGGCAGGCACCGATGTCGGTGCGGGTGTCGCCGTATCTGCTGTCGCTGATCGACTGGGACCACCCTTACGAAGACCCTCTCCGCATCCAGTTCATCCCGGTGGCCTCCAGCCGCCTGCCCGACCACCCCTACCTGGATCTGGATTCACTGCACGAGCGCAAGGACATGCCGGTGCCGGGGCTGACCCACCGGTATTCGGACAAGGCCCTGTTCCTGGCGCTGGACACCTGCCCGGTCTACTGCCGCTTCTGCACCCGTTCCTACGCGGTGGGCATCGACACCGAGGAGGTGACCAAGTTCCATCTGCGCGTGAACCCCGAGCGCTGGCAGGCCACCTTCGCGTACATCGCCTCGCGGCCCGAGCTGGAAGACATCGTCATCTCGGGCGGCGACTCGTACCAGCTGCGCGCCGAGCAGATCACCCACATCGGCGAGTCGCTGCTCGCCATCCCCCACGTGCGCCGCTTCCGCTACGCGACCAAGGGGCTGGCGGTGATGCCGCAGAAGATCCTCACCGACAACGAGTGGACGGACGCCGTCAGCCGCATCGTCGAGAAAGGCCGCCACCTGCACAAGGAAGTGGTGATCCACACCCACTTCAACCACCCGGGCGAGATCACGGCGCTGACCAAGGCCGCCACCGACAAGCTGTTCGAGCGCGGGATCACCATCCGCAACCAGACCGTGCTGCAGCGACGGGTGAACGACACCACGGCGGTGCAGCTGCTGCTGACCCGGCGGCTGTCATACGTGAACGTGCACCCCTACTACATCTACATGCACGACCTGGTCAAAGGGGTGGAGGACCTGCGCACCACCTTGAGCACGGGCCTGCTGATCGAGAAAGACCTGCGCGGCGTGACCTCGGGATTCAACACCCCGCTGGTGGTGGTGGATGCCCCCGGCGGCGGCGGCAAGCGCGACGCCCATTCTTACGAGCACTACGATCGCGTCACCGGGATCTCGGTGTACAGCGCGCCCTCGGTGCGGGCGGGACAGCTGTTCTTCTACTTCGACCCGATCGACCAGCTGCCCGAGGAAGGACGGCGGCGCTGGGCCGATCCCACCCAGCACGCGCGCATGGTGGACGAGGCTCGCCAGGCCGTCGAGCGGGGACCGCGGCTGCGGTGACCCGGCGATGAGCGACGGCTGCACCAGCTGCCATCGCAAGGGCGGATGCAGCCACCGCAAGGCCGCGATGTTCGCGGCAATCGACGAGGCCCTGGGCCGCCGGTACCCCGGCCGGCGCTGGCAGGAGACACCGGAGGGTCCGATCGCCGGCGTGGGGGCCGAGCGGGGCGCACGGCTGGCCGCCGAGCTGGAGCGCCGGCTGGGCACGCAGACGCTGTACCTGCCTGGTAACCCGACGGCCTCCTGCGCCTACGTGTACGTTCTGTGCACCGGTCGCCCCCCGTCGCTCATCGAGCGCCGGGAGGGCCGCTGCCCGCCGGCGATCGACGACCTGCCTGGCCGCGGTGCGGTCGAGGAGCTGTATCTGCGGGTGGCCCTCTCTGGGCTGGCACCCTTCGCGGCGGTGCAGCAGGTCATGCTGCGAGGGGAGATGCTGGGCGACCGGCTTTCCGTCGAGGAGGCACCGCGCGCGGGGGTCTTCGACCCGATCCTGCTGGGCCGCTTCGCGCGGCTGGTGGCGGTGCTGGGCGAGCAGGAGATCCGCCATCTGGATTGTGGCGAGATCGTCGAAGGACCGGCCGGTTTCGATGCCGGCGACTACCCGGGCCGCTATGGCCAGCTGCCGGGCATCATCAACTACCTGTTCTTTCCACAGCCCGCGACCACCCTGGTGAGCACGGTGGTGGGGCCTGACCGGCCCCGGCACTTCGCGATAGACGCAGAGCCGGTATCGAGTAATCTCGATCTGATTGGAGGTTGATCCGTGCCGGCGAAGCTGACACTCGACGGAAAAGAATTCGAGCTGCCCACTCTGGTGGGCACAGAAAACGAAAAGGCGGTGGACATCCGCCAGCTTCGCGCGCAGAGCGGCTTCGTGACCCTGGACCAGGGGTACATGAACACCGGCTCGACCACCAGCTCGGTCACTTTCATCGACGGTGACAAGGGCATCCTGCGCTACCGCGGCATCCCCATCGAGGAGCTGGCCGAGAAGTCCACCTTCACCGAGACGGCCTACCTCCTCATCTACGGCAAGCTGCCCACCAAGCCCGAGCTGGACCGCTGGCGCACCCTGCTGACCCGCCACTCCCTGATCCACGAGGACATGAAGCGGTTCTTCGACGGCTACCCGTCGACCGCTCACCCCATGGCGATCCTGTCGGCCATGGTCTGCTCGCTGTCGAGCTACTACCCGGAGTCGCTGGACGTCCGCAACAAGGAGATGAACGACGTCAACATCGCGCGCCTGATCGCCAAGGTGCGCACCATCGCCGCCTACTCGTACAAGAAGTCGATCGGGCAGCCGTTCGTCTACCCCAAGAACAACCTGAACTACTGCGCGAACTTCCTCAACATGGTGTTCTCGATCCCGGCCGAGCCGTACGAGATCGACGAGGACGTCGTCAAGGTGCTGAACCAGCTGTTCATCTTGCACGCCGACCACGAGCAGAACTGCTCGACCTCGACGGTGCGCATGGTGGGCAGCGCCCAGGCCAACGTGTTCGCCAGCGTGGCGGCAGGCATCTGCGCGCTGTGGGGACCGCTGCACGGCGGGGCCAACCAGGAAGTGCTGGAGATGCTCGAGACCATCCACCGCGACGGCGGCGGGCCCAAGAAGTTCATCGAGCTGGCCAAGAAGAAGGACTCGGGCTTCCGGTTGATGGGCTTCGGCCACCGCGTCTACAAGAACTACGATCCCCGGGCCAAGGTGATCAAAGCGGCCTGCGACAAGGTGCTGCCCAAGCTGCGCCGGCAGGACCCGCTGCTGGACGTGGCCCGGACCTTGGAGGAGGAGGCCCTGCGCGATCCCTACTTCGTGGACCGCAAGCTCTACCCCAACGTCGACTTTTACAGCGGCATCATCTACCGGGCGCTCGGCATCCCCACCAACATGTTCACGGTCATGTTCGCCATCGGCCGGCTGCCCGGATGGCTGGCCCACTGGAAAGAGATGGTGGAGGACTCGAACACCAAGATCGCCCGGCCGCGGCAGATCTACACCGGCCCGACCCTGAGCCACTACGTCCCGATGGACGAGCGGGTCTGAACGTTCAAAGGCCGGCCGCTGCCGCCAGCGAAGCCGGTTCCTCGAGCGCCCTGAACAGCGCCAGCAGCGCGGTGGCGGTGCGCTGGGGGTCGTGGCGGGCCTTGGAGCTGTCGGACATGATCGGCGCCGGCCAGAGCAGCGGCACGCCCAGCGCCCGCAGCTTCGCCTCGTCGATCTCCACCGGGCGCGCCTCCTCGACCAGGTAGCGCTGGGCCATCCCCTGCGGCATCTCCCCCCGGTGCACCAGCACGGCGTCGGGCACCCGCCCGCCGTAGCGGACGATCTCCTCGATGTGGCGCGAGGCCGAATAGCCCAGAGTCTCGCCCCGCTTGGTCATCAGGTTGAGGACGTAGATCAGCTTGGCCGGTGAGTGTTGCAGGGCCTCGGGCACGCCGCTGACCAGCAGGTTCGGGATGCTGGAGGTGTAAAGATCGCCGGGCGCCAGCACGATGTAGTCGCTGCTGTCGATGGCGGCCAGGGCCTCGGGGTTGGCGGTCGCCTCCGGCCGCAGGAACACCCGCCGGATCGGGATCGAGGGATCGTGCTTGGGGACGTCGATGTGCGCCTCCTCCTCGATGATCTGGCCGTCGGCCAGCTCGGCGCACAGGTGCACCTGGTCCCAGGATACGGGCAACACCCGGCCGCGGATGTTGAGCAGCCGGTGGATGGCGTTGATGGCCTCGCGTTCGCTGCCCAGGATGCGGGACAGCGCCAGAACCAGCAGGTTGCCCAGCTGCCGCCCGCGCAGGGGATCGTCGTCGAACCGGAAGTTGAACAGATCGCGCAGCAGGGAGCTGTCCTCGGACAGGGCCACCAGGCAGCGGCGGATGTCCCCCGGCGGCAAAACCTTGAACTCCGAGCGCAGCCGTCCCGAGTCGCCGCCCGAATCGGTCATGGTGACGATGGAGGCCAGCTTCAGCGAGCCGCTCTGCCGCAGCCCCGACAGCACCTGGAACGACCCGGTGCCGCCTCCGATCACCGCCACCGCCCGGATGGCCCCCGCCTGCATCTCTGGCCGCGCTTCGCTCATGATTCCTTCCCACCCACGAAGGCACGCAACCGTTCCAGCCCCGGCCGCGTCGGCAACTCACGGGCCCAGCGCTCGGCCACGGGGGCCAGCGGCCCGCGCAGGGCTGGCAGGGGATCCGCCCCCGGCAGCAGCGCGCTGGCTTTCTCCCGCAGCCAGGAGGTCAGCTCGCCGGGCCCGCCCAGCTCGCCCCGGCTCAGCACGTCGCGCAGCAGGGGCACCGTCTCGGTTTCGAGCTCCCGCTTGCGATCGAGCTCGATGAGGTCGGTCAGCAGCAGCCCCACCTCGCCCAGCTTCACGTCCAGCGGCGCCAGCAGGTCGTTGTAGATCAGCCGGGCAGCCGACTCCGCCTCGGCGCGCAGCTCGGTCAGCAGAGCGCGCCCGTGCGACCGGGGCGCGTCCCCGCCGGGCAGCAGCTGGCAATAGAACTTGAGCTTGGGCTCGGTGCCGGAGGGGCGGACCGTCACCACGAAGCGGTCGGTCTCCAGCTGGACGACGTTGCGGGGCAGGCGCTCGCTCTCGCTGACCAGCGGCCCGAAGGCGCGCTCGTCCCAGTAATCGGACATGCGGCGGACCGGCTGCCCGCCCAGGGTGCGGGGAGGACTTTCACGCAGCCAGCCCATGATGCGGTCCTTGCGTTCCATCCCGCTGGCCCCGGCCATCATGATCGACCGGTTCACGGTGTCGAACCCGCCCAGCTGCTCGAGGATCGAGACGTAGTAGTCGAGCAGGGTGCGCCCCTGCGTGCGCAGGCGCTGATACAGGCCCGCCAGGTACATGCAGGCGGGGGTGGCGTCCTTGTCGCGGATGTGCGGCAGGAAGATGACGCCGTGGCTCTCCTCGGTGGCGAGCACCAGCTCCTCGGGACGGCGGCGGATGTCACGATAGCGACCCTCGCGACCCAGCCGCTTGAGCACGTCGGCGACGTATTTGAAGCCGACCAGCAGGTCGTCGATGACGTCGGACTCGCCGCGGGCGGCGACGATCTTGCCCACCAGCTTGGTGGTGACCAGGGTCTCGATCACCAGACCTTTGCGCCGTGGTCCCTCCGGGTCCAGCATCAGCGCGTAGCACAGGATGGCGGCGATCTGGTTGCCGTCCAGGTGATACCAGCCGTCACCCACGGGCTCGCCCGGCAGCTTGATCTCACAGCCGATGCGATCGGCGTCGGGATCGCTCGACAGGACGATGCCGCTGCCGTGCTGGTCGGCGAAGGCGCGCGCGGGCTCGGTGGACTGGACCACCTCGGGGTTGGGCGAGCGGAACGGGATCACCGCGAAGGATCCATCGGGCTTTTCCGCCGGCGGTGTGAGCACCGGGAAGCCCAGCGTCGCCAGCACGTCGCCGGCGGAGCTCAGCCCGACGCCGCACAGCGGCGTGTAGACCACCGGGATCTCCGGCCGCGGGCGGAAAAAGCCGTCGTAAAGCTGCACGTAGCCGCGCACGTAATCGTCGTGGAGCGAGGCGGGCAGGGCGCGCACCAGCCCCGCCGCCAGCGCGTCGGCGAAGGGCCGCGATTGCACTTGCGTGACGGCGGCCATGGTGTCCAGCAGCTGCTGGTCCTCGGGCGCCACCGGCTGGCTGCCGAACTCGTCGTAGACCTTGACCCCGTTGTCGTCGGGGTGGTTGTGCGAGGCCGACAGGTTCACGCCGCCCGCCGCCTTCAGCGCGTCGATGGCGAAGGACAGCTCGGGCGTGGACAGGGCGGTGTCGTCGCGGGCGGGCTCGGCCAGGTAGGCGGCGATGCCATTGCCGGCGTAGATCTCGCAAGCCAGCCGGGCCAGCCCGCGCGACGACAGCCCGATCAACGGGTGCTCCGGTCCCAGAAAGCGGTAGTTGCCGGCGATGTCGCGAAAGACCCGCACGTCGTTGGCCACCACCACCGACAGATCGGAGCGTCCGGGGAAGCGACGGTGGAGGAAGTCACAGTGACCCTGGATGGTCAACGCCACCGTGGCCGGATTGAGCCGGTTGGCCCCGTAACCGACGCGGCCGCGCCGTCCTCCGGTGCCGAACGGGAGGATCTGCCAGAAGGCATCGAACAGCAGCGGCACCTGCTCCGGATCCAGGTGGCGCTCCAGCACCTCCGGGTGGGCGAACGGGACTGCTCCCGACAGCCAGCGCTCGAGCTCCTGGAACGCCCGCACACCGAGGTCGCCGTGGCGCTCCCCGAGCAACGCACCGATCCGGCTCAGTCGTTCAGCCATGGGCCGCCGTCAAGGTGGGACCGGACCGCGGAAATGCCAGCAAGGAGACGCGCAACGAGCACCGTGAACAGGTATGGCCCGCAGCGACGGGCTGCCTCCTTTTACCACCCCGGGCGGGGACCCGACCAGTCGCTCGAGCGCGGGCCGGCTCCCGGTCTGGCTCACTTTTGTCCGCTAATCTCTTCGCATGACACCGCAACGCGAGCTCGAGCTGCTGCTGCGACCGGCGGGCGCGGGCATCTTCACCGTGTCCACCGGACGGCAGGCACAGGCCGATCTGCAGCGGCAGCTGTACGGTGTCTCCGCGCTCGACGAGGTCGAGCCGGCCTGGCGGCGCGGGCTGGCGGCACTGGCCGAGGCGCGGGTCGTGATCCTGGGCATCCCCTCGGACTGCGGGGCCGGACTGGTGCGCGGCGCCGCCTTCGGCCCGCAGGCGCTGCGAGCGGGGCTGCTGCGCGCGCGCCCCGACTTTCGCACCTGGGCGGCGGCGGCCCGGGTGGTGGACATCGGCGACGTGCTGGTCAACCCGCACCTTCTGACCGACGACATGCTGAACGAGGCGCAGAAGCAGGCCTGCCGGGCGGCCATGTACCCGACCGCCGATCCGCAGGAGGCGGCGGGCCTGCCGGTGGCGCCGCTGTCGATGGCCGAACGCGCGCTCGAGCGGGTCTTCGATCTGAACCCCGGCCTCAAGCTGCTGGTGCTGGGCGGGGACCACAGCGTGGCCTGGCCGCCGGTGTCGGTGCTCAAGCGCCGGCGGGCGCCCCGGCTGGGGATCGTCCAGCCCGACGCCCACACCGACCTGCTGCCCGAGCGGCTGGGCGTACGTCTCTGCTTTGCCACCTGGGCCTACCACGCCAACGACCTCATCGGCCGCAACGGCCGGCTGGTCCAGCTGGGCGTGCGCGCCTCGCGCCGCCCGCGCGAACACTGGGAGCAGCAGCTGGGCGTCCGCCAGCTCTGGGCCTCCGAGATCGCCGCCCGCGGGGAGGCGGGCACCCTGGACGACGTCATCGCCCACCTGCGCCGCGCCGGCGTCGAGCAGGTCTATTTCTCCAACGACATCGACGCCACCGACGCCCGCGATGCGCCCTCGACCGGCGCGCCCGAGGAGGGTGGCCTTTCTCCCGGGTTCATCTGCGCGCTGGTGCGGCGGCTGGCCCGCGAGCTGGACCTGGTGGGTGCCGACCTGGTCGAGGTGGCGCCGCCGGTGGGGTCTCCGGAACAGAGCCGCCAGACCATCGACGTGGGGGTGCAGTATCTGCTCGCCAGCCTGGACGCTTTGACCGAAAGTACGCGGCCGTGAAGGACGACGATCGACTGTCTCGCGGACTGGATCGCGGCTGGGACCTGCTGGAAGCGGGCGACGCCCAGGAAGCGGCCCGGGTGGCCGAAGGCCTGCGCAGCAAGTGGGAGGACGCACCCGAGGTGCCACTGCTGCTGGCGGCCTGCGCGCGCACCCAGGGCCAGGAGGACGAAGCCCTGCGCCAGCTGGAGATCGCCATCCAGATGGACCCCGACTGGGCCGAGCCCGAGCTGCACGCGGCCGAGCTGCTGGCCGAGCAGGAGGACCTGGCCGGCGCGCTGGAGCGGGGCCGCCGCGCCCTGTCCAAGGCGGGCGACGAGATGGAGCAGACCAGTGCCACCGCGCTGGTGGCGGGGCTGCAACTGGAGCAGGAGCAGAGCGAGGAGGCCCGTGAGACCCTGGCGAGCCTGCCCGCGGCGGGGACCGCCGACACCAGCCCAGAGGTGGCGCGCGAGATCGCCGACCTGTACCTGGCGCTGGACGATGGGCCGGCGGCGCGGGCCTGGTTCGAGCGGGCGGTGGCCATCGACGATCAGGACGCCGACGCCTGGCATGGCCTGGGCCTGTGCGCCGAGCTGTCGGGCGACGAGGAGGTCAAGCGCCACGCCTGGCTCAAGACCCTGGATCTCGACGAGGAGCAGGACCGCGACCTGCCCGAGCTGCTGAGCGAGAAGCAGGTGGGCGAGGTGGCCGAGGCGGCGCTGACCGAGCTGCCGCCCCGCGCGCGCAAGCTGCTGGCCAACGTCCCCATCCTGATCGCCGATCGCCCAGCCCGCAGCGACGTGGCCACCGGGCTGGACCCGCGCCTGCTGGGGCTGTTCGCGGGCACCGCCTACCCGGAGTTCTCCGCCCTGGGCGCCACCCCTCAGCTCACCCAGATCTTGCTCTTCCGGCGCAACCTGGAACGGGTGGCGTTCGACGAGGAAGAGCTGCGGTCCGAGATCCGGACCACCTTGCTGCACGAGACTGGCCACTTCTTCGGCATGACCGAAGATGACCTGCACGAGGTCGGGCTGGGCTGAGCCGGCTGCGTTCCGACGCGATCAGAGCGAGAACATGTCCGGGCGGGCGGCCGCGGTCTTGATCGCCTCCATCAGCTGCTTCTCGGTCTGGGCGATGCGGGCGAGCAGGATCTGGATGTTCACCGAGCGCAGCCGGTACTGCTCCATCCGCGCCTGATCCGGCGAGCCGGCCATGGCCGACTCGAGCAGGGGCGTGCGGTCGAGCGGCACCACGATGTTGCCCTCGGGCTTGGCTCCCACCTTGCGCGTGACCCAGTTGGCCCCCGCGTTCGAGCGGATCTTGAAGCCCTCCAGCTGATCCATCGGACACTCGTTGCCGCCGTCCTTGCAGACCGGCTGGCCCATCTCGACCAGGTTGGCCACCACCATCTTGCCCCCGCCGGCGAACACCACGCCGTAGTTGGCCTGGGCGCCCTTGCTGTTCTGGCTGCTGGCGAAGGCCTGGAGCGAGGAGGAGTCGGCCCGCGTCTTCTTGACGTGTTTCTCCACCTCCGTGTAAAGCGCGATGGTGTCGTAGTAGTAGGACATCAGGTTGTCGACCGCGAGATCGGGCATCCGGAAGTAGTCGACGTCGAAGATCCCGGCGGTGTCGGGCCGGGGCTCGAGCTTGATCTTCTCCAGGTCCTCGATGAGCTTGGGGTCGTAGCCCAGCCGGTCCTTCTTCTCGACCTGCAGGCGTTGCTGGCTGAAGGCCACCGCCTGGGCGATCTGGGTGACCGTCTTGTGCATCTCCTCGACTTCGGTCTTGACCCGCTTGGCCGCGCGGTTGGTCTCGTTGTAGGCGCGCCGGCCGCTCATGCTCATGCCGTAGCCGATGCCCAGCACCCCGCCGAGCACGGCCATCACCAAGCCCACCACCATCGCGGCGCGGAAGCCGCCCCGCCGGACGTTGGCCGCCGGAACGCCGTCGTCGACCGGACGCAGATCGAATTGCTGCCCGGGCGGCGGCCGCATCGAGGCGTAGATGTCCACCGTCACCGGCACGTTCGCGGGAGCGGGGGAAGGCGCGGGCGCCGGCATGCCCATGGTCGCGTTGGGAAACGGCGACCCGGGAGCGGCGGGCGGCGCCCCCGGGGCGGGAGCGCCACCGGGCGGGCCGAACGGTTGACGAGAAGGGACCGGAGCCCCGGCCGGGCCGGCCGCGCCGGGCCCCCGATTCAGCCCGAGTCGGGCTTTCAGATCCGTGATGTCACGCGGACCGGGCTTCTTCGGTTGCTCCAAGGGAGTCCTCCGTTTCGTTCGTGCTGCGGAAGTTCGGCGTTTGCGGCCAGCATGATGACCGCGGGACGAGCCATACTGTCAAGCCCGTCTGGCACATGCAACCCGGGGTGTCGCCGGGAGATTTTGCAGATTCACAGAGCGGGGCTCACCCCGTCTGACACGTCTGCTGGTAGCGCAGGTAGCGATCGATGGCGTGCGCGACCGTCGTGGAAAGGTGCGTGAAGCGAACGCCCAGCGTGCGCTGCTCGCGGTTTTCGAACACGATTTCACCGGAGGCCGTGAGAACCTCGGACGAGCCGGGCAGCTGGAACTGGAAGCCCGAGAAGCGCGCCGGGGGACACTCCGGTTCGTTCATGCGGTGGATGCGGATACCTTCGCGGCTGATGTCGGTTGCGCGGCAGAGGTAGGGATGGCCCTCGAGGAAGCGATTGGCGAACACGTCGAGAGCCGCGCGCCGTTGCCGGCGGCGCTCGCTTGCATTGACCGGCCCTTGCGCGAACCCTCCGTTGCAGGAACCGTTACGGGAAGCGCGCGCGTCCGCCACCGGTGCGGACGCCGTCGCGAGATCAGCCGCGGGCAGGGGGACCAGACGAGCAAGACGATCGCGTTCTCGGGTAGGCATGGCTCCTCCAATAGGGATTGTTGTCTTACATGTAGGTGATCGCCGTATCGGGGGTCAAGAAAACGGCCACTTGACTCAATGCACGCAAAACAGGGATAATCCCAGCGGCCAGTTCGGTGTCCGGGCGTCTCCGAGGGCGCCCCAACAGGCAGAAAACCTTTGGTAGCGCGAGGAACGCATGCATCGGATGAAGATTGGGCTCGCCGCAGCGTTGGTCATGCTTCTCGTCACGTTGGGCGTGTACGCCTCGCTGACGCGAACATTCCGGGCGGACGGGGCGGCGGAGGTCGAGCGGGAGGTGGGGCGTGCCGAACGGGGCCTGGCCGAGATCGGCCGGCTGCGGGCGGCCGATGCGGCCATGCAGGCGCTCGAGCGGGCCAGGCGCCCGACGGTGATCGCGGTCTTCGACAAGGCTGACGAGACCTCGCGCCGGGAGGCGGCCTTCGTCGAGTGCGAGGCGCTCAACGGCGGCCTGGAGAAGGAGGGCCGCAAGGCGGCCATCGTGGCCATCGTGGGCGCCGACGGCAAGGTCATCGCCCGCGACCTGAACCCCAACGCCATGTGGGGCGACGATCTCAAGGCCAAGTACCCGGCGGTGGCCCAGGCGCTGCGGGGCGAGGCCATCAAGGACGTCTGGTCGATGGACAACCGCATGACCCAGGTGGGGCTGGCGCCCATCACCAAGGGCGACGGGCAATTGCTGGGCGTGTTGCTGATCGGTCAGGTGGTGTCGACCAAGCTGGCCATGGACACCCGCGACCGGATCGGCGCCGAGGTCGGCTACTTCCACGCCGGGAAGATGCAGGCCTCCAGCTTCGGGTCGGCCGAGTCCCCGGACAAGGAGGACGTCGCCCGCACCCAGGCGCTGGGCACCATCCTCTTCGGGCCCGACAAGCTGGCCGAGCAGGCGCTGGCCAAGGGCGCGCCCAGCGGTCTGGTCCGGCGGGAGATCGAAGGCCGTCAGTACGCGCTGATGGCGGCGCCGATGTTCGGCAGCTACTCGGACAAGAGCAGCGGCGTGGTGCTGGCGCGGTCGCTGTCCGACGTCGACGACCGGGTCAACCAGCTGGGGATGAAGGTGCTGCTGCTGGGCCTTATCGCCATCGCGGTGGCGCTGGGCGCGGCGGTGCTCACCGCCAAGCGTTTCATCGGGCCGCTCGACAAGATCGAGCTGGGCGTGGCCGAGATCATCAACGGCAACATCGACTACACCTTCCGCCCGGTGGGGCCGGACTTCGAGGGCCTGTCCAACGCGCTCAACGTGATGCTGGCCCGGTTGCTGGGACGCGAGGAGCCGAACGAGGACGCGGTGGAGGAGGAAGAGGACGGCGGCAAGCTCTGGCGCGCCGAGCACATGATCATCGAGGAGGGCGACGGTGCGGTCAGCCCCGCCTCGGCGGCGCTGGCCCAGGAGAGCGAGGCGGCCTATTACCCCCGGCTGTTCAACGAATACCTGAACACTTTGCGCAGCCTGGGCAAGCCGTCCGAGGGGCTCAGCGTGCCGGCCTTCATGGCCAAGCTGCGGCTGGCCGAGGCCGGGCTGAAGCAGAAGTGGAACTGCCGCATGGTGCGCTTCCAGCTGGTGGCCCGCGGCGACGAGGTCGTCTTTCGCGCGGCGCGCATCGATTGAGCTGAGCGGGCGCGGTCACGACGGGCCGTCTTGCTCGGCGGCCCGCGCCCGTGAGAAGGTGATCGCGGAGCGGACGTCCTGGCTGTCGTACCCGGAATCGAGGTCCTCGTCAGCGAGCGGCTGGCCCTGTGCCGGGGCCGTCGGGTGGGGGTGCTCTGTCACCCCGCCAGCATCACGCCCGACCTCACCCATACCGTCGACCGGCTGATCGCCGCCGGCATCCGGCCCGCCCGCCTGTTCGGCCCCGAGCACGGCGTGCGCGGCGAGGCCCAGGACATGATCGGCGTGGACGGCGACCGGGACCGCCGCACCGACATCCCGGTCACCAGCCTGTACGGGTCCAGCTTCGAATCACTGTCCCCGCCGCCGGAGTCGCTGAAGGAGATCGACCTGCTGCTGGTGGACCTTCAGGACATCGGCAGCCGCTACTACACGTACATCTGGACCATGGGCCTGGCCATGAAGGCGGCGGCCAGGGCCGGGGTGCAGGTGGTGGTGCTCGACCGCCCCAACCCGCTGGGCGGCGTGGAGGTCGAGGGCGGCGAGGTGGAGGAGTCGGCCGAGTCGTTCGTGGGGCTGGGATCGGTCCCGGTCCGGCACGGGATGACCATCGGCGAGATCGCCCGGCTGCTGGCGGCCGGGATGCCCTGGGGCGGTGAGCGATTCGCGCGCCCCATCGACTGCGACCTGCAGGTGATCCCGATGCAGGGCTGGCGCCGGCGGGACGCCTTCGAGGCCACCGGGCTGCCCTGGGTGCTGCCGTCGCCGAACATGCCCACCGTCGACACCGCCTACGTCTATCCGGGGCTGTGCCTGATCGAAGGAACCAACGTCTCGGAGGGGCGGGGCACCACCCGTCCGTTCGAGATCATCGGCGCGCCTTTCATCGACGGCGCGCGCCTGGCCGAGCAGCTGTCCGGTTACGACCTGCCCGGGGTGCGCTTCCGCCCGCTGTCGTTCCGACCCACCTTCCACAAGCACGCCGGTCAGTCCTGCGGCGGCATCCAGCTGCACGTCAGCGACCGGGCCACCTTCCGCCCCTACCGCACCGGCGTGGCCATCCTGCGCGAGCTGTGGTCGGTGGGCGGCGAGTCCTTCGACTGGCGGACCGAGCCCTACGAGTTCGTCTCGCACCGGCTGGCCATCGACCTTCTCACCGGGGGCGAGGCCGTGCGGCTGGGGATCGAGCGGGCGGCGGCCCCCGAGGAGATCTTCGCGACCTGGCTGAAAGCTGAACGCGCATTCGCCGAACGGCGTCGCCCGTACCTGCTTTACCAGTAAGCTTGCCGTCATGCGCGTGGCGCTCTTCGGCGGCAGCTTCAACCCTCCTCACGTCGCCCATCAGCTGGCCGCGCTGTACGTGCTGGAGACGCAGCCGGCCGACGAGCTGTGGATGATCCCCTGCTTCCGGCACCCGTTCGAGAAGGAGCTGGCCCCGTTCGCCGACCGGCTGCGCATGTGTCAGCTGGCCGCGCTGGCGCTGGGCCCGCGGGTGAAGGTCAGCGACGTCGAGGGTCGGCTGGGGGGCGAGAGCCGCACTTTGCAGACCGTGCGGGCGCTGCAGGCGGACCATCCCGACAAGTCCTTCGCGGTGGTGATCGGGTCGGACCTGGAGGCCGAGGTGGACCGCTGGTACGGCATCGAGGAGCTGCGCCGGCGGGTCTCCTTCCTGGTTGTCGGGCGCGCGGGTGCGGGCGGCGAGCAGGAGGTGCGCATGCCGGCGGTCAGCTCGACCGAGGTGCGCCAGCGGCTGCGCGACGGGCGCCCGGTCGAGGCGCTGGTGCCGCGCGCGGTGCTCGACTACATCGGCGAAACGGGGTTATACGGAAAAGGACGCGCGCCATGAACACCGTGGACCCATCGCAAGCCAGCGGCTCCGAGCCGGTTGCCCCCGACGTCGAGGCGGAGGGCCCGGCCGAGCCCACCCCGACGGTCTTCGTGATCGGGGCCGGCGTGGTGGGCACCACCCTGGCCGGCAAGCTGACCCGGGTGGGGGTGCCGGTGGTGGGGCTGCACGGACGCCGCTCCGATCTGTCGGCGGCGGCCAGCGCCGCTTCTGGCGTGCTGAGCACCAGCGGCGACATGCCCGCGACCATCTCCACCTCCGACGTGTTGATCATCGCCGTGCGCGACACCCGCATCCGCGAGATGGCCCGCCGTCTGCTGGACGAGCAGAGGCTGCGCAAGACGCAGGTGGTGCTGCACACCGCGGGGAGCCGCCCGGCGGGCGACGTGCTGGGCGATCTGCGGCCGCACGTGTCCGGCGTGGGCACGTTGCACCCGCTGATCGCGGTCACCGATGCGCCCGGCATGATGGAGAGCCTGGCCGGGGCGGCCTTCGGCGTGGAAGGCGACGCAGAGGCGGTCCGGCGCGCGCGCGGGCTGGTGCGGTTCATGGGTGGACGGGTGCTGAACCTCAGCTCGGAGACCATGGCCCTCTATCACGCGGGCGCGGTGACCGCCTCGAACTACGTGGTGGCGCTGGCCGACGTGGCCCGCTCGCTGCTGGTCGCGGCCGGCATCCCCGAGGACGAGGCGCTGCCGGCGCTGATGCCGCTGATGTCCAGCGCGGTCCGCAACCTGGTCGAGCTGGGCCTGCCGGCGGCGCTGACCGGGCCGGTCGCACGCGGCGACGTGGAATCGGTCGAGCGGCACCTGGAGGCGCTGAGCGCGCGGTCGCCCGAGAACCTGGATCTCTACCAGCGCCTGGGGCGGCAGGTGCTGCGCATCGCCCGCATGCGCGTGCCCGACCTGGATGCCAAGGCGGTGAACCGCCTGGCCTCGCTGTTCGGGCCGTGACTCAGTAGATCCCGGCCAGCGCCGGCATCCAGACCAGCCGGCTGTCGGCGCCCGACGCGGCAGCCACCGTGAAAGTGAACGGGCTGCGGCTGGCCTGGGGAGGCCGGCTGCGCTCGATGGCCCGGTTTCCCTCGACGATGCCCAGGGCCACCCCGGCGGTGGCGCCGAACAACGCCCCGACGGCGGCGCCCAGCAGGATGTGCTCGGGCTTCTTGGTGCTCACCAGCGCCAGGGTGCCGACGATGCCACCGGCGGCCCCGCCGAAGGCGGCGCCATAGACCGTGTCGCGCAGGATGACGGCGCCGTAGCCGGGGGTGTTGCGGCTCATGTCCACGATCCCCAGCGACAGCCCGACCGCGCCGCCGGCCAGCGCGCCGATGCCCGTGCCGTAGACCAGCGGCTGCCAGTCCTTGTTGCGATCCCAGCCGTCGCTGCGCGCGCTGAGGTAGCCGGCACTGATGCCGACCATGGACCCCACCAGGAAGCCGCGGCCGGCGTAGGTGAAGACGGAGGGCCGTTCGACCACCACTTCGGCGGCGGCCGCGGGCGACGGTGCGGCGGCGGCCATAGCGCAAGCCAGGATCGAAGCAAAAGCGAAAGCACGGGTCATGATCAGGGAGAATAACCGAGCTGGCCTGGCGGCGCCCACTCAGCGGACCGCGGTGACGGTGATCGCCCCCTGTGACCCCAGCTGGACGCGCAGGCGCGCACCTGCGGCCAGATCCCCGGCCAGGATCCGGTTGGCGATGGGGCCTTCCACCAGACGTTCGAAGGCGCGGCGGAGCGGCCGCGCGCCCAGGCTGCGGTCGGGCTCGGCGTCGAGCACCTCGGTGATGACCGCGTCATCGACCGCGTAGCTGATTCCGCGTTCGGCCTGCAGGCGCCGGCTGGAGGCGCGGGCGAAGCGCGCCACCACCGCGGCCAGCTCGCTGTCCTTGAGGGGCGCGTAGCACAGCGCCTCGTCAATGCGGTTCCACAGCTCGGCGGGCAGCCGGCTGCGGGCGGCCGTCACGATGGCGCTGGCGGAGGGCGGTCGGGTGCGCTTGCCGACGTCGGCCCCCAGGTTCGAGGTCATCACGATGGCCGAGGCGGAGAAGTCGACTGTGCGGCCACGGCCGTCGGTCAGCCGCCCGTCCTCCAGCACCTGCAGCAGCACCAGCAGCACCTCGCGGTGGGCTTTCTCCAGCTCGTCCAGCAGCACCACGCTGGCGGGCCGCCGGCGGATGGCCTCGGTCAACTGCCCACCCTCCTCGTAGCCGACGTAGCCCGGTGGCGAGCCGATCAGGCGGGCGACGGCGTGCGGTTCGCTGTATTCGGACAGGTCGATGCGGACCAGCGCCGATTCGCCGTCGAACAGCGCCTCGGCGATTGCGCGCGCGGTCTCGGTCTTGCCGACGCCGGTCGGGCCCAGCAGCAGCAGCGAGGCCAGCGGGCGGGTGCCGCGAAAACCGGCGTAGCTGCGGCGGAGCCGATCGGCGATGCGGGCGCGCGCGGCCTCGTGTCCCACCACCCGTTCGGCCAGCCGCTGCTCCAGGCTGCGGAAGCGCTCGTCGTCGCTGCGCAGGAGGCGGGCGGCGGGGATGTCGGCGGCGGCGGCCACCACCTCGGCCACCTCCTTCTCCGCCACCCGACCGTCGGACAGGCGCCGGGCGCGAGCGGCGGCCACGCCGGCGATGGCCAGCGCACGACCGGGCTGGGCGAGGTCACTGGGGTAACGCGGCCCCAGCCGCAGCAGCGCACGCGGGACCTCCGACGAAAAGCGCACGCCGCCCGCGTCGGCCAGGTGAAGGAGGCCGGTTTCCAGGATCTCGTCGAGCGCTTCGGCGGGCAGCGCCGACAGCGTGACCCGCTCCATGCCCGCGCACAGGTCGGGCGCCAGAAGCTCGAAGCGCCGGATGTCGGCGGGGGTGGCAGCCAGGATCCAGCGCCGGCCGGCGCGGGTGGTGGCCAGCAGGTGCGCCGGGCCGTCGCTCCCCTCGGCCAGCAACACCCCGCAGCCGTCGAGCACCAGGGGCGTCTCCGCGGGCGCCTGGCGGTGCAGCTTCTCGATCCACGAACCGGCCGAGACGGTCCCGGAGGGCGCGGTGGCAGGAACCAGCGGCCGGCGCGGCAGCGCGCTGGCCAGCGCGGCGAGCACGGCGGTGCGGCCCGCTCCGGGCTCGCCCACCAGAGCGATCAACCGGGGCCGGGGCGCCTGCAGGAGGTCCAGCAGGCGGCCGATCTCCCGTTCGCGGTGCAAGACCGGGCTGGCGGGCGGCTCGAGCGGCACCAAGTCGGCCCCGACGGGCGGCTCCGGTTCGACCGGGTCGGGCGGCGCGGGCGCCGGCTGGGCGACCGGAACCTTCTCGCGGAGGACCGGGGGAGCGGACGGTGGTCGGGGTGGGGCGGCCACCGGCCGAAGCGGGGGCGCGGTCGGGAGAGGGGGCGCCGGCGCGCGCTCGACGACGCGGCTGCGGGCCCGGTCGGACAGACGGCCGGGACCGGTGAGCGCACGCAGCACCACCGCGCGCAGTCGCGAGGGATCCTGTCCCGCCCGCCGCAGCAATTCGACCGCGCCGCCGCCCGCGCGCAGCAGCGCCAGCAGCAGGTGCAGCGACGAGGTCTGCCGCGCGCCCAGGCTGCGGGCGATGTCGTGGCTCATCCGCGCCAGCGCCTCTGGACGCACCCCCGGCTCGGGTCGCAGCTGGGACAGCAGCGGATCGACGGCGGCGGCGCTCACCGCCCGCTCGGCCAGCAGCCGGGCGGCGGCTCCACCGGCGGTCAGCAGGCCCATCAGAACGTCAGCGGTCCCCAGCGGGCGGCCCTGCGCCGAGGCTCGCCGCTGCCCCTCGGCCAGTGCCGCACCGTGATCGGCGCTGGGTGGCGCCAGCAGCACGGGGGAACCGAGGGGTGAGCTGGGGGCGATCATACGACATCGACCCTAACAACCCGGGCGGCGGCGTCAAAAAACCGGTCATCTCGCCCGATGAAGACGGTAATGTCTGCCGCCATGAAATCCGTGAGGTGCCGCTGATGTACGAACGTCGCGCTGTCCTCGGGCTGGTGCCCCTGCTGCTGGTCGGCCGGCCGCGGCTGTCGCTGGCCAGCAAGCCCGAAGACGTCTTCAAGGGACGGATCATCATCACCAAGGATCGCCTGCCCACTCACTTCGCCTCGGCGGCCGCCTTCGTGGCCGCGGTGAAGAAGGCTCAAATCGACAAGATCTGGCCGATGGACGAGAAGAAGACCGGCGACGACGTCACCTGGCTGGTGGAATACATCGCGTTCTTCGCCCAGCCGCTGAACGACAACGAGGTGAACCTGAAGTTCTGGGAGGTCGGCGGCGGCTCGCAGCGGTTCGTGGCCGGCGACGAGCAATACACCCGCGACAAGGGCACGCGCGTCTTCGCCGCCAACATCCGGCTGGGCAAGCCCGAGTTCGAGGAGAACAAGAAGTACCGCATGACCATGGAGTCGGGCCGGCGGATCATCGCCGAGACAACCTTCTGGCTACGCGCCAAGGGCCCCAACTACAGCGGCAAGGTCGAGTTCAGCGACGAGGAAGCGAAGAAGAAATAATTGCGTCCGCCGGCGAGACCTTTGCCGGGTCCCTCTGACAATTGACCGGTTTTTCACGCCGGGATATGTCTGCTTGGTGAGACACCTTCCTGCGTGGATCGTGGTCTGGGCGCTGGCGGTGGGTCCGGTCTCGGCAGCCCCCGCGCAACGGGGTGCCGTCAGCCCGAAACCGCCCAAACCCCTCCCGTCGGCGGAGCTGGCCGACCTGCGCGAGAAGCTGCTGGGCGACGATGTCGGTGCCGCGGTCAGCGCGGCGCAACGCCTGGGCGCCTCGGGCCAGAAGCAGGCCGCCGAGCCTCTGTCCGAGTTGCTGGCCATCGGCACGTTACCGAACGTGGCGGTCGAGGCGCTGGGCGGCCTGGAGAAGCTGCGCGACCCCAAGAGCCTGCAGGTGCTGACCCTGTACACGGGCAACCGCAACGTCCCCGTGCGCAAGGCGGCCCTGAAGGCGCTGGCCGCGCTGAACGATCCGCGCGTGTCCGGGGTCCTCATCGAACGCCTGGGCGACAGCGCGTCCGAGGTGCGGGCGGCGGCCGCCGAGCGCCTGGCCGAACGCAAGGAGACGCGGGCGGCCGACCGCCTGTTCAAGCTGGTGGCCAAGAACGACGCCGGCGCGGCCGCGCCGCTGGGGCTGCTGATCAAGCCGGACAACGTCCCCCAGCTGGCGGAGCTGCGTGGCCGGGTGGACGACGCCGTGCTGGCCACCGCCCTGGGCGAGTTCCTCAAGCGACCCGAGGTGGCCGATCGGCTGCGGGTGGACGTGATCCGCACCCTGGCGCGCATGCCGGGCGCGGCGGCGACCACCGCCCTGGTCGAATACGTGGCCAGCGTCCCCGACAAGGACAACCGGGCCTCGCGGACCGAGGCGCAGAAGCTGGTCGACTCGCGAGGTCCGCAATGACCGGGCGCGGACGGATGGGACTGGCCGGCGGCGTGGTGGCGGTGCTGGCGCTCGGCTGCGCGGTGCCGGTGCGGCCCCTGTCGTCTTCCACCCGGGGCGGCGATCCGCTGACCGTGCGGGCGGCGCTCGAGCGGGCCGGGGAACCCGAGCGCGGGCCGGTCAACAAGCTGGGCAAGGCGATGGCCTTCGTGGTCCTGCGCGCCGGCACCGGCGAGCCGGAGCTGGTGGCGTACGACCTGGAGAACAAGAACCTGCTCTGGCGCCAGCGGGCCAACGTGGGTGGCCGGGTGGCGGTCGCGCGCGAGGTGGTGGTGTACGCCGATCGCAGCGGGGCGCTGGTGGCGCGCGACGTGGGCACCGGCGCGATCCGCTGGCAGCGGCCGATGGACGCGGCCTTTGCCCGCATCGGCTACGCCGCCTCGGGCGACACCGTGGCCGAGGTGGTGCAGACCGCCGGCGGCAGCACCGCGCGCGCCCGGGAGGCGGCGGTGATCGGCTACGACGCCG
>JBKPRZ010000603.1:0-9111 GCA_046734815.1 Myxococcota bacterium | reverse complement strand
GAGAAGGCCTCCAGCCCGGTGTGCCCGGCGGCGCAGGCGCTGGAGGACATCAAACGGGCGGCGCGCGTCGCCTGCGACGAGCTGAGCAAGGCCCCCGCGGGCGCCGCCACACCGGCCCCCACCGCCGCAGCGGCGGGGACGCCCGCGCGGACAGTCCGATCCACCGGGGCGCCGCCGGCGCCGGTGGACCCGTCGATGGCCCGGGCGCTGCACACCGGGCTGGTGGTCGGGGGCACGGTCGCGCTGGCCGGAGGCGCGGCGCTGCTGTTCCTGAACGGACAGCCCACCAATTGCGTCGTCAGTCCGTCGGGCGACCAGGTCTGCACCCGTGTCCGCGAGACGATCTTGCCGTCGCTGCCGCTGCTGGTGCTGGGCGCCGCCGCGGTCGGCTGGGGCGGCTGGAAGCTGCTGTCGCCGGCCAGCGACGGCGTCACCGTCGCCGTCGCTCCCGACCGCCTGCTGGTGAGAGGCCGGTTTTGAAGCGGCGGGCGGCGGCGGCCGTGCTGCTGGCGCTGGCCTTCGCGGGCTGCGATCACCTGCGGCCCGGTTACTGCGAGCGAGCCGACCATTGCCCCTCCGGGCAGGTGTGCGACCTGGAGGGCCGGGTGGCCTTCCGCCAGTGCGTCGCCGAGCCGGACGCGGGCACCAGCGACGGCGGACAGCGGCCGCCCGTCCCGCTGCCCACCGGCGGGGATGCCGCGCCCCAGACCGACAGCGCCGCGCCCCCCGAGCCCGACGCGGCGGTCGGCTGCAGCGCGGGCGCCCCCTGCCCGGCCGAGCGACCGATGTGCGTGGACAACCAGTGCGTGGCCTGCGTCGAGGACACCCACTGCCTGGATCCGGTGCGGAAGTTCTGCGTGGCCGGCGCCTGCGAGGACTGCCGCATGGCCGCCGCCACCGCCTGCCCGATGCCCACCCCGGTGTGTGACCCGGGCAATGGCACCTGCGTCCAGTGCGTGGCCAGCGCCAGCTGCACCGACCCGCGCACGCCGTTCTGCGCGGCCAACCGCTGCGTCGGCTGCGCCATGGCCGCACCCCAGACCTGCGCGATGCTGAATCCGGCCCACGCGGTCTGCGGACCGGACGGCGCCTGCGTCGAGTGCAACGCCAGCACCGACTGCACCGGCGACGCCGCCCGCCCGATCTGCCTGAACCACGCCTGCGTGGCCTGCACCACCGACGCCCAGTGCGCCGCGCGCGCGGCCAACCCCGGCGTCTGCCGCCGCGACCAGGGCGGCCGCTGCGCCACCGACGCCGAGACGATCTACGTGCGCGACGGAACCGGTTGCGGCGCCGCCGGGACAGCGGCCATGCCTCTGTGCTCGATGGACGCCGCCCTGCCGCTGCTGTCCGCCACCCGCAACGTGGTGGTGGTGCGCGGTCTGGTGGGCGGCTTCGCCTGGACCAGCCCGCCCGCGGGCGTCCGCGCGACCATCGTCGGTCAGTCGGCGGCGGTGTTCGCGGGTGGCATCCGTTCGGGGATGCGGCTGTCGGGACCGGCGGACGTGACGGTGCGATCGGTGACCGTGCGGAGCAGCGAGGTGGCCGGCATCGTGGCCGACAGCGGCGCCACCTTGCGCATGGAATCGGTGCTGGTCGACACCAACCGCGGCGGCGGCATCCAGCTGGATGGCGCCCGCTTCGACATCCGCGACACCCTGGTGACCAACAACGGTCCCGGTGACGCCGGCCTGGTGATCTGGGGCGGGATCTTGATCAAGGGCGCACCCACGGGCGGCCCCGCCCGCCTGGAACGGGTCAGCCTGATCAACAACCGCCAGATCGGCCTCACCTGCGACGCCACGGTCGAGGCCACCGGGGTGCTGGCCCGGGGCAACGCCGGCGGCGTGGAGGTGGGCTCGGCCTGCAACGTCACCCTTTGCCCCCGCGAGGGACCCACCTGCGGCTCCTCGGTGATGCCGCCGCCCTGACCGGCGCGGCGACGATCAGGACAGGCGGTCGAGCAACCAGGTCGGCGAGACCCCGTGCAGGCGGCAGTCCGCCTCGCGGCCGATCCCGCTCTGCACGAACACCGAATCCAGGCCGAAGTCGCGCGCCCCGCGGATGTCGGTCACCACCTGGTCGCCGATCATCACGATGCGGCTGCGGTCCTGGGTGGGGCTCTTGCGCATGGCCGCCTCGAACATGGGGGCGTGCGGTTTGCCCAGAGGGATGAAGCGCAGCGAGCCACCGGGCTCGCGCAGCTTCAGGATCTCCTCGATCATGGCCGCGATCGAACCGGCGGTGATCCCGAACGAGCCCGGTCCGCGGGGAAACAGCAGGTCCGGGTTGGGCAGCAGCAGCTGGGTCTGGTGCCCGCGATCCAGCCGGGCCAGCAGCACGGTGACCACTTCGTTGACCGCCTCGAGGAAGTCGTAGCCGTCGTCGTCGGCCACCACCACCACCTCGGCGGCGAGGTCACCGTTGGCCACCGGGCGCCCACCCGCCTCGCGCACGTATTCGGCGGAGTCCTCGGTGCCGAGCACGATGGTGGGCGCGCCCGCCAGGCCAGCGCGCGCGTAGTGATCGCGCAGCAGAGCACCGGAGGTGAGGATCTGCTCGGGCGCGAGCGGCAGGCCGAAGCCGCGGTAACGACGCCAGGAGGTCTGCGCCGATCGCGAAGCATCATTCGACAGGATCAGCGCGCTCTTTCCCGCCTCGGCCAGCCGGCCCAGGAACTCGGCCGCGCCCGGCAGCGGCCCGTTCGACGAGACCAGCACGCCGTAGGCGTCGAGGAAAAAGACGTCGTAACGCGCAAGCAAGTCGGTGGTGGTGGTCGTCTTCATGGCCTTCGAGTCTTAACAAATCAGCGACCCGTCCACACAAAATCCCACCACGGCGGCCCGCAAGAATCCCGCGAATTTCGGCCGAAATTCAAATGAAACCATCAAATGCGCCGCAATTGGCAAACAGCGCAACTCGATGCGCCCCAAACGCTGCTGCCCCCAATCGAAAAATCCGTAGCAGTACCAAAAAACCGACTCCAGCAGCTTGACTCCTCGACGGACATCGTGATTAAGTAGGCGCTGGCGAAAGAAGGGACCAGAGGCAAAGGAGGTCGCCTAGAGGGTTGGGGCAGACGCCAGCCGCGGGCGAGCGGTCGAGTGACCGGCACGTCGCGGGGAACGGCGAGGGTCGTTCGGAGGGTACGAGACAGTCGATCGTCTTTCGCGTGTGAAGACCGCCCGGAGAGGGCGCGCTTCGCACACCCCCTGCCGGAGGCACATCCGGTGTGATGGTGTCGGGTTGTGGTGCAACGTGCGACGTGCGGCGCCTTAATTGAGGGAGAGGGAATGATGGGTTTGCAGGACAAAGGCAGAGATCGTTCGATGGCGTATCGCGGTGACTTCTGGACCGGTGCCGCGCGGGGAGCGGGCCTGCTGGCCGCCGGTCTGTTCGCGCTGACAGGGCTGCAGGTCGCGGCCCGGGCGCAGCAAGATCCGCCCGAGACACCCGCCCCTACCGAGGAGGCCGCGCCGCCGGCGCCGCCCGCCGAGCAACCCGCTGCCGAACAGCCCGCCCAGCCCGACCCGAACGGCGAGGCACCCTATGCCCGTCCGGATCCCAACGCCGCCGATCCCCACCTGCAGGGGGCGGTGCCCGAAGGTGGCAAGGAGTGGGACATCACCGCCCTGTCGCTGGAGCAGCTGCTGAACCCCCAGATCACCACCGCCTCCCGCGCGGTCGAGCGCGCCACCGAGGCGCCGGCGACGATGTACGTCGTCTCCAAGAACGACATCCGCGCCAACGGCTACTCCACCCTGGAGGACGTGCTGAAGGACCTGCCCGGCATGGAGACGGTCGAGCGGTATTACTCCGAGCAGGGCACGCTGGTCCCGGTCCGGGGCGTCATCGGCAACAACAAGATCATCCTCCTGGTCAACGGCATGCGGGTCAACCCGCCCGGCGGCGAGGAGCTGATGATCCGCGGTGACATCAGCGTTCGGCCCGCCGAGCAGATCGAGATCATGTACGGCCCCGGATCGACGCTGTACGGCCAGGACGCCATCAGCGCGGTCATCAACATCAAGACCAAGAAGCCCGCCGACGTGATGGCCGAGGCGGTGGCGGGTTATGGCCTGCGCAACGCCAAGGAGGGCTACGCCTCCTTCGCCACCAACCTGCGTGAAAAATCGCAGAACCCGCTGGCATTCACCGGCTACGTGCAGTACCGGGACGCCGACCTCAGCGATTTTTCCAAGGAGTACCCGGACTGGTGGGCCAAGTACAACACCTTCCTCTCGGGTGCCATGCGCGGCGGCGACGCGGCCACCGCCACGCGCGGTGAACGCGGCCTCAACGCCTTCGCCCGCATCGAGTCCAAGAGCGCCTCGCTGCAGGCCTGGATCCGCGACAGCCGGCGCAGCTCGTCCGAGGGCAGCGGTGAAGGCCTGAAGAGCCCGGTGCTGTTCTTCGTGCCCGAGGCCATCTGGCGCGATCGCTCGATCGTCGTGGAAGGCCAGCACGCTCTGAGCCTGGGCGACAGCCTGACCCTGAGCTCCAACTTGACCTTCAACCGGTACGAGGTGCAGCCCGAGTCGCGCTACGTCTTCCCGGGCGGCCCCGACTCGCTGTACCTGCACGACTTCAAGTACGGGGTGGGCACCGGCGAGACGGTGGACGAGAAGCTGGACTGGACCTTGAGCGACTCCACCCGCTTCACCTTTGGCGCCACCGCCTCGAACTTCGACATCCTGCCCAAGGCGAGCGTCCTCGATGGCGCCAACCGGGACAAGAGCATCGTCGAGCAGGCCGGCTCCCTCTCCTACTACACCGACCTGGGCACCAACGGGCTGCCGGACCCGAACAGCAAGCAGGTGGTCAACCGGGCCATCGACCTGCACTACCAGACCTACGGCGCCTACGCCGAGGGGTCGCACAAGTTCCTGGACAACCTGCGCCTCATCGGCGGTGTCCGGGTCGACATCAACACCCGGTTCGACGCCACCCCGGTCAGCCCGCGCGCAGCGCTGGTTTACAGCCCCATCCAGCCGCTGACGGTGAAATACATCTTCACCCAGGCGTACGTGGCCCCGGCGCCGTACTTTTTCCACAACGTGTTCGACAACGGCGTGCAGATCAGCGCCGGAAATTCGGACCTGAAGCCGGAAAAGGCGATGTCGAACGAGGTCAATGCGACCTTCCAGAACGACAGCCTGCTGGTGTCGGCCAGCGGCTATTTCAACAAGCAGGACAACCTGCTGTTGACGGCCCAGACCGAGCTGCCCGAAACGGTGCTGTACGACAAGGTCTACATCGACCCCAACGACGCCAGCAAGACCCGGCGGGTCGCCCGCGCCATCAACCTGGGCAGCAGCCAGGCCTATGGCTCCGACCTGTCCGCTCGCTACAACATGGGGCCCATCAGCGCGCGCGCGTCTTACTCGTACGTGCACTTCAAGCGGACCACCGGCGCCACCACCACCAACCTGGACAAGATCTCCGCGCACAACGTCCGCGCGGGCGTGACCTGGAGCATCGTCCAGGGCCTGTCGATCACCCCCAGTCTGGTGCTGCGTTCCACCCCGGCCAACCTGCCCGCCGAGTGGACCGACCTGGGCGTCAGCCTGAAGAACCCGTACGAGCTGAACTTCCACGCCCTGTACACGCCGATCAAGAACGTGGATGCGTTCGTGCTGGCCCGGAACATCACCAACCGGAAGTACGCCCTGCGCGGGGTCGGCGGTCCGGCCCTGCAGGAACCGGCCTCGGCGATGTTCGGTCTGCGCGCCCGGTACTGAGCCGGGGTCAGGGGGCTCCCCTCTCGCCAGCCGTGAGCGCGTCAGCTTCTCCCTTAATATTGCGGTAGCTGACGCGCTCCGGCCCTGGCCTTTGGTCTCGCTGGGGTGCATTGCGCGCCCCGGCGAGACCCCTTTCGGGGACTCGGCGGCCGACAAAAAACGGCAGACTGGCACGCGCTGGGGTTGGTTTGATGCCGCCGGGAGGCTAGAACTCGACTACTCTATGTCGAGGCGGCCAAAGAAGAAGATGGTGACAATGCAACGTGCCACCCGGTGGCAGACGATTCCTACGAATAAGGCGATTCCGACCCTCAGGGGTGCGCGCTCGTGACCCGCGGATACGCGGGCGGTAAGCGTCAGCGCGAAGCGGAACGCGACCGGAAGAAGAAGGAAAAGATGGAGCGCCTGCGCCACAACCGGGCGATGCGCGCCCAGGGCATGGGCCCCGGTCAAGAGGATCCTCAGGCAGCGACGTCCCCGGACGGAATGAAGCTTCCCGAGGTGGCCCTGGAAGACGTGGTCATCTCGGTGGCCCCGCGCCCCAAGCGGAGCACCGTCGGGCCAGTGAAGCTGTTCGTGGGCGGCCTCAGCTGGGACACCACCACCGAGGATCTGACCACCGCCTTTGCCCGCTTCGGCACGGTCATCGACGCGACCGTCATCCTCGACCGCGCCACCGGCCGCTCGCGCGGCTTCGGCTTCGTGACGTTCGAGAAGCCGCCCGACGCCGCCGAAGCGGTCAAGGCGATGAACGGCGCCGAGCTCGACGGCCGCACCCTGAAGGTCAACCTGGCCGAGAGCCGCTGAGCGCACCGCCGGGGCGTTCACTGCGCCCTTCCTCCGCGTCCGTGGATCCCTTCGCCTCCGCCGGCCCCTTCGCTGCCTCGGGCCGTGCTTGACGGGGCGGATCGCCGGGGCCGATAATGGCGCGCCGGCGTTCTGATCCCCGGCGAGGAGAGGTTCCATGCGGACGGCGTGTGCGGTGCTGGCGATCGGTCTGTTCGTCGGGTTCGCGAGCTGCGGGGGCGACGGGACGTCGACGGACGCCGCCGCCCGCAAGGACGGCCCCAGCGGAACCGGAGGCGCCGGAGGGACCGGCGGCGGGGGCACCGGTGGTGGCGGCGGCACGGGCGGCACCGGCGGTGGCGGCAGCGCCGGCGATGGTGGCATGCCGAGTCTGGGCTGTGGCGTGAGCGGCGGCTCCGGCAGCTGCAACAAGGCCGAGCTGGACACCTACAACACCTGCACGTACACCGCCTGCCAGACCGAATTCAAGAACTGCTACGGCCCCGGCGTGGCCATGGGCAACTATGGCGGCCCCTGCGGCAGCTTCATCCAGTGCGCCAGCAAGTGCGCGTGTGGCGACCTCGGCTGCCTGCTCGCCTGCCCTCTCCCGTCGGCCGAATGCAAGACCTGCCTCGAGACGGTGCAGACCTGCCAGGACCATTCATCCTGCACCCGCCCCGCCTGCCTGCCCAAGCTGGACGGCGGCACCCCCACCCCGATCTTCGACGGCGGCCTCCCCGACGTCCCCGTGCCCTCCTTCGACGGCCCCTTCCCCAACCTGCCGGACGGGTTCGCCTTGCCCGACGGCTTCAACTTCCCCGACGGATTCCCCAACCTCCCCGACGGCCTGGGCAGCGGCACCTGCGCCGATCTGCAATCCTGCTGCGCCGCCATCGCCGACCCCACCAAGAAGGCGACCTGCACCGCCACCTACGACGCCATCAAGAGCACCGGCGACGCCGCCTGCGGAATCCTCTACACCGGCTACAAGAACGCCGGCGACTGCCCCTGAGTGGTGCGAGGAGGGGGACTCGAACCCCCACTTCTTACGAAACCAGATCCTAAGTCTGGCGCGTCTACCAGTTCCGCCATCCTCGCGTAAGGATTCTCGTAGCTTATCTCATCGGATCTGACGCATCCGCTGAATTTGGTACCACTTTGGTACCAAGATCTGGTGCGCTTTCGACCTCATGATCGCGTGGCTCTCTCAGGCTGAATCGCCCTCCTGAGCACCGCCTCCACCTCCAGCTGCCGGGCGACAGCTTCCGCTTCTGCGGTCACGTAGTGCGCGCTCGTGACCGCGGTCGACGCGTGTCCCAGCGCCTTCGACACCGCCTCCAGGGCCGCCCCGTTCTTCCGGGCCAGCGACCCCCACGTCCCTCTGAGAGCGTGCGTGCACACGACCGGGACGCCGGCGATCCGGCAGATCCGGTGGACCCACCGGAGGAGATCGTGGCGATCGGCGGAGCCGAAGATTCGGTCCTTCGGTCCCTTCCCCTTCGCCAGTCGCCCCAGGTAGGCCTGCAGCTGCGTCGGGATCTCGAATGCCCCCACCCCGCTCGGTGTCTTGGCGTCCGGCACGTTGAGCACCGTTCCGCCACGATCGAGGTCCCGGACCTGGCGATCGATGAGCTCGGACGCTCTCCGACCCAGCCACAACGCGCAGGCTGCGGCGACTGAACCCTCCAGCTGCGGCATGCTGTCCACCCGCAACCTCCGGACCGTGCGACGTCCTGCCAGAGCCTCATCCGCGAGCCGGTAGCACGTGCTCATGAACCGCACCGCCTCATCGGCGGTCAGCTGCGGCTTTCCCCGATTCGCCCGTCCCAGAACCCGATAGCCCGCCAGGGGGTTCGAGCGCAGCGCCCCCTGCTCCTTGCACCAGTTCAGGAACGTCTTCCCTTGATTCACCAGGTTCCGCTTCGAGGCAACCGACAAGGTACGCGCAGGCTCCCCGAACCGGTAATCCTGAACAGCCTCGACTAGGCCCTCCCGCGCCGCGTGGAGCGATCCGACCGGCCGCTGCAGAACCAGCCGGAAGAGCACCTTCAGACGCTGAACCGTGCACTCGATCGATCGGGGACGGTTCCCCTTGTCGGCCAACTGCACGGCGTAGGTATCGAGCGCCTCCGCAACCTTCACCGTGGCGTTTGATCGTGCCTCGAGCCTGAGGCGTTCGCGTCGAGCTGCCGCCTCCTCTTCACTGTCGAACGATTCCACACGCTGGGCGCCGTCTTCCCGGATGCGAAGCCGGAAGCGGCGTCCGTGCTTGTATGGTCCATCTATTCTCATGCTGACCTTCTTTCGGAGCAGAAGGCCAGCGGTGGCACCTCTTAAGTTGTCAGGGACCGCGGCGCCATCTTGGGTCTCCTCGTCGGCTGACACAAGAGAACGATCGAGGTGATCGCCTCGAAGGTTTCCACTTGGCCCCACGCAGGACGCAGGTCAGCACGGTGCTTCGTGGGCTGGAGGTCGCTGGGGTCATCGGCGATCATCGATCCAGATCCTGCTCCAGCCGCCGCCGGAAGCCCTTCGAATGGCGCGCGGCCAAGTCCCGGGCGGCGCGTTCCTCGTGCGCCCACGC
>JBKPRZ010000602.1:0-6183 GCA_046734815.1 Myxococcota bacterium | reverse complement strand
CCGGTGGTTCGCCCCCGCCCACCGCTCCGCCCGCCACGCCCACCAACGAGCCGATCTCGGCCGGCTGCAGCTGCCACGTCGGCGCCCAGCCGACCGGCGCCGGCGCGGGCCTGGCGCTGGTGCTGATGGGAATGGCGCTGCTGACGGTCCGCCGCCGGCGCCGCTGACCCCTCCGCAATAGCGGAGACGACCCTCTCCCCGCCCAGGCGGGGAGGGGGTTTTTTGTTGTCGGCGGCGAGATCAGGATGCGTGGCCGGTGGTCAGACGTTGCGCGTGCACGGCGCCCGCGGGGATTGTAAAAATAGGCGCTTCTGCCGAAGAGACGAAGAGATGCTCCAAGGAGGTCCGATGTTGCGTGCCCCGTTTCGCGCCGCGCTCTTGATGGTTGCCCTGGGCTCGTTCCCGATGCTCGTGACCGGATGTGCGACGGTGGGGGGAGCCTCCGGGGGCGGCGGCGGTGGGGGGGGCGGCAAGGGGGTGGGCGAGCCGATGCCCGACCTGACCGTGGAGAGCTTCTGGGACAAGAAGGAGGTCCGGCTGTCCGCGCTGCGAGGCAAGGTTGTGTTGCTCGACATCTGGGCGTCGTGGTGCGTCCCCTGCAAGGACGAGATGCCCACCCTGGACGAGATCGCCCACCGCCTGCAGGCCAAGGGCGTCGAGGTGGTGGCGGTCTCGATCGACGAGGACCGCGGCGCCGCCGAGCAGTTCCTCAAGAAGCGCAAGCGATGGTCCCTCACGGTGGCTCACGATCCGTCGGGCACCGTCCCCGACCGCCTGCAACCCAGCAAGATGCCGACCTCGTACGTGATCGACCGCGGCGGCATCCTCCGCCACATCAACGCCGGCTTCGAGCCCGCCGACGCCGCCCGCATCGAAGCGCAGCTGAGCGAGCTGGCCGCGAACTGACCGTCGTCCCGCTCAGGTTCGGGGCTTCCGGTTCGTGAAGCGGTGGCGTCGCGCCAGCTCGACGAAGGCGGCGGTTGCGCGGGGCAGCGGATCGACCGCCGGGGTGACAAGGCCAACCGCGCGCCCGGCGGGCAGCCCCCGGAGCGGGCGCGCCAGCAGTGAGCCGGCGGCAGCCTCGCGGGCGGTGGCCCAGGCTGGCACCACCGAGGCGCCGAAGCCCAGCTCGACCAGCCGCTTGAGCACCTCGACGCTGCTCATCTCCATCACCACCCGCGGCGCGGCCGGGAGCGCCGCGAAGGCGCGTTCCAGGAAGGCGCGCGTGCCGGTGGTCCGGTCGAGCAGCAGCAACGGCACCTCCAGCAGATCGCGGATCGCCAGCCGCTTGCGACGGCCCAGCGGGTGCCCGGGCGGCAAGATCACCACGTCCTCCTGACGCAGCAGAGACTGCACCCGCACGCGCTGGCCGGGGGGCCGCGCGCTCGCGGTCAGATCATCGGGCAGCGGCAGACTAACCACGCCCACGTGGGTGCGCCGCTCGGCGACCGCCCGGGCGGTGGCGGGGGAGGGGCGGTTGTCCAGGCGCAGCTCCACGCCGGGGTAGCGCGCCCGGAAGGCGGCGAGCAGCGGCGGCAGCAGATGACAGGCCAGGGTGTCGCTGGCCCCGATCACCAGCTCGCCCGCGCGCAGGTCGGCGGCCGCCTCCAGATGCGCGCGCGCACGCCCCATCTGCTCCAGGATCTCCTCCGCGTGCGCCAGCAGCACCCGCCCCGCATCGGTCAACCGGGCCCCGCGCCCCTCCCGCGCGAACGCCTTGCACCCCAGCTCCCACTCCAGCTGCGCGATCGCCTGGCTGACCGACGACTGCGTCCGCCCCAGCCGCCGCCCCGCCCGCGCGAACCCGCCCTCCCGCGCCACCACGACGAACGTGTGCAACCGCCCCGAGTCGATCACCTCGTTCCGTAGCGAGCTCTGCCTGTTCGGCGGCGCTGTCGCGGAGGGATGATCGACCATCACAATTTCTTATCGATACCACAAAAATCTATTGGATTGCCCGATGCCCGGTCACGCGGCACTCTTGCCCCATGTTCGTCCTGGAAGGCCCCGCCGCCCTGGCCCCGGCGCGCGTCGAGCAGCGCCTGCAGATCCTGCGCCGGCACAACCCGGGCATCACCGCCCTGTCCGCCCGGTTCGTCCATCTGATCGACGCGCCCCCGCTGCCCCCGGAACGGCGCGCGATCCTCGACCGCCTCCTGGACTACGGCGCCCCCGGCGCCGACCTGAGCGAGCCCACCGCCCGCGACCTGCACGTGGTCCCCCGCCCGGGGACCATCTCGCCCTGGTCGTCCAAGGCCACCGACATCGCCCGCATCTGCGGCCTGCACGAGGTCCACCGCATCGAGCGCGGCGTCCGCTACCGGGTGGCGGGCGCGATCGCCAACGAGCGCGCCCTGCTGCGCGCCGTGCACGACCGCATGACCGAGGTGGTGCTGCCCGCCCTTGCCCAGGCGGACCGCCTGTTCGCCCGCGAGCAGCCCCGTCCCCTGCGCACGTTGCCCCTGGGTCCGCGCGGCCGCGAGGCCCTGGCCCGCGCCAACAGCGAGATGGGGCTGGCGCTGTCCGCCGACGAGATCGACTACCTGGTCGAGGCCTTCGCCGCCCTGGGGCGCGACCCCACCGACATCGAGCTCATGATGTTCGCGCAGGCCAACAGCGAGCACTGCCGCCACAAGATCTTCAACGCCGAGCTGGTGGTCGACGGCCAGCGGCAGGAACGCTCGCTGTTCCAGATGATCCGCCGCAGCACCGAGGCCAGCCCCGGCGGCGTGCTGTCGGCCTACGTCGACAACGCCTCGGTCATCGAGGGCCCGCTGGCCACGCGCTTCCTGGTCGACCCCGCCACCGGTCTCTACCGCCCGCGCACCCAGCCCGCGCACATTCTGATGAAGGTCGAGACCCACAACCATCCCACCGCCATCTCCCCCTATCCGGGCGCCTCCACCGGCTCGGGCGGCGAGATCCGCGACGAGGGAGCCACCGGCCGCGGCGCCAAGCCGAAGGCGGGATTGATCGGGTTCACGGTCTCGAACCTGCGCCTGCCCGACGCGCCGGCGCCGTGGGAGGTGGACTTCGGCCGTCCCGAGCGGCAGGCCTCGGCGCTGGAGATCATGCTCGAGGCGCCGCTGGGTGCGGCCGCCTTCAACAACGAGTTCGGCCGGCCCGCTCTGGCCGGCACCTTCCGCACCTTCGAGATGGAGGTGCCCGGCCCCGACGGCCGCCCCGAGCTGCGCGGCTACCACAAGCCGATCCTGATCGCCGGCGGGCACGGCACCATCGCGCCCGGGCAGGTCACCAAGGAGGAGGTCCCGCCAGGCGCGCCGCTGGTGGTGCTGGGCGGGCCGGCGCTGCTGATCGGCCTGGGCGGCGGGGCCGCCTCGTCGCTGGCCTCGGGCGCCTCCAGCGAGGATCTGGATTTCGCTTCCGTGCAGCGGGACAACGCCGAGATGCAGCGCCGCTGCCAGGAGGTGATCGACCGCTGCTGGTCGCTGGGGGCCGACAACCCGATCCTGTCCATCCACGACGTCGGCGCCGGCGGGCTGGCCAACGCCCTGCCCGAGATCCTGCACGGCAGCGGCCGGGGCGGGCGCATCCAGCTGCGGGCGGTGCCCAGCGACGAGCCGGGCATGTCCCCGCTGGAGCTGTGGTGCAACGAGGCCCAGGAGCGCTACGTCCTGGCGCTGGCGCCCGGTGCTCTGCCGCGCTTCGAGGCGCTGTGCCGCCGCGAGCGCTGCCCCTTCGCGGTGGTCGGCGAGGCCACCGCCGACGGGCGGCTGCTGGTCGAGGACGCCCACTTCGGCAACCGCCCCATCGACCTGCCCATGAGCGTCCTGTTCGGCAAGCCGCCGAAGATGAAGCGCGACGCCGTCACCGTCCAGCCGCCCCGCCCGCCCTTCGATCCCGCCGGCATCGACCTGGACGAGGCGATCCAGCGGGTGCTGCGGCTGCCGGCGGTGGCGGACAAGACGTTTCTCATCACCATCGGCGACCGCAGCGTCACCGGCCTGGTGGCGCGCGATCAGATGGTGGGCCCCTGGCAGGTGCCGGTGGCCGACGTGGCGGTCACCGCCAGCAGCTACGACGGCTGGACCGGCGAGGCGATGGCGATGGGCGAACGTCCGCCGGTGGCGCTGCTGGATGCCGCCGCCTCGGCGCGCCTGGCGGTCGGCGAGGCGCTGACCAACCTGGCCGCCGCGTCCATCGCCCGGCTGTCCGACGTGAAGCTGTCGGCCAACTGGATGGCCGCCGCCGGCCACCCCGGCGAAGACGCGCGCCTGGTGGCCGCCGTCCGCGCGGTCGGCACCGAGCTGTGCCCGGCGCTGGGGATCGCCATCCCGGTGGGCAAGGACTCGATGTCCATGCGCACGGTGTGGCAGCAGGGCGGCGCCCGCCGGGAGATGGCCGCGCCCGTCTCGCTGGTGGTCAGCGCCTTCGCCCCGGTCACCGACATCCGCCGCACCCTCACCCCCGAGATCGGCCGCCTGCAACGGGCCGGCGCGCCCGACGACGAGACCGAGCTTCTGCTGGTTGACCTGGGCGGGGGCCGCAACCGGCTGGGCGGCTCGGCCCTGGCCCAGGTATTCGGGCAGCTGGGCGACCGCCCCGCCGACCTCGACGACCCTGCCCGGCTGGCCGGGTTCTTCGCCGCCATCCAGGCGCTCGCTCCCCAGCTGCTCGCCTACCACGACCGGTCCGACGGCGGCCTGTTCTGCACTCTGTTCGAGATGGCGGTGGCGGGCGGCGTGGGGCTGGACATCGACCTCGAACCGCTGGGCTCCGACCCGCTGGCCGCTCTGTTCGCCGAGGAGCTGGGCGCGGTGCTGGAGGTGCGCCGCCGCGATCGCGCCGCCGTCCAGGCGGTGCTCGCCGCCCATGGCCTGGGCGGCGCGGTCCACCCGGTCGCCCGCCTGACCCGCCAGCCGCGCCTGCGCATCGCCCGCGGGGCGCGCACGTTGTGGGAAGGCGAGCGCCGGCGGCTGCGCGAGGTCTGGTCCGACACCACGTTCCGCATGCAGGCCCTGCGCGACGATCCCGGCTGCGCCGCCGAGGAGCAGGCCGCCCGCCTGGACCTCGAGGACCCCGGGCTGAGCCCGCGCCTGACGTTCGATCCCGAGGCGGACGTTGTTGCCCCCTTGGTGGCCCGCGGCGCGCGCCCGCGCGTGGCCATCCTGCGCGAGCAGGGGGTCAACGGGCAGGTGGAGATGGCGGCCGCCTTTCACCGGGCCGGCTTCGACGCGGTGGACGTGCACATGAGCGACCTGCTGGACGGCCGCGCCGATCTGCGCGACGTGCGTGGCCTGGCCGCCTGCGGTGGCTTCTCTTACGGCGACGTGCTGGGCGCGGGCGAGGGCTGGGCCAAGTCGATCCTGCTGCATGCCCGGGCCCGCGACCTGTTCGCCGCCTTCTTCCAGCGTCCCGACACGTTCGCGCTGGGTGTCTGCAACGGCTGCCAGATGCTGTCCAACCTCAAGGCGCTGATCCCCGGCACCGAGCAGTGGCCCCGCTTCGTGCGCAACCGGTCGGACCGGTTCGAGGCGCGCCTGTCCACGGTGCAGATCGAGCCGTCACCTTCGGTGCTGCTGGCGGGCATGGCCGGCGCGCGTCTGCCCATCGTGGTCGCCCACGGCGAGGGGCGGGCCGAATGGCGCGCGCCCGCCGACCGCGCCCGGCTCGAGTCGTCCGGTCTTGTGGCGGCGCGCTTCGTGGACAACCGCGGTGCGGTCACCGAACGTTACCCGTTCAACCCGAACGGCTCGCCGGGCGGCATCACCGCCGTGACCAGCGCCGACGGCCGGGCGACGCTGTTCATGCCCCACCCCGAACGTGTTTTCCGCACCGTCCAGCATTCCTGGCATCCGGACGACTGGGGTGAAAACGGTCCCTGGCTGCGGTTGTTTCGCAACGCGCGTGCGTGGGTCAGCTGACAAGATGTCCGTTCTGTAACCTTGAGACGTCCGGCAGGGCGTCTTATGCTGCACAGATGGCTCGCCGCCCACCCGGGCGTGCTGGTGGCGTGTGGATGGGGGTCGGGTCCGTCACCAGCTCGTTCGTCGTTCTGATCGCGCTCGGCTGCGGGCCGGATGGCACGCGCGAGTTCGTCAGCGTGATGCCGCCCCAGGACGGCGGCGGCGGTGCAGGCGGCCGGCCGCCCGTCGGCGGCGAACCCGGCGGCCCCGGAGGCATCGGCGGCATCGGCATCGGCGGGGAGGGCGGCGCCGGTGG
>JBKPRZ010000601.1:0-14237 GCA_046734815.1 Myxococcota bacterium | reverse complement strand
CCTCGACGCGCTCGCCGATGCCGGTCGTGAACGTCGTCGCCGTGGGCGGCGCGGCCGGCCCTGGCTCCCCGCCGTGCATAGGCAAGGTGCGCCCGCCGAAGTCGGGCGAGGACACGCCCACCTTGCGCCCGTCGGCCGCGGCCTTCAGCGCCGCCTGCACCTCGGCCATGGTCTGGATCCGGGCCTCCGGCTTCTTGGCCAGGGTCGCCAGGATCAGGCTCTCGACCTCCGCCGGGATGTCCGGCACCAGCGCGCGCGGCGCCGGCGGCGGCTGGTTGAGGTGCATGTTCACCAGCTCGCCGAAGCCGGTGGAGACGAACGGCGCCCGCCCGCAGATCATCTCGAACAGGATGATCCCCAGCGAATAGATGTCGCTGCGGGCGTCGAGCTCGCGGTTGCCCAGGCACTGCTCGGGCGACATGTACGCCGGCGTCCCCATCACCGTGCCGGTGCGGGTCTGCACCGGCTCGGACTGGGCCTGCAGCTTGGCGATGCCAAAGTCCAGCACCTTGACCCGCTCGCGCCCCGGGCTGCTCTCGTCGGCCACCAGGAACAGGTTGTCCGGCTTCAGATCGCGATGGACGATGGCCTTCTTGTGGGCCGCCCCCACCGCCGAGGCGGTCTGGTAGCCGATGTCCAGCGCCTCGCTCAGCGACAGCCGTCCCAGCCGCCGCAGCCGCGCCGCCAGGGTCTCGCCCTCCAGCAGCTCCATCACCAGGTACGGCTGCCCCTCCTCGGTGGTGCCCGAATCGAGGATCTCGATGATGTTGGGGTGGCGGATGGCGTTCGCCGCCCGCGCCTCGTTGAGGAAGCGGGTCAAAAGCTGCGTGTCCCGGCTGAGCTCGGGGCGCAGCACCTTGACCGCCACCTTGCGCCCGATGCCCGGGTGCTCGGCCAGGTAGACCGCCCCCATGCCCCCCTCGCCCAGCAGCGAAACCGAGCGGTAATTGCCGAATTGCACGTCAGTAAAGACCCAGGCTGGGTGGCAGCGCCACGAACAGCACCGCCAGGCACATCTCGTTCTGGGTTCCCCACCCCGGCATCACCGCCGCGCCGTCGGCGCTGGTGTCGTAGTCGCACGTCACCGTGATGGCGCTGGTGGGCTTGATGACCGGCGCGGTCTTGTAGAAATACGCCTTCTGCCAGTTGAAGTTCCAGGCGTCGACTCGGGCCACGCAGGCGTCCGGCCCGTCGCCGGTGCGCAGCCGGATCTCCTGCTTGCGCCCGCGCGCGTGCATGTGGGGCATCACCCCCATCACCGACACGTCGAAGCTGCCGGGCAGTCCCAGCTGCGCCGCGGTCTTGGTCCAGGTGTATTTCACCGACGCCTGCCCGGCCGCCAGCGAGTCGGGCGTGCCCTTGCGCAGCGACTCGAGGAAGCCGTCGGGCAGCAGGAACAGCCCCAGCCGCTCGACGGTCTCGGCGTAGCGGAGGCGCACCTTCGTGCTGTCGGTCTTCCCCTCCTTGGCCGGCTGGTCCATGTTGTAGTGCACCTGGATCACGAAGCGGTGGGTGGGCTTGATCTTCGCCCCCACGCCAGCCGGGTACTCGACCAGGCCCTGCCCGGGCGCCCAGGTCACCGGCGCGCCCTCCACCTCGACCCCGTCGCCGGCCGCCCCGAAGCAGGACCAGCCCAGCCGATCCGGCTCGCGCGCGTCCAGCGCCGCCATCACCTGCGCGTTGGTCTGGCCCGAGCCGGTGGTCTTGGCCGGGTCGACCACGAACCCGATCACGTGGTGCACGATCTCCGGCGTCCCCGGGATCACGTCGTACCCGGTGATGTACTTCGTGCCCGAGATGGCCGGGTCCAGCAGGAAGCAGCGGTACTCGTCGAACTGGGCCAGCGCCCCGCCCTGCTTGACCGGCGCGAAGGCGGGCGTGGCGTAGTCGGTGCCGCCGGTCAGGGTGGGCAGCGGCGGCACGGTCACGTCGCGGCGGGTCCCCTCCAGCCGGCCGCCCTCCGCCCAGAGCGCGATCAGCCGCACCTGCTCGGCGCCAAGAGTGGCGTCATGCTGGAAATCGCCGCAGGACCCGTCGTGCGCCACCAGGTAAGGTGGCATCTCGCCCGACCCGGTCTTCAGTGCGATCAGCGCCGCCTTGTCGCGCGCGCTGGTGAACAGATCGAGGCGGAACGGGCCAATCCCTCCCTGCTGGTGGCAACGCAGGCACTTGCTCTCGAAGATGGGCAAGATGTCCTGGTAGTAGGTCGGCCCCGCCGCCATGTCCGGTACGCCGCCGCCGTCCGTCGGGCCGCCCTCTCGCGCGCCATCCTGCGCCCCGTCGGCCGCGCCACCGTCCGCGCGCGCCGCCCCGTCGGGACCGCCCAGGTCGAAGCGGCCCAGCTCGCCACATCCGGGCGCCAGCAGCAGCCCCAGCGCCGCTGCACCCAGCAGCGGCGAGGGCTTCATCACCAGCCGCACCAACCGGGAGCGCCTCATCGCCGCAACCAACCCCCCGCGACTCATCACCAGCCCTCCGTCACTTGACCATCAGGGCGCTGAACTTCCACGAGTTGTAGCCGTGGTTGCGCACGTGGATGAACACCGGGTCACCCCGGTGCAGCTCGGGCACGCCCGTCAGCAGCACCTCGCGCGCGTCGGCCTCGCCCGGGATGGCCACCGTCTCTTGCCACACCACCTGCTTGCCCAGCGCCACCGCCATGTGCCCTGTCGCCGGCTGCAGGCTCAGCAACCGCTGCCACCAGGCCAGGAACCACACCCTGTCTCCCGGGTGCAGATCGCGCAGCGCCGGCTGCATCAAGGTGATGTAGTTGCAACGCTTGGTCTCCACCTCGATGGCGGTGGGCTCGCGGTGCCAGTCCGCGTTCTCGCAGGGCACGCTGTCAGCCAGGTGCTCGGCGAACGGATCGATCTCCGGCGGCGCCACGTTCCACACCCGCAGGTCGATCAGCGGACCGGCCGCCGCCGCGTCCGCCGGCAGTTCGGCCATCACCGGCCGCGCGTCGGGCGCCCGCGACGGCGCCACCTCCGCCGCCGAACGACCGATGCACCCCGACAGCAGTCCCGCCAGCCCCAGCACCACCCACCCCTTTTCCCCCACCAACCCCTCCTCGAAGCTCACATCCCGCGACAGCGCGCGGGATCGGTCGCCTCGGTACAGGTGAGGCACTGGACGATCTGCCGCGAGTCGATGGCCGGCGGAGCGTCGTTGGGCCGGCGGACCACGGTGCGGTAGCCGTTGCAGGTCGTATCCGGCGTCAACTCCCAGCAGGGGGTGGCGCCGCCGGCGGTGCAGCGGGGAATCACCTGGTCGGTGTAGCCGCCCTTGCCGTCGGACAGCCGGTCGCGCACCTGGCAGTCGGGCTGCACACCCGGCGTGTCGAGATCGGTGTCCACCAGGGTGGCGTCCAGGCAGGTCTTGTCGATGACCAGCGCCATCTTCTCGCCGATCTCCTTCATCGCCTGGGCCAGGTCGGCCTGGCAGATGGTGTGGACGGTGTTGTTGCGGAAGCTGCGGGTGAACTGCGACAGCCGCAGCCCCGGCGCCGCCGAGCCGGTCTTGGCCAGCGAACAGACCGGGGCCAGCTCCAGCTCGGTCCCGCCGCCGTTCAAGGTCCGCTCGTGCAGCGAGTAGGTCGTCTGCGGATCGTCGTTCCAGCCGATGATCGACGAGACGATGATCTTGTCGTCGCGCCCCTCCTTCAGCCCCTTGACGTAGCTCACGAACTCCTCGACGTTGATGAGCCGGCTGGTCCGCTCGTAGGCCTGCCGCTCGTAGGGTGTGCAGGCGCCCAGCGTGGTCTTGAAGTCCTTGGAGGCGGGCACCGGCTTGCCGTCGCAAACGTGCCCCAGCAAGGTGCAGCGCAGACTGCCCGACTGGCCCTGCACCACGTCCTTGTAGAAGGTGGCGTCGGGCTCGCCCGAGCAGTCGTCCTCGTCGCTGAGGATGACGATCCCCAAAAACGCGTCCTTGCGCAGAAAGCCCCGGTTCCCGACCGCGCCGTTGGCCATCGGGTCACTCGACGCCAGCGCCACCCGCATCGACTGCAGCTGGTGCTCGAAGCCGCAACCGGTGGTGCCCAGCTGGGCCATGCAGGAGAAGACGTCGGTCAGCTGGCCGGTGAAGTTCTTGGTGCCCTTGTCGTCCACCCAGAGGTACTTGCCTGGCTTGCTGGTATCGAGGCCACAGCCGGCCTTGGCCTGGAAGGCGCCGTCATCGCCCAGCACCGGGCACTCGCCGCCCACCGCGGTGGGGCCGGCCCCCATGTTGCTGGACACCACCGCGATGCGGGTGTCGGGCAGCCCGCCCTTGATGCTCTCCAGCGCCCGCATGAAGTCGGGGAAGTTGTTGCGCAGGTTGGTCTGCTCTTCCGCCATCGACCCCGAGTTGTCGATCACGAACAGCAGGTCCAGCTGTCGCAGGGGATTGAGGTCGTAGTTCAGATCGATCTGCGCTTCGGGCGCGGGGGTAGGTGTCGCCAGCGGATGTGAGGTGCAAGCCGACAACGCGATCGTCAGCAGCGGGGCGAGTGAGAGCTTGCGAGCCGTCATGGGAGCCTCCAGGTGAAAGTTCTTCATCGGCACCTTCTCGGGCCTCTTCACCGGCAGCGGGCAGCGCTGTCAGGGTCCGCGCGCTGCGAGGACCTGCTGCTCGACCACCTCGATGCGCCGGTTCTTCTGTCGGTTCTCGTCGCTGTCGTTGGCGGCCACCGGCCGCTCGTCGCCGTATCCCACCGCGGTGACGCGGTCGGCGGCGATGCCCTTCGACATCAGATAGGACCGGCAGGCCTGCGCCCGTCTGGCCGACAGCGCCTTGTTGGCCTTGGAGTTGCCGACGTTGTCGGTGTGCCCCGAGATCTCCACCCGGGCGCTCTTCTTGTGCTTCATGAACTCGACCACCACGTCCAGCCGGGGCAGCGACTCGGACCGGATGGTGGCCTTGCCGGTGTCGAAGTTGACCCCGGTCAGCACGAACGGCGGCGGCGGCGGCAGCCGCTTGTAGCGCAGGGTCAGCTTGATGTTCTGCTTGGGCTCGCCGGTCACCGTCACCGACGCCACGATGTCCCCGCGGGCACCGAGGCTGAGGTAGGTGATCTCGTATTTCTGTCCCACCGGCACCAGCAGCTCCGCATACCCCGCGTCGTCGGTCTCGTCGGTGTAGCGCTTGCTTCCGTCGGGCGCCGTGAGACAGATGACGACGTTCTTGACCGGCCCCCGCTCCTTGTCGATCACGAAGAACTTCACCGCCGCTTCGGTCCTGGTCGGCACGATCTTCGAGGCCTTCGCCGCCCCGTCCTTCGCCCCCGCCGCATCTTTCGCCTTGCCCGAATCGTGCAGCACGAACTCGTTCGCGTCCGGCGCCGCGGTCGCGACCAGCAGCGCCCCCACCATCACCAGCTGGATCATTGGCCTTCTCCGTGCACTGGAGTCGGCCCTTCCGCGCCGCGACTGTACCCCCGAGGGGCCTGATCAACGCTGCAGGTCGGCCAGCCAGCCGTCGATCTCGCGCCAGACGTCCGGTCGCAGGCAGTCGTTGTGGCCTGCACCGGGGACGATCAGCAGCCGTCGGGGCGAGCGCAGGGCTCCGTACACGCGACGCGAGTGTTCGGGTGGAGTCTCGTTGTCGCTTTCACCGTGGATCACGAGCACGGGGACATGGATCCTGGCGGCTGCGGCAAGGGGGCTCACCGCGTCGACCTGGAAGGAGGCTTCCTTCCCCGCGATCTCGAACGCCTTGCGGATGTTTCCCTGGCTGGCGAAGAACGGGGCGCGTTCGTTGGCCACCGTTCGCAGATCCGAGAACGTCGCCACCGCGATGACCGCAGCGATGCGGTCGTCTTGTGCCGCCGCCTGAAGCGCAACCGCCGCGCCCATGGACGAGCCCAGCAGGATGACGGGCTTTCGCTCGATGCGATCGAGCACCCGGGTCAGATCCCGCTTCTCGTGAAAGCCGTAGGTGCACGCATTTCCCGTCGAGTCACCGTGCGCGCGGCTGTCGTACGCCACCACATCGAAGCCCATCGGTACGTACCGCTGGGCCACCGGAATGCCTGACCGGCGATTGTCTCCGACCCCGTGCAGATACACCACGGTGCCGCGGGCCGGAGCCGGCGCTCGGAACCACCACGCCCGCAGGCTGACGCCTTCGCCGGCGATCGTCATCTCCTCCGCGCCTGCTGGGCGCGGCCCCTGTACCGCGCGCCGTCCCGGATGCAGCAGCGCCGCCGCTCCAAAGGAGGGAGGCATGCAGGCCACCGCCGGAAGAATCACGGCGACGAGCGCGACAACGGACAGATTTCGCGCAGGTAGGAGGGCTCTCGTTGGAGTGAACGACATGTTCCAGATGATCCGGTATACGCGAAGGCGGTCGTCATGGCCGACAACGGAGGTCACGCCAGGGACCGGTGACTCAAGTCCGGGCGTGGACCGCCGATTCCGGAGGGGCGCACATGGATCGCCGGGCCAAGGGTGTGAGGTGCGCGGGTGTCGTGGCCCTGAGCCTGATGGTCGCGGGCGTGGCGGCGGCGCAGGGGCTGGACGGTGAGCGGTTCGCCCCGGCGGCGGGGGCGGCCGGCGGCTTCGCGGTCGAGCGGCCGGTGGTGCCCGGCCATCTCGGCTATGGGCTGGGGCTGTTCCTGCATTTCGCCGACGATGCGGTGGTCGTGCGCGATCGGCAGAGCGGCGAGACGGTGGCCAAGCCGCTCGACACCGCGGTCAGCATGGACCTCCTCGCTTCGCTCGGGCTGTTCGACGTCGCCGAGGTCGCCGTGCACCTGCCGGTGCGGCTGATCTACCGGGGCGAGGTGGTCGGTGTCGGCGGTGCCCCGCTGGCGGCGGCGGCCGGCGTGGGGGACCTCAGGCTGGTGCCCAAGGCCCAGCTGTTCCGCAGCGGCGACGAGCGCGCCGGCTTCGTGCTGGGCCTGGCCGCGCCGGTGACCCTGCCCACCGGCGAGGCGAGCGCCTTGCGGGGCGCGGGCGTGGTCACGGTCGAGCCGCGGCTCCTGGCGCTGGCTTACGGTGAACGCTGGTTCCTGAGCGGCAGCGGCGGGTTTCGCGTCCGCAGCCCGCAAGACGCGTCCGCCCCCGGACACGAGCTGACCCTGGGCCTGGCCGCCACCTACTCGCCGGCGGTCGAGGGCGACTGGCTGGACCTGCAGGTCGAGGCGCTGGGAGGCTGGCTGCCCGGTTACGAGGGCCGCTCGGCGGCCAACCTGCCGCTCGAAGTGCTGGGCGGCTTGATCGTGCGGCCGGCGCTGCGCTGGTCGATCTACGGCGGCGGCGGCGTCGGGATCAGCAACGGGATCGCCACCCCGGACTTCCGGGTGATTGCGGGCGTGCGCTACGCCGTGGGGCTGCCGACCCGCGGGGGTCGGAAAGACAGCGATGGCGACGCCATCACCGACCTGGAGGACCGCTGTCCGCAGGAGGCCGAGGACCTCGACGGCTTCCAGGACAACGATGGCTGCCCCGAGCCCGACAACGACCACGACGGCGTCCTGGACGACGACGACGAGTGTCCCGACGATGCCGAGGAGCGCGGCGGCGACGGCGACGGCTGCCCCGACAAGGCCCGGATCGTGCTGCGCGACGGGCGGGTGATCGTGTACGGCAAGGTGCAGTTCCAGGTCGGCTCGGCGCACATCTCGCCCAAGAGCGAGCAGCTGCTGGACGAGCTGGCGCGCCTGCTGTCCGAGCACCGCCAGATCCGCAGGCTGGAGGTGCAAGGCCACACCGACAGCACCGGGGGCGCCGACTACAACCGCAAGCTCAGCCAGGAGCGCGCCGAGAGCGTGCGCAACGGCCTCATCAAGCGCGGCGTCGCTGCCCGCCGCCTGACCGCCCGCGGATACGGCGAGGAGAACCCGCTGGCACCCAACTTCACCCGGGCCGGTCGCGCCAAGAACCGGCGCGTGGAATTCACGATCCTCGAGTAGGAGTCCCGGATGTCGACCTGGCGGCTTTCTGTCTCGGCGCTGTTCCTGCTGCTGGCCACGCCCGCGTTCGGCCAGAGCTTCCCGGCCGCCAACGCCTGGGTGCCGTTTCGCTGCGGCGGCGCCCCCATGACCGATCCGGTGCGCGACCAGGCCGGCGCCACCCAGGAGCGCGACGTCGTGGGCGGCCCCAGCGACCCGGCCGCCTTCCACGCCGTCGACGAGCGCTTCCTGTACCTGCGGCTGCGGGTGGAAGACGACCCCACCCAGGGCGGCGCCCAGCTGCGTCCCGGCGCCTGGGGCTTCGCCTTCAGCACCGACGGCGCGTCGTCCACCTACGAAGTCCTGATCAGCGTCGACGGAGCCGCCGGCCAGGTGGCCCTCTACCGCAACTCCGTCACCACCATCGCCAACAGCCCCACCGACCCCGCCGACACGCCCCCGGTGGCCACCTACCCGTTCGCCACCCACGGCCGGGTCAGCGTGGCGGACGGCATCCGCTTCGGCGGCACGCCCGATCACTTCATCGACATGGCCGTGCCCTGGACCGCGCTGGTGCCGCTGGGACTGCCCGCCGACCGCCCGGTCGTCGTCTGGGCGGCGTCCTCCACCAGCGCCGATCGCCTGAACGGAGACTTCGCCTGTCACGACGGCCGCGGCTCGTCGGTCCCGCCCGATCTCGACCGCGCCGGATCGGACAGCACCGCCCCCGACGACACCACCTCCCCTCCCACCGGCGGGGCCGGCGGCGGCCCGGGCGGCAGCGGTGGCGCCGGTGGTCTGAGCCTGGAAGGCGGGCCCGGCTGCTCCTGTCGGGTCCCGGGCGATCGCGTCCCCGCCCCCGCCCCCGCCGGCCTGGCACTGTTCGCCGTCCTGCTCGGCCTGCGCTCCGCCCGCCGCCGCCGCTAGGTTTCGCGGTAGTGTCCGCGGGATGCGGCGCAAGCGTATCGTCGTCGGCTCCCTGGCGGCATTGGTGATCGCGCTGGGGGTGGTCGGAGCGGCGCTGTTCTGGTTACCGCGGCGGTTTCGCTGGGCGAAGGTCCCGGCGATCACCGTGGTCGCGCGGGCCGGGGATCCGCGGATCGCCGTCGTGCGCGAGGCGGTCGAGTTCTGGAACCGGACCCTGGCGGCCGTGGGCACGCCCTTCCGGCTGGGGCCGGTCACCGCCGTGCCGGGCGGCGTGCCGGACCAGGAGCTCCAGTCGATGTCGCAGACGGTGCTCTCCCGGGCGTGGCCACGCGGGGGCATGCGCAGCCTGGAGCCCTACCCGGGCGACCTGCTGGTCGTCCTGTCGGACGCGAGCTTCATCTCGTTCACGGCGTCGGTCGGCAAGCGCACGATGGTGGCGATCAAGGGCGGTCAGCTGTTTCCGCTCACCTTGCCCAACGTGCTCCGCAACGTCATCGCCCACGAGCTGGGCCACGCCATCGGCCTGCCCCACAACGCCGACCCGACCTTGCTGATGTGCGGACGGCCAGCCGACTGCCGCCCGCAGATCTTCCAGTCCGACCAGGCACACTTCTTCCCGCTCTCCGACCAGGAGAACGCCCGCCTGCGCGCGCTGTACCCGCCCGGCTGGCCGGGTTGAGCCCCCGCCGTCAGCGCGACGACATCTTCGGGGGTGGGTAGGGCGAGACGTTCCACCCGGAGATCTCGATCTCCGGCTTCTTGCCGTCCAGGTCGGACGCGCGGTAGGTGGCGCTGATCTCGCGCTTCTCGCCCGGCAGCAGCGAGACGTAGTTGTCCTGCCACAGGACCGGCAGCACCTCGTCGCCGCCCCGGCCCCGGTTCACCTTCAGGCGCACGAAGAAGGCGATGCTGTGGCTCGGGTTCTGCAGGACCACGGTGCTCACGCCCTGGGCCCCCTTGCGCTGGTGCCGGCTCTGGATCTTCAAGCTCACCTCGGGCAGCTGCTCCAGCGAGGTGAAGTCGGCGTAGCTGCGCGTGGGGGTGACGTACCACTGGCCGTGGTCGTGATCCAGGGTATCGGGCTTGGTGGACAGCCAGTAGAAGTTCGAGCCGACGGTCTTGCCCTTGCTGTCGGTCAGGTCCAGCCGCAAAAAATGGGTCGTGGTCAGCCCGGTGATGGCCGGCAGGGTCATCACGTTGCGGGTGCCGTCCGCGGGCACGTCCACCTCGGCCTCGCGCGACAGCTTCTCGTTCATGTCCAGGTTCAGCACCCGCACCTTCAGCTTCAGCCCCTTGACGTCCTCGTAGGTGCTGTTGACCACCCAGATCGATCCGTCGGGGTGCGAATACATCGGCAGCAGCTTCTGGTTGGCCACCTTGGCCCCGAAATAACCGCCCGCCGGGCGCAGGTATTGATCGTAAAGGTGCCAGATCATGCTGGGCCAGGCGTTGTTGAGCATCCACTGGATCACCCCGGTGGCTGCGTATTTGTTGCGCGAGAAGCCCTCGAACATCGCCCGGATGCCCTCGTAGGCCATCAGCTGCGACTTGCTGGCGTAGTCCTCGACCGTCTTGGCCTCGCCGTAGCGGGCGTTGAGCGCCTGGGTGTGCACCTGCAGGTTGCTGAACTGCCCGCCGCCGGCGTGATAATCCCAGTATTCGTTGATCGGCCACAGCTTGTCGGGCGGCAACATCTTGCGCAGGCTCTCGACCGGCGGCACCGCCGGGCCCGGGCTGGTCTCGGTGTTGAATCCGTAGGCGCCGCCCCGCTTGGTGTCCTCCAGCCAGTAGCGCGGCGGCACCCACTCGTACGGCCCCAGCATCTTGACCCCGCTCTCGCCGGTCAGCTCGGCCCGCTTCTGCGCCGCCGACGACACCGTCGGGTTGGGCCAGTGCACGGCCTCGGCCACGTCGAGGTAGCGCTTCTCCACCGCCGCCGGCGGCGGCCCGTCGCTGCCGTTGAGCCACACGAACACGCTGGGGTGGCTGCGCAGGCGGTACAGCTGATCGCGCTGCGACTCGGCCGAGATGATCCGGTCCTCCGCCTTCCAGCGGTCCCACTTCTCCCAGTGGTCACAGCAGCACCAGCCCGCCATCACCAGGATGCCCTTGCGGTCGGCCTGCTCGAGGAAGTTGTCGGTCTCGAGCTTGCCCTCCAGGCGCACGGTGTTCAGGCCCATGTCCTGGACGTAGCGCAGCTCGTCCTCCTGCCGCTGGCGATTCACCCGCATCATCATGTCGGTCGACCAGCCGCCGCCGCGGATCAGGATCTTCTTGCCGTTGATGGTGAACAGGCGCCGCTTGTCCGCGTCCATCTCGGACTGCACCTGGCGGATGCCGAACGAGGTGGCGGCGGTGTCGGACACCTTCCCCTTGACCACGAACTCGAGGTGCAGGTCCTGCATGACCGGCTTGCCCATCTGGGCGGGCCACCACAGGCGCGGCTTGTTGATCTTCAGCTGCGGGAAATCCGACGGCTCGAACAGCACGTCCTTCTTCTCGCCCGGGGTCAACGTGATCTCCTGCTGGAACCGCACGCGATCGATGCGCCCGCGCAGAAGGCCGGTCACCGGCAGCCCGGCCGCGCTCTTGAGCACCACCGCGACCGTCAGGTCGGCCCGGTCATTGGCCGGCGAGTTCACCTTGGACAGCACCGCCGGGTGCCGCAGGGCCACCGGTCCCGAGGTGGTGAGGTACACCTCGCGCCACAGGCCCATGTTCTTGTCGGGCGGCGCCGGGTTCCAGTCGACGAAGGTGATGCCCAGCTCGTCTTTCTTCTGCGGAAACACCTGCACGGCCAGCACGTTGGTGGCCCCCGGCTTGACCGCGCCGGTCACCTCGAACTCGAACACCCGCCAGGCGCCCGCCATCTGGTCGGCGCTGGCGATCTGCTGGCCGTTCAGCCAGACGTTCGCGCGGAAGTTGATGCCGTCGAACTTCAGCCAGGCGGTCTTGCCCTTGAAGGTGGGGGGCAGCCGGAAGGACTTGCGGTACCACCAGGGCACCGCGAACGGGCTGTCCTTGGGCATGTCGGAGTTCGAGAAGTTCGAGCCGACCTTGTAGCTCGCACCCGGCAGGCTGCGCAGGTTCATCCCGAAGAACGGGTCCGCGAACACGCGGTTCTTCACCAGCGCGGCCACGACCGTCGTGGGCACATCCACCACATGCCAGCCGTTGGGCCGGTACGCCGGGCTCGACAGCTCGGCGCCGCCGGCGCGAACGTTTGCGGAGGTCTGCAGGCTCCAGTCCTTGTCCAGCAGCAAACGGCGAGCGCCCGCGGGCGCGGCCGCCGCCGGACGACTGCCGGATCCGACCGACCCCACCACCTGCACGAGCAAAAAAACGAGGACCGACGCGGGTCTAACTGCTCTGGTCATGGCGACTCCCGACCGGGTAAAACGCCCCGCACTCTACACAAAAGGCACGCCCGCGGAGACCAACCCGCCCGACGCGCTGTCCGACAAACTTGCGCGACAGACCGGCGCGCCACGCCATCCGCCAGCCGGGGGGCGCGTGGATCGCGACCGCCGACTACGGCAGCAACTCGATGTCGTCGATCGTGTAGACCGTCATGTCGCCCGGCGGCGAGGGCGGCACCCACTCGAACGAGGCGGCGCCGTCGCGGGGCACGGTCTGCAGATCGACTTTGAAGACGGTCATCGTCGTGGTGGGACTGATGCTGCCCAGCGAGACGAACGATCGCGTGTTGCAGGCGGCGTTGGTCCGCACGAGCGACAGCTTCACGTCCTTGCCCGGGACCGACGCGCGCATGCGGAAGCGGAAGGTCCGGTAGACGCCGATCTCGCGCGCGCACGAGTCGGGCGACAGCAGCTCGCCGAACGACTGGAACACGCTGGCGCCGTTCCAGCGGAAGCTCAGCTCGCCGGCCGCGACATCCAGAACCTGGTTGTCGCCCTTGACCGGCGCGCCCACCGCATTGGGCGTGATGGTCCCGTCCGCGAAGTCGTCGATCACCAGCGGCACCAGCGCGGCGTCCGCGGCCCGCCCGTCACCACCATCACCGCGGCCGTCGCTTCCGGCATCCGCCCCATCGGCGGTCAGGTCCGCACCGGCATCGGCGGCGTCGGGCAGGACGGCGGCATCCGGCTCGGGCGCATCGGGCGCGCCGGCGTCCGGACCGGCATCGGGCTCGGTCCCGGTGGGCTGCGGCACCGGGTTGTCGGGTCCGTCGGCTGGCGGAGCATCCTCGCCGGCCACGGCCGCGTCCCCCAACCGGGGCTGATCCAGCTCCGGCGGTCGGGAGAGGTCGACGCAGCCGCCGGTGCAGAAAACGAGCAGGGTGGCGGCGAGGCGGGCACCCCGTGGCATCGGGTGGCACCTTCTCATCACCCTGCGCCGACCGCAACTCATCACCCTGCGCCGACCGCAACGAGCGAACCCGGCGCAACCCGCGTGATTGGCAACGGGATCGGGTTTACCAACGCCGGAACTATAGTTGTATAGAACACGCTGCAAGATTGAGCTACCCGGTTGGGGGGCGTACACTGACCGTTCAGGTGGCCACCCAGCCCTCGCGTAAGACACCGTCGCCTGCTCGCCGCTCCACACCGGTGGTGGCATCGCAGACGGCCGCGCTGGGAGCGGGTCGTTTCGGTCCGTTCCGTTTGCTCGAAAAGCTGGCCGAAAATGGTCCGGTCGAGCGCTACCACGCGTTGTGGTCCGAGGCGCAGAACCCCGGCGAGCGGCTGTGCCTGCTGCGACGGTTGCCGCTGGAGCTGACCACCTCGCGCCCGTTTGCGCGCATGTTCGCCGAGGAGGCGCGGATCATGGGGCGGCTTTGCCACCCCAACATCGTGCGCGCCTACGCCGCCGGCGAGATCGAAGGCGCGCCTTACCTGGCGCTCGAATACCTCGACGGCATCAGCCTGGCGCAGCTGGTGGCGCTCAGGCGGGGGCAGCGGCAGCGGCTGCCGCTGGAGGTGGCGGTCTTCATCGCCCACGAGATCGCGGCCGCCCTGGGCTACGCCTACGACGCCACCGACGAGAACGGGCACCCCATGCACCTGGTCCACGGCGACGTGCGCCCGGGCGTGGTGTCGATCCTCAGCACCGGCGAGGTGAAGCTGGCCGATCTCGGCGCGACCCGGGTGGTCAGCTTCGTCCACGGCAAGACCAGCGGCGGCAGCCCGGGCACCAAGCCGCTGCACGCGGCGCCCGAGCTGCTGGCCGGCGCCGCCCCCGACACGCGCAGCGACCTGTTCTCGCTGGGCGTGTTGCTGTGGGAGCTGCTGTGCAACCAGCCGCTGTTCCCCAGCACCACCAGCGTGCGCGAGGGTTCGATCGCGCGCGCCTCGCGCATCCGCCCCGACCTGCCGCCGGCGCTCGACGGCCTGATCCTGCAGCTGCTCGAGCGCAACCCCACCCGCCGCCGCACCTCCGCCGAGGAGGTCCGGCGCGCGCTGGCTCCGTTGATCCC
>JBKPRZ010000600.1:0-13577 GCA_046734815.1 Myxococcota bacterium | reverse complement strand
GGCGCGGGTGCGGCCGCCACCGGCGCGGCCGCCGGAGCCGGCGTGACGGACGCGGACCGGGCCAGCGAGGCAGGCGGGGAAAGCCGGCGCCCGGGCGTCGGCCGATGCGATGGCGCGGGCCCACCGTCCAGCGGATCGATGGCGATGGCGATGGCGAGGGCGGCGGCCCTGGCGAGCTCGCCGCAGCCGGTGTGGTCCCCCGCCAGCCGGCGCTGCGTGCGTGAGTGGAGGTGCGCGTCGGTCACCGTGATGTCCGCGCGCAGCGGCCCACCGCTGGCGTGGATCTCGCAGCGGACCCGCAGAGGGGCCTGGTCGCGGAAAGGATCATGACCGAGCAGCGACGACACAATCGCGCGCAGCTCCGGAGCATCCGGGCAACCGCTCAGGCTGTTGTCGACATGGTACTCGAGTCGCGCTGTCGCAACCGGGGCCGCCGGCGCTGCCGCGGCGCTGGACGGCGGCGGAGCGAGAACCAGAGCCGGCACCAGCAGGCCCAGCAGCGTGGTCGACGTCATGGGCCCATCAGCAGGGCGCTCCATTGCAGACCAGGCGGCCGTCAGCGCAGGACTGCGGGGGCGACAGCGAACACTGCAGCTCGCATCGGGCGCCCATGGGGCAGCTGAGGCTGCAGGGCGCCGTCCCGCAGGCGACACGGCAGTCCCCTTCGCAGGTGACGGTGCACGCGCTCGCCTCGGAGCAGTCGAACGCCCCACCCATCCACCGGACCGTGCAGTCCACATCCCGCGTGCACCGTGACGTCCAGATTCGGTCGTTCCTCCCGTCGGTGGCCTGCCATGCCGGCGCATCTGCCGGGTCGGGTGGGGCGGCGTCGTCGGCGACGGATCCCAGGTGCTGATGTGTCATGCACCCAAGGACCGCGAACCCAATTGCCGGTATGGCGAACCGCCTCATTGCTTTCTCTCGGATCGATGCTTCCAATATCGTCGGCAACGGGCTCGATCCGTCACACGAAAAGTGGCCCTCTGCCGGCGGCCAAAGGTCTTCCGTCCGAGCCAATGGTCGTGAGTCCAGGCCAAACCGTCATTCCCGGCACGCATGCAACACGCCGCGCGATAACGACCACCTGCGCGGGTCTGGTTCCGGGACGCGGGGGAACCATACATGAGGGCGCCTGGAACCTTGAGGCGGGCTGACACAGCTGTCAGGGTTCGGTCGTGATTGGTCGGGGCGGGGTGGTTTCGGAGCGTCCTGCAAGGAGCTGGCATCGCAGTTGCTCGACGGGTACAGGTTCCAGCGACTCGAAAGGAAAGCCTGATGAAACTACAAGCGCTCGCTCTCATCGGAATCGTGGCCAAGGTGGGTGGTGATGGGTGTGAGCGATCCTCGGAGAAGGCCTGCACTACGATCGGCTGCCAGGATGGTGTTTCCATCACGCTGCGTCCGCGTGAGGGCACCTTTCCCGTCGGAAAACACACGGTGTTCATCGTCACCGCCGAGGGCGGACCGCTGAAGAGGTGCACGTTCACCCCGCCGACGGACGTGCAGGTCTCGGGCGGCTTCGTGGCTGCCGACTGTACCGGCGGAGTCATGCTCTCGGTGTCGCCCCGGGTGACCTGCACGACCATGCAGTCGGGCCAGGCAGTCTCTCAGAGTTGCACGCCGATTCCTGGACAGTTCGAGGAGCGGATCTCCCTTCCCGGCACACCCGCGCGGGTGCGGGTCATCCAGAGCGCACAGGAGACTTTTTTCGATCGGGAGCTGACGCCGGCCTACACCGATGCTCGGCCCAACGGCCCGGATTGTGAGCCCCTGTGCCGCCAGGCCAGCACGGAATGGGAGTTCTCCGCTTCCGACCGTCCAACGTCACCTGTCGCCTGCTCGCCCAGCCAGTGTCAGCAGGACAGCGATTGCGCCACCCTCGGCCGACCAGGCGCCAGATGTGTCCAGAAGCCGTGGACCGGCCCCTGCTTCCAGCTCGCGTGCGAGTGAGTTGATACCTCGGAGTTCGGACTTGGGGGTCCTCTCCAGGAGATTTGTCAGATCGTCGACATGGTTCCGGCGGAGCGGAGCGCTTTCGTCGGAGGATTTGCAGGTAAGCGTGTTCGGCGCGTGCTGCCCTGCTGCGAGCGCGTGTCCGCTCACGGGGTGGGATGCAGGCGTCCGCGTAAAGCGATCTTCGAGGCGGTGACGATCGTCAGGCGAGTCAGCCGCGCTCGGACGCTCGATACCCGGGGCGGGAGGCTGATCGCGCGCGACCGGATTCATCACCGCACAGGGTAGCCCGAGCGCGCGCTCGGATTCGCAGGGCTTGGCGAATCGCCGATCATCGCCGCGACGAGGAGGCCGAGTTGTGGCTGCCCTCGCATCGTAAATCCGTTTCCTGTACGCGATTTCGTTCAAGCCGCCTCCGCCTGCTGCGAACCTGACGGGACTTCAGGGTGAGCTGACTTGTCGCCCCGCCGTCCGCGCCGGTTGCGCGATCGATCAGCTTCCAGCGGGTGTTGCTGGAATTCGTCGGACGGTTCACCTCCACCATGTCGTCTTCCCATTCGATACCGTCGCCCTCCGCAGGATGTGCTCTGCCGTGCGAATGAGCGCTGCCGCCGTCGACAGGTGGGCCATGGGAATGTTCGTGTCGGTGTCCGGCGGAAGCGGGCACCAGGTCCGACCCGAGGAGCTTCATGCCGCACTTCGGACAGCGGTCCGGGTGGTCGCTACCGACCTCCGGGTGCATGGGGCACGCATACGAATGGCCTGTCGCTCGCCGCCCGTCGACCGCAAAAACCGCACTCCGACCGAAGTTCTGCATGGCGACGCGCCTTGGTGGGTGGTATGAGTGCTGCCGGACGCCACCCGGGCAATCCGGTCGAGGCGCTGGTGCTTGCGGTCGGAAGCGGAACCATCCAGGAGGACGGTTCGCTCCGCCAGCCGAAGATCAAGGCCCGAAAACCAGGTCTTGCTCGCGAAAACTTCGAGCAGCGAGACCGTGATCCGCGTTGGGTGGGTCAGGAGCTGGGGGGACAGGGGAAGTCATGAATACGACAGGAGCGCAATGATCGAAACAAGAGACGAGCAGGCATCGGTTCGAGGCATCAAGACCGAGACGAGCACGACACCGGTTCAACAAGACTGGACGCGCTCGAGTGGAGAGATATGGAAGTTCCAGACCACCGACGGTTATCTCGGAACCGCCTACTGGCGGTCGACGGGAGCCGCCATGACCGTCACCCGGCCGGATGGAACCGACCTTTACCGGAAGACCTGGAGCTCACGAGAGATCTTCCCGGCGTCCTGGCCTGGCATGCTCGAGTGGCTGAAAGGGCAAGTCGGACAGCGGGTGGCCGCCGATCGCGTGGAGAGGGAGCAGGCCCAGACGCCCGGGTGATCGACACGTCGGTCAGCGCCGATCGACGACCGAGTGTATCGAGGACAGGGGCCACCTTGGTCGGGAGCGGCCGGTGCCCCGCCGGACTCACTTCAGGATCGGGGACACGCCCCTGGCTGACCGCGCCCACCACCGTAGGCCCGCACAGCCAGGGGAAGTTGACTCTCCCGGCGGCGGCGCCCTCACCGCGGCTTGCGCCACTTCGCCAGCGCGCGATGAAGGCCTGCTTGGTCGTCGACGGACACGACGACCGGCAGGCCGCGACGGCGGCGCAACAACGCCGTCGGGCGCTGTGATGCGGCGGTGTACAGCCAGTACCAGCCGAGCTGGCTCCGCCAAAAGAGGCCGAAGCTTCCCATGAAACCGCCGCTGCCGCAGAGGCGCAGCGACGCCGCCGTCGGACCATCGCTGACCTGGACGACTTCATCCGCACGCACGCGGACGGGTGGCATTGCCCGCCTCAGGATGAGCAACTCATCCACGGTCACCTGCACCGCCCTGGGGGCATGCGCCCAGGCGATCCCCAGCGCCGTGATGACCACCACCATGGTCGATGGATTGGGGGCGTCCGACCCGGAGAGGTACGACCACAGCGGCGCGACGACGCAAATCACCAGCACGAGCGCCGTGAGAGATTTCTGCGTACTGCCCAGTGACATGCGAAAGGTCATCGGAGTCTCCTGTGGTCAACAACGTCATGAGACTCCAGTCTTCCCGGCCGGCTCGCCCGCCTGCTGTCCGGCGACTACCCCACCCCCTGGATGGGACCTCAGGCAGGACCGTGCACCGGCGCGATGAACCGGCGTGGACTTCGCGCAGGTCCGCCGCGCGCACGTTGCTCTTACGGCGGGACTCTGCCTTCCGCCATGCGGAAGTAACGTCCCTCAACGTCGCAAAAACCGCATCGAGCCGGTTCGAGAATCAGCCCCCAAGGTTGCTTCTTGCCTACCTGGCGGTCGCTTGTTTTCAAGCGCGGCTCTTGCTAGTGGTGCAAACCTCCCCGGCGGATTAGAAGATACGATCACGAGAGGCCCATGTCCGACGGATCAGATCACGCTGCTTGCGTGGATGCTTGGCTGGAAGGGTTCGGTGCGGACCGATCGCCCGAGTCTCGGCTGCAGCTGTTCGAAGCGGCTCTCGGTGTGTTCTGGAACTGCACCAAGAGGACCCTGGGTGATGTCACACTGGCGGCGATCGTCGAGAGGGTCCTTTACAAGGCCGGCGAGCGGTACCCCGCTTTTTCATCGCTCGATGTGACTGCGGAAGGGCGCGTCCAGTGCCACGAGCTGCGTGAGCGCGCGCGCGTCCTGGATGACCCCGCGCTGCGGGAAGGAATTCGTTTCGTGCTGATCGAGTTCTTGACCGTCCTGGGACGCCTGACAGCGGAGATACTGACTGCCGAGCTTCATGCAGAGCTGCTGCAGGTCGGGTTGCGAACCAGCACGATGCGCAAGGACGCTAAGCGATGACAAACAACGGCCGCATTTCCCGCGTCCAGACTGGCATTCGCAACCTGGATGCCATCTACAGCGGCGGATTGCCTCGCGGCTCGGTGACTGTCCTCAGCGGGCCGCCCGGCTCGGGCAAGACGATATTTGCTCAGCAGGTCTGCTTTCACAATGCCGCCGCTGACAATCGCGCGCTCTATTTCGGCACCCTGTCCGAGCCGATCGCCAAGACTCTGCGTTACCTGAGTCAGTTCAGCTTCTTTGATCGGAGGAAGCTCGAGCAGAGCATCCAGTTCGTCGACCTGGGTTCTTTGGTGCGAAGTGAAGGCCTGGCTCAGGTCTGCACCCTGATCATGGAGAACATCCGGAAGGTCCAGCCGGCCATCGTGGTCATCGATAGCTTCAAGGTCTTCGACGACCTGGCCAGGTCCAGGGAGGAGCAGCGCAAGTTCGGCTACGAGATCGCCGTCAACCTGATGGCCTGGGAGACCACCGCCTTGCTGATCGGCGAATACGGGCCGGGCGACTACGACAACAATCCTCTGTTCTCGATCGTGGACGGACTGGCGGTGCTGTCGCAGCGGGAGTCGTCGGGTGAACAGCAGCGGTTCTTCCGGATAATCAAGATGCGCGGCACCGATCACAGCCGGGACGAGCACCCCTTCGTGGTGACATCGAACGGCCTGGAGCTGTTCGCGCCACGGGTGGCGATCCATCGGGCGGCCACCGCCGCTGGGCTCCAGACTCGCTGCCAGACGCACATCAACAAGCTCGATGAGCTGCTGGGACCGGGCATCCCCTGGGGCTCGAGTCTGCTCATCGGCGGCGTGGCCGGGACCGGCAAGACCGTCCTGTCGCTGGAGTTCATCTACCGGGGCGCCCAGGCCGGACAGAGGGGGATCCTCTTCTCCTTCGAGGAAACCGCAGAGCGGTTACGCGCGTCCGCCCGAGGTTTTGGCTGGGACCTCGACGGGGAGATCCAGCGCGGGATGGTGCAGGTGGTTTTCATCCCGCAGCCCGAGATCCAGGTGGAGGCACACCTGCTGATGATACAGGAGCGCCTCGAGGCCATGAAAGCCCAGCGCGTGGCCATCGATTCGTTGTCGGTGTTCTTGCACAAGACACGGGATGCCCAGCTCAGCCGGGAGAAGCTCTTTCACCTGTGCAGCATCGTCCAGAACGCGCAGGCGGTCGGTTTTTTTGCCACGGACATTCCCTATGGATCGTCGCAGATCAGCCGGTTTGGCGTGGAAGAGACGGTGGTCGACGGCGTCATCATTCTCAGCTCCACGGAAGAGGGGCTCGAGCGGCAGCGCTACCTGGAGGTGTACAAGCTTCGGAACACTGACCACCTCCGAGGGCGCCACAACATGGTCATCGGGCAGGCAGGGGTGTCGATATTCCCCCGATACGGCCAGGAGGCGGCAGCAGAGTCGCCTCCACCCCCCCTCGAGCTGTCGAGCCGGCTGGGCACCGGGATTCCGGGTCTGGACCAGTTGCTGGCGGGCGGCCTTCTCGCCCGGAGCATCACGCTGGTTTCCGGGAGCGCCGGGATCGGCAAGAGCACCATGGGGGTGCAGTTCATTCTGGAGGGAGCCAGGCAGAAGGAGACGGGCCTGTATCTCACCCTGGAGGAGGGGCCCGAGCAGCTGGTCTCCAGCGCCGACGCTCTGGGGCTGCCACTGCGAGCGGCAATCGACCAGGGCCTGGTCGAGATCTTGTACCTTTCGCGCGAGCACATCCGCGCGGGCCAGTTCCTGAGCGTTCTGGCCGACAGGCTCCAGGCTCTGAAGGCGCGTAGGATGGTGCTGGATGCCGCCACCCACATGATGGCGGAGGTGCCGCCAGCGGAGCTGCGCCGCCTCCTTTACCAGCTGGTGGCTCGCTTCAAGACTCTCGGTGTCACCAGCCTGCTCACCCTCGAAGCGGGATCGCTCTACTCGATGGAGTCTGCCACCGAACGGGCGCTGTCTCCTATTGCCGACAACCTCCTGATGCTGCGCTATGAAAAACGAGAGGGCGGCTTCGAGCCGAACCTGACTGTGCTGAAGAGTCGCGGAAGTAGCCATGACCGGCGCACCCATGGCATCACCATCGGCCCGGGGGGCATGCGCGTGGGGCGGCCGATCAACGGGAGCGCGCAGGGTGCGGGGGAGCAGAAGGTGGAAGGAGACGGCGGATGAGCGCCCTGGGAGGCACTGGACATTACCTGGATCGACTCGAACACCTGTACGAGGTCAGCAAGTTGTTCCTGACCTTCGAGGACATCGAACATACTCTGGACGCTGCTCTGGCGGTCATCAGCGAAACCCTGCCGCTGCGTAGCGCGATTGTGATCGAGGAAGCCGAGGGCAATCGCAGGATGGTCGTCTGGGGGGCCGCAGATCGCACCGCCGGACAGATGGCGACCGCCAAGGCGCACGTCCGTGCCGCCTCGGCCTATTTTGCCTCGGACAGGTCCGATACGCTGCAGGAGCAGTCCGGACACACGCCTCTTCCGGTCCCGGCTACCACGGTAGAGCCGGATCCGTCCCAGACCTTCATCGTCATCCCGCTGGTGGTGGGGAGGGCGAGGGTTTTTGGCGTATTCCAGGTGGAAAGTGCCACCGCCCTGGACCGGGCGGATCTGACCTTCGTCAATGCGGTCGCCAACCAGCTCGCCGTCGCGGTCGATCGCTACGATGCCCGCAGACACAGCGAGGAGGTTCTGCACCAGGCCGTCCGCGCCCGCGAGTGGCTCCTCCAGACCGTGGCCCACGATCTCAGGAGCCCCCTTGCCACCATCCAGCTCACCGTCCACGCCTTGATGGCCGACATGCCCGCCAATGATCGGCGGCGCGGCAACAAATTGAGGGTGGAGATCATTGACCGCTCGGCACGTCAATTGAAGCGCTTGATCGACGATCTGGTCGACTTTGCGGGCATCCAGGCGGGCCGCCTGGTGTTGAGGCTGGCCGCACAGGATCCGGAGTCACTGCTGCTGGAAGCGGTCAGCAGCGCCGAGGGCGTCGCTCATACCAAGCAGCTCCATCTCACCAGCGAGATCCTGGGCCAGCTTCCCGCGGTCCGGTGCGATCGGGACCGTATCCTCCAGGTGCTGGGGAATCTGATCGGAAATGCCCTGAACGTCACCAGGTCAGGCGGCTCGATCGTGCTGAGGGCGCAAGCCAGCGGGAGCGGCCCACTCTTTTCGGTGTCAGACACGGGGCCTGGCATACCCCCGGAGCAACTGGAGCAGCTGTTCGTGCCCTACTGGCGGGGTGACAGGGTCGGTTACCAGGGAACCGGCCTGGGGCTGGCGATAGCCAGGGGAATTGTCAGCGCCCACGGCGGCGAGATCTGGGCGGAGAGCACGGTCGGCACGGGAAGCACCTTCTCCTTCTCCATTGGCGGCACCGGTTCCCCGAAGAACCCAGGACCACGCTCGACCGGTCAGGCGAGCATGCCCGGCTGACCGCGCCATCCATCACCGGTCAGATGTCCGCCCTGCTCCAGAAACCAGCAGACCATGTCACGCAGGTCCTCGAGGGCCGTCGATGGTCCGGCGGACCCTCGAGCACTGGTTCGAAGCCGAGGCCATCCGACCGCAGATCGTCGCCGAATGCGACGACAGCGCGCTCACCAAGGACTTCGGAGAGCAGGGCAGGGCATGGGTGTCTTCGCCATCCCCTCGGTCATCGAGAAGGAGGTCCTCAAGCACTACGACGTACGGGTGGTGGGCGCTCGCCGGCGGTCAAGCAGCAATTCTTTGCCATCTCGGTCGAGCGGAAGATCAGACATCCCGCGGTGTCGGCGATCTCCCAGTCCGCGCGGCAGGATATCTTCGGCAAGGCGCCCTGACCCGCGCTAGACCGAACGCCCTCGATTTGCGTTTTGGTCACGGTCTCTTGCTGGCGATGGGGCTCAGGAACGGGAACGCTTCCTCCGGGCGCGATCGATCGGCCGTTGCCGCCGTCCGCCGCGCGTGTTCCCGCATGGGCAGCGGGGAAGAGAACCGAGCGAAGGTCAAGTTCGCGCCCGCCTGGGCGCCGCGGGCCTGGGCGTAGCTGATCCATCGGCAGCTCGGGCGCTCCTGTGTGGATTCCCGGTCCGGCCAGAAGATGGTCTGCCAGTAGCTCAGATCTTCATCGATGCGGGCGATCGGTCCCAGCCCGTTGCTGTTCGGCGAAGGGCGATAGACGCGAAAGAAATCGTAGGAGCGGCCATTGTCAGGGTCACGAAAGCCCCAGGCCACCTGGCTGGTGTACCCGGCCGGTAGGGTCGGCAAACCCTGGACAGAGGCCTCGGACGATTTCACTCTGGCGACGTTCACCGTGGATGTCACTGGGCTGGCTCCTCCTGACAGATGAAGCTTCATGGTGGGTTGCCCTTGGTCCCGGCTCCGGTGCTCGACGGTCAATCCGCCTCCCGCGCCGACTGCTCGCGATCCAGCGTGCGGGTCACGGAGCTGGAAACCCGGGAGATGGCGTGGTCGACGGCGGCGAAAGCGTCACCGTGCAGGCCTTCGACCCGGATCAGCTGGCCCCGGAGCCCCACCTCGATGCGACAGCGCTGTTCGCCGCCAATCTCCGAAAACTGCACGATCACACGCTCGATCCGCTGGCCGAACCGAGCGAGTGCCAGGGCAAGCCGGCCCTGGACGTGATCGCGCAAGCTCTTGGAGACCTTGACGCCGGCGGTCTCGGATCTGAAGCTTCATGCAAGGCCTCGCTGCGCCTTCAAGGCACCAAATTCGAGGCGCCCGTGGATCGGATCGGAGCCTGACATCCGATCCCGCATCGATTTCGTTGCATGCGCGGCCCCTCCTTCTCTTTCTCTTAGAGCGCGGCTCGAGGGCCGTACCATGTGGAAGTTGCGCTAGCAGACGTCGCAAACACCGTCACGCGGCGAGCGGCCAGACTCAGAGCCACCGCAAATGCCATCGCATGTGACGTCGAGGCACCAGCCCCTGTCTGTCGGTACAAGGCCCTCCCGTCGCTCCATGCCTGTTCGGTGGCTCTCAGTATCCTCGCCACCCGTGCCCCCCATCCCGCGGCCAGCGGCTGCGGCTGCGTTTACCGCACCGGGGCCCTCTGCCACCAGAGCCTCCGTCATGAGCATGAGGCTGGCGACCGAGGCTGCGTTTTGCAGCATCGCGCGCACGACCTTGGTCGGGTCAATGACGCCTGCCTCGATCAGGTCCTCGTAATTCTCGGTAGCAGCGTTGAACCCCATGGCCCCCTTCCCATTCTTTACCTTCTCTCTCCTTCTCCTCTCTCTTGCCGGCGCCCTCGACGATGGTGGTGTTGTCCTTGTCCACCGTCACGCGCTTGGCGCGCCCCAGGTCCTCGAGCGTGAGGCTCTCGAGTCTCAGACCCAGGTCCTCCGTGATCGCGGGCCGCCGGCGGCGATGCGGTGTCGCGCCTTCTCGTCCGGGCTCTTTCGTCAGTACGATGGACAGCATGCCGTCCTCGAGATCGGCGTGAACGCGGGCAGCACCGTCGGTTCCTTCGGGCAACGCGAGGATCGGGTGAAGCTCCCGCAGGCGCGCGCGGGGTCATGTAGCGCTCACGGCCGTGCCGGTGCGATATCCGCCGGAATCGGCCGCGCCGCAATCTCGAGAAGGCCGTACAGCGGATCGAAGCCCGTCAACCCGCTGACCAGCGGGATGATCCCGAGCAGGCCCCAGATGGCCTGCGGTCCGATCAGGGACAGCGCGAGAACCAAGGAGCCGCCCACGATTCGAAGCCCCCGGCCAACTGTCGATTGGTTTCGCTCCATCCCAGCACCCTCTTTTCTCCCGCAACTACTACAGGGCGGTTGCCCTCGGGACCATGTCGAAGTTGCACTTGCAGTCGTCGACAAAACCGTCACGCCGCGGAAGCACCGCCTGCCCGGCCTGGCCAGTCTCGAAGCCCTGTTCGCCTGGCAAGGTCGCGACGTCTTTCTCGACGCCAGGGGGCGCAAGTTCCTCATGGACAGGGCGGCCTGTACCCACCATGAACTGTCGATGGAGGGGGGGCCGCACATGCAACGGTTCGAGGGGATAGCAGGGTCGGATGGCATCGCGTACGGACCAGCAAGACTCCTGGCGCCTCGGCTGGTCGTGCCGGAGCGGTGGATCACACCAGCTGAAGTCGGCGCGGAGCTGGATCGGCTCGAGCGCGGCCTCGACGCGACGGACCAGCAGTTGCTTGCCATCAGCCACCAACTCCGGGCGGAGGTGGACGGCACCGCCTTGGTGCAGGCGCACCGACTGATCCTCCGCAGCGACGAGATCGTGCAGCAGGCCCGCGAGCTGGTCAGCGTCGGCCGCATGGCCGCGGAGACCGCGGTACGCCGAGCGGTCGACAAGGTGGTCCACCGGTTCGAGGACATGGACAGCATCTACTTCCGCGAGCGCGGCGACGATGTCGCGGCCGTGGGCGAGCGGGTGGTGCGAACAATCGTTGGCGCGCCTGCGCCGCCCTGGGAGCCCGACACGGTGCCAGATGGCATCGGAATCGGCGTGGCCCTATCGCCGCTCGACGCCTTTCGCCTACGAGAGGCGCAGGTGAGTGGCCTGGCGACCGAGGGCGGCGGCAAGACCTCGCACCTGGCCATCGTGCTGCGGGCCCTGGAGATCCCCTACGTCGCAGGAGTACCGCACCTCGTCCGCAGCCTGCGGCCCCAATCGACCGTCATCATCGATGGGAGTCGGGGCATCGTCATCGTCGATCCGGATTCGGCAACCCTGGCCGTATTCGAGCAGCGGCGCCGGCAGCTGACCGTCAGCGCCCACAGCCTGCAGGTCAAGGGGCAGCGGCCGGCGACCACCTCCGACGGCGTCCGCGTGGAGATCGGCGCCAACATCGACCGCCTCGAAGAGGTCGGTCGCGCGGTCAGCTCGGGGGCCGAGTCGGTGGGGCTCGTGCGGACGGAATTGCTTTACCTCGACCGGCGCGATCTGCCGAGTGAGGATGAGCAATATCGTGACGCGGTCGGGATCCTGAAGGCGCTGGCCGGCCGCACCGCGACCTTTCGCACCTTGGACCTCGGCGGCGAAAAGCTGCCTCTGGCCGTGCCGATGAGGGGCGGAGCAAACCCCAGCCTCGGTGTGCGGGCCATCCGGCTCTCGACCCGGCATCCGGACATCTTCCGCACGCAGCTGCGGGCCCTCTACCGTGCCTCGGCAGCCGGCCCGCTGCGGATCCTGTTTCCCATGATATCCGGTGTGGCGGAGATGCTCGAAGCGCGCCGGATGGCCACCCAGGTGCGCGCCGAGCTCGCTGATGAAGGCGTGCCCCACCAGTCCCTGACACTCCTGGGGGCCATGATCGAGACCCCCAGCGCGGCCGTCACTGCCGACCACCTGGCGGAGGTGTCTGACTTTTTCAGCATCGGTACCAACGATCTTGTGCAGTACGCGTTCGCCGCCGATCGCGAAAACCCCGAGGTGCAGTACCTTCACGACCCCCTACATCCGGCCGTGCTACGGATGCTGAAGCTGAGCATCGAGGCGGCGATGGTCGCGGGCAGACCGATCTCGCTGTGTGGAGACATGGCCGGGGATCCGACCTTCACCTGGGTTCTGCTGGGGCTCGGCTTGCGCGAGCTGTCCATGGTCCCGGCTGAGATCGCCGCGGTCCGATCGGTCATCGTCGGCACCAGCCTGGCCGAGGCGCAAGCCTTGACCGCCGAGGCCTTGCGGCTGCGCACGGGTGCCGACGTCCAGGAGCTGGTCGGCGCGGTCATGCGCCGGCGGTTTCCTGCCGAGATCGGCGCCGCGGCCTGAACCGGCCGCGAGCGAAGGACGTCGCCCGGCGACCAGGGAAACACCGGCCGTGGTGGTGGCCACGGGATGAACCCTGAAAAGCACCTCGCTCGAAGGTCAAACTCAGCTCTCCGGTACCGTTGGCGCCCGACTGCGCGTGCTCGTCGCCATGATCGATGTCAAGGTAGCCAGGTTGGCCAAGTTGCCTGATGACAAGACCTCGCGTCAGCCAGCCCGCTCCCCTCCCGGGGAGAGCGGGTCGGCGCCGGACGAGTCGATCGCTTCCTGGGCCGAGGTGGTGAGGCTGCTCGCGTTGGGTCGGGCACCGGAGTTCCGCGAGTGCCCCGTTTGCGGCAACGCCGGAATGCGTGCAGCCAGGCTCTGTGGCCGCTGCTGGGCGAAACTTCCACCGCCCGGGTGACAACCGCGTCGCTACGGTGGCTCATCTGCTCGACTCAGTGGCGAGAAGGGATGGCGTCGATGTCTGCCGGCGGGTTCGCGGAGACGGCGACCGGGTCGGGCGGCGGGCTCGGTGACGAGGACCCCGCTTGCCAGCTCGCCTGGCGCCGGGCCAGCCTGTCTTCGAGCAGCACCTGAATCGTGCCCGCGATGGGCAACGAGAGCAGCGCCCCCATCAGCCCCCAGAGCGCGGTTCCTATCGACATCACCACGGCGATCACCAGCGGGCTCATTCTGATCGTCTTGCGCTGCACCAGGGGCTGTAGGACGTGGTTCTCTACCTGCTGATAGATGACGAAGATGGCCAGGGCGATCAGCCCGGCCTTGAGCCCGGAAGCGAGAAAGGTGGCGCAGACGACGAGCACGCCGCCCAGGACGCTGCCGACATACGGCAGCACGCCCAGCACGGCCATGGTCAGGCCCAACGGCAGGAAGTAGGGGACTCCGAGCAGGGCGGTGGCGACCGCGGTGACCAGGCCCCCGGTCAGCGCGATGATCAGCGCACCGCCGACGTACCCTCCCACCGAGCGACGGATCTTCTCCCCGAGATCGACGTAACGGGGTCGCTCGGCGGGAGCGATCCACTGCAGGG
>JBKPRZ010000599.1:0-6500 GCA_046734815.1 Myxococcota bacterium | reverse complement strand
GGTGCGGAGCGGGCTCCCGAAGGCGCCGGCTGGGCGACGCTGGGCGGCGCCTGACGGGCGAAGCTGGGCGGCGGCGGCTGCGCCAGGCTGGGCGGTGACGGCGGCGGGCGCGGGGGCGCGGGCTCGGGCACCGGCAGCGGCGTGACCGCATCGAGGTCGATCTCGAACTCGTCGAAGGTGGGCGAGTTCTCCAGCGGCGGCGCTGACCGCGCTGGCGGCGCCAGCGGCGGAGGCGCGGTGATCGGGGGCGGCGGGGTAGGCTCGGCCAGCTCCAGATCCAGCCCGGCCAGGAACCCGCCCATGTCCTCCTCCTGATCGGCGGCGGGCTCGTCCTCGAACGGGTCGCTGGCGGCGGCGGGGACCGGGTCGGGCGTGGCGGGCACGTCCGGCGCCTGGTACGTCTCGAACCCGCTGGGGTCGGCGATCGGCGCCTCGGGAGCGCTGTCGTGGGCCGCACCCATCGCCACCGGAGGCAGCTCGAGCTCCAGCGATTCCTCCAGGTCGGGCAGCTCGACCGGGGCGCTGCTCTCGCCGGTCAGCCGATCGAGCATGCGCCGCGCGCCGGTGGCGTTGGGATCCAGCTCCAGCGCGCGCCGCAGGTGCCGTTCGGCGGCCGCCTTGTCGCCCCCGGTGAGGCGATCGGCCAGGATGCCCAGCTCCTCGACCGCCTCGGCCTTGCGGCCCAGCTGGATGAGGATGGCGATCAGGCGTTCGTGCGCGCCGGTGTGCTCCGGCTTCAGGCTGAACACCTTGCGCACGTGCTCGGCTGCCCGCTCGCACAGACCGAACTTCACGAAGATGTCGGTCTCGGTCAGGATCCGCCGCACGTCCGCTTCGGTCTGCTCGCGCTCCAGCTCGGACAGATCGGGCGAGCCCTCCAGCGGCACCGGCGACGAGGGCATCTCGGGCCGGCCCTGCATCACCGTGGCGGGCACCTCCACCTCGCTGAAGGTGATGGGCACTTCCCGCGTCTTGGCCAGGGTGCGGGCATCGGGCCGGCGGCCGCCGCCCGCCCGCGCGCCCGCCATCGGGTCCGAGGGGTCCAGCTGGTGGATGCGCTGGAGCACCTGGTTGCGCTCGGGCCCCATCCGCCGCTCCTCGTAGACATTGGCCAGCTGCTTGAGCGCCGACAGCGCCTTGTCGGTCTGCTCCAGCTGCTCGAAGGTGGTGGCCAGCAGGGTCAGCGTCTCGGGATCCTTGGCGTCGGTCTTGTAACAGGCCTCCAGCTTGGTCAGCGCGCCCTTGGGGTTCTGGCGCTCCAGGTGGCGCACCGCCAGCTTGCGGGCCAGGGCCAGGTTGTCGGGCTGGATGGCCTGCAGCCGCTCGGCGACGCGCAGGTAGTCGTCCATCCGGCCCTGCTCTTCCAGCTGCTCGGCGGCGCGGCCGAATTCGCGGATGGCCTCCTCGTTGTTGCCGGCCTGGGCCGCCAGCTCGGCCAGGCGCACCCGCGACATCACCTGGTCCGGGTTCATCTCCACGATCTGCGCGATCGCGGACATGGCCTGCTTCAGCTGGCCGGCGCGCTGGAAGGCGGTCGCGGCGTGGTCGTATTGCTGGGCGGCGTCCGAGAACAGACCCAGCTGCTTGTAGACGTCGGCGAGCCGGAAGTGGGCGTCGGTGTGACCAGGGGTCAGCTTCAGAACGTTCTTGTACACCGCCACCGCGCGCTGGAAGAACCCCTGCTCGACGTACAGCTCTGCGGTCTTCAGATAGACCTGAGTGGCCTGGGTGTTCTCGCCGCGCTTGACGTGGATCTCGGCGATGCGGAGCCAGGTGCGGGTGTCCTTCTGGTCCTCCTGGGCGGCCTTGAGGAAGTCGGCCAGCGCCTTGTCGAGGCTGCCCCGTTCGAGCAGCTTCTGGGCGGAAGCCAGATACTTGTCCTTCTTGGTCACCACGGGACGATCCGCCTTTTACCGAGTGTTACTGCTAACCTCCCGCCTGTAAAGCGAGGACCGAGGGATTTCCGGCGCGCGCGCACCGACGGAGCTGCAGCCTGCTCGCCGCACGCCGTCGGTCCCTGTTTCGGCCCCGGCGTGTGGTTGTTACAGCCGCTCGATCAGGTGGGTGTCCAGACGACCCGCCACGAAGTCGGGATGTTCGATCAGCCGCTGGAAGAAGGGGATGTTCGTACGCGTGCCCTCGACCACGAACTCGCTGAGCGCGCGCCGGAGCCGCGCCACCGCCGCCGGTCGGTTCTCCGCGCGCACGATCAGCTTGGCCAGCAGCGAATCGTAGTTCGGAGGCACGCGGTAGGCGCTGTAGATGTGGGTGTCGACCCGCACCCCCGGTCCACCGGGCAGATGTAGTCCCGAAATGACACCGGGCGAAGGCGCAAAGGTCACCGGATCTTCGGCGTTGATGCGCACCTCGATCGAGTGTCCACGCGGTCGCAGGTCGGCGGCGATGCGGAGTGATTCGCCGGCGGCCAGTCGCATCTGCTCGCGCACCAGGTCCACCCCGAACACCTCCTCGGTGACGGTGTGCTCGACCTGGATCCGTGTGTTCATCTCCATGAAGTAAAAGCGCCGGTCCTCGTCCAGCAGGAACTCCAGGGTGCCCACGGTCCGGTAGCCCAGCGACTGGGTGGCGGTGCGGGCCAGGCGCAGCAGCTCCTCCCGGCGGGCGTCGTCCAGAGCCACCGAGGGCGCTTCCTCGACCAGCTTCTGGTGGCGGCGCTGGATCGAGCACTCCCGTTCGCCCAGGGAGATGGCGGTGCGCCCGTCGCCCAGCACCTGCACCTCGATGTGCCGGGGGCGGCCGATGTACCGCTCCATGTAGACGGTCGGGTTCGAGAATCCGGCCCGCGCCTCCGCCCGCGCCGCCTGCAGCTGGGCGAACAGGCGGCTGCGGTCCTCGACGATCTTCATCCCCCGCCCGCCACCGCCGCCGGCGGCCTTGATGATCACCGGCAGGCCGATCCGCTCGACCGCCTCCATGGCCTCACGCTCGGTCTCGATCGCGCCGGTGCCCGGCAGGATCGGCACGCCCGCCGCCGACATGGCGGCGCGCGCGGACACCTTGTCGCCCATGGTGCGCATCACCCTGGCCTGCGGCCCGATCCAGGTGAGCCCGCATTTTTCCACCACCTCGGCGAACTCGGCGTTCTCGGACAGAAAGCCGTAGCCGGGGTGGACGGCGTCGGCGCCGGTGACCTCGGCCGCGCTGATCAGCGCCGCCACGTTCAGGTAGCTGGCCCGGGCCTGAGGCGGGCCGATGCAGACCTTCTCGTCGGCAAAGCGCACGTGCAGGGCATCGGCGTCGGCGGTGGAGTGGACCGCCACCGAACGGGCGCCCATCTCCCGGCAGGTCCGGATGACCCGCAGGGCGATCTCGCCCCGGTTGGCGATGAGGACCTTCTTGAACACGTCCGGCTCGGCTCAGGCCTTGGCGATCCGGAACAGCGGCTGGCCGTATTCCACGTGCTCGCCGTTCTTCACCAGGACGTCGCTGACCTTGCCGTCCACCTCGGATTCGATCTCGTTCATCAGCTTCATCGCTTCGATGATGCAGACCACCTGACCCTTGCGCACGTCCTGTCCCACGTCAGTGAACACCGCCGCCTCCGGCGAGGGCGATCGGTAGAACGTCCCCACGAACGGCGAGGTGATGAACAGCGCGCCCGCTTCGGCCGCCGACGGCGAGGACCCGGAGCCAGCAGCGCCCGGGGCCGGCAACACGGCCAGCGGCGGCGCCGGCAAGCTGGGCGCGCTGTACACCGGCGCGGCCGGCGTCTGGTTGCGCCGGGAGATGCGGATGCGCCCGTCGGGATCGAACTCGATCTCCTCCAGCTCGAACTCCGCCGCGATGCGGGCCAGCTCGCGTACCGTCTCGAGCCGGGGCGTCTGCGCGGAACCGGCGTCTCCCCGCCGAGTCGATGCGTCGGCGGGCTTTCGCTTGATCATCAGGGAGCGCTTCCTTTCCTCGTCCTCGTCCTGGTCGTCGTCCTGGGTCGGGGCCCTTGCAGCAGGTGCGCGGCCGCCTCGAGCGCCAGGCGGTAACCGATCGCGCCCAGACCCGCGATCTGCCCGACCGCGATGGGAGCGATCAGGGAACGGTGTCGGAATTTCTCGCGGGCGGCCACGTTGCTGAGGTGAACCTCTATCACCGGAAGGCCCACCGCCGCCAGAGCGTCGCGCAGGGCCACGCTGGTGTGCGTGTAACCGCCCGGGTTGATGACGATGGCTCCGTATCCGGCGCGCGCCGCCTGGATGCGGTCGATCAGCGCGCCTTCGTGGTTGGACTGGAAGGTGTCGACCGCCAGGCCCAGTTTGCGCCCGGCGTCGCGCAGGTCCTGGTCGATGTCGCGCAAAGTGACCCGGCCGTAGACGTCGGGCTCGCGCGTGCCCAGCAGGTTCAGGTTGGGTCCGTGGAGCACCAGCACGCGCGCACCACCGCTCCCGGTCCTCTGTCCCCTCTTCTGCCCTCGCCCGCCGTTGCCCCCCCTGGTCTTCTGCTTGGGGCCGGCGGCCGTCACAACTCGGCCTGGATCTTGGGGGCGAGCATCCGCAGCACGTAGCGCGCTTTACCGAAGTTGCCCGCCGGGCGCAAGGCGAAGGCCAGGAAGTACTCCTCGTTGAGCGCCCGGACCAGTACCACCATCCGGTCGGCGCGTACGGTGACCTCCGAGAGCCGTCCCACCTCCAGCAGCTCGGCCGCCCGGCGCACCTGTCCGATGACGTGGGCCAGCTCCATACCGACCGTCTGGATATCGGTCCCGGGCTCGTTGGGTCGCGTGTAGGCCTCGACGGAGATCCCGTCGAAACCCATCAGGATGCCGGCCACGCCGCCGTCCACCCGCTCGACCAGCTTCTGCAGGCTGTCTCGGAACATCCCAGGCTCGATCTAGACCCCGCTCCTCGACGGTGTCAAGGCTACTTGGTGGTCGTGGGCGGCTTGGCCGGCACGCCCGGGCACTGCAGGACCTCGCCGGTGGCATCGCGCGCGCAGCAGAGGATCGGCCCGAAGTCCTGGGCCGGCCCACAGGCGTTGCCGGTGTAAGGGTTCTCTTCGAGGACGTTGCAGTTGGGGGTCTTGGGGAAGTTGAACAGCGAGAAGGTCCCGCCGAACCCGGTCTGCAGGCAGCCGTAGCAGACCCGGATGGGGAACTCGAAGGGCGCCGACAGGATCTCGGTTCCCCCGTGGCGGCCCTTGATCCGCACGACCACCCGCAGGTACACGCTCTCGGCCACGTCGGGGTTCAGCGCGCCCCGCATGAACAGATCGCGGATCAGGGCGCTGTGGCACGAGCGCAGCGCCTCGATGCGGATCGCGCGCTCGGTGCCCGGCGGGACGGAGGCCTGGCTGGGGTGATCGAACTCGGCCGCACATTCGTCGCGGAACGGGATCGACACCCCGGTGGGTGGCACGATCTTGATCTGCGCACCGGTGACCTGCACCCGGTTGGGCTCGATGTCGCCCTCGCCGCCCACCGGCAGCAGCCGGTTGGAGACCAGCGGGAAGAGCTTGTACGAATACAGCTGGTCGAGGGCCACGTCGAGGATGCCCGATTCCAGCCGGGTGGTGTCCTCCGCCTTGTCCGCCACCGCGCAGTTCTCGTCGGGCACCTGGGCCTGCAACACGACCAGCCCCTCGTTGGCGTCGGTGCAGCCGGCCAGGCCCAGCACGGCGGTGGTCAGGGCCACGGACTTCGCTACCAGCGCTACCCTCTTCATGACTCCCCCTCTTTCCTCAGCGCGACCAGCACCTCGGCCATGACCTCCTCGGGCCGCTTGTTCACGGTATCCACCCGGATGTGGGCCCGGGCATAGAACGGCTCCCGCTCCTCCAGCAGATCGCGGGCCGCCGCCAGCGGGTCGGCCGCGCCGTCGAGCAGCGGACGACCCGACCGGCGGCCGGTCCGGCGCAGGATCTCCTCCGGTGGAGCGGACAGCGCCACCACCTTGGCCGCGGCGAGCATCATCGACAGGTTCGGCTCGCGGCAGGCAGCGCCGCCGCCGGTGGCCAGCACCACCTCCGGCTCGGCCAGGGCCTGGCGCAGAGCCTCCAGCTCCAGCTTGCGGAAGGCCACCTCGCCGCCCTCGCGGAAGATGTCGGCGATCGAGCGGCCCGCCCGCGCGCCGATGGCGTCGTCCAGGTCGACGAAACGCCGGCCCAGCCGTTCGGCCAGCAGCCGTCCGACGGTGGTCTTGCCGGTTCCCATGAAACCGATGATCACGATGGGCCCTCGACCGGGGTGGTCAGTTTCCGAGCGCACGGGTGCGGTTCGCGATCCGCGGGGTGATGAAGACCAGGAACTCGGTCCGGTCGTCGTTCTCCCGGCGGTTGCGGAAGAGCGCGCCGAGCACGGGGATGTCCGCCAGGAAGGGGACCTTGGCGTAGTTCAGGCCGGAGTTGCGCTGGTAGATGCCACCGATGACCGCGGTGTCGCCGTCACGCACCAGCATCACGGTGGTGGCCTCCTTCTTGAGGATGGTTGGATCGCCGCGCGCGCCGGTGTTGACGAAGTCGGGCTCGTTGCGGGTGACCTTGATGTCCATCAT
>JBKPRZ010000598.1:0-12424 GCA_046734815.1 Myxococcota bacterium | reverse complement strand
CATCGTCGGCAGCGTCAGATGTGTATAAGAGACAGGAACCGACACCGGCCGGGCGCCCGCAGCCAGCAGCCGCCGCATCACCGGATCCGCTGGCGCCTCGCCCCCGCCGTCGAGGAGGCGCCGCTGGTCGGCTGGCGGTGGTGATCGCATCAGCGCGTGTACCCCATCTTGCGCAGGATCCGACTGAAATCCTGGCGCGCGTAGTGCAACCGCGACCAGACCGTCTGCAGCTTGCAGCCACACAGCTCGGCGATCTGCTCGCCGGTCATGCCCTCCAGCTCGAACAGGACCAGCACCTCACGTTTGGGGGCGCTCATCCGCCGCAGGACCGCGTCCACCACGACCTTGTCCTGCATCACCTCGACGGCCCGGTCCGGCCTCACCAGCTCGGCCTCGACCTGCGGCTCACGCCGCCACAGCCGGCGGAGCGCCTCGCGAAACCGGCGCTGGCGGTGTCGGTAGGCGACCAGGTTGGCCACCACCCGGTAAAGCCAGGTTGAAAAGCGCCCCTCGACGAACGAGGAGAGCTTGCGAAAGGCAACCACGAAAACCTCCTGACAGATGTCCTCCACTTCCGCTGCGTCCGCGCCCAGGCGCCAGGCCGTCCGGTAGACGAACTCGAAATGCGCCGCGTACAGGTCGCGCCAGGCAGACGCGTCTCCCTGCCGGCAGCGCGCCAGAACGTCGGCTTCCCTGCCGGCCTGCGCCCAGCGCTCGGCCATGGTCGAATCCCGTCCGCGGATGTCCGTGGATTGCGTGGGGCCAGGTGAAGCTTCAGAAAAAATATCGCCCCCTTCACCAGATCCGCCAGGCCAGCCGCAGCGAGAACAGGCCCTGGACCCGGGGCCAGCGTCGGACCGCGCCTGTTCCCTCCACGCCCACCTGCGCCCTGCCCAGCGCCGCCAGCGCCGCGCCGTCCGCATCCAGCTCCAGGCCCCACCACAACGGCCAGAGCACCCGGCCAAAGACCCCCGCCGTCGGCACCACGCTGCGGGCCCCACGCGTCTCGAACAGGGTCCCGTCGGCGCGCCCCGCCAGCACCCCCACTCCCGCCTGCAGCCCTGCGCACAGCTGCAGGCGGCGGCCGCCGCCGCCGCGGCACCCCCCGATCGAGGTCCCCAGGCCCGCGCGGTTGACCCGCAACCTGCCGCGGTCGTCGTCACCGACCCGCACCACCTGGCGCTCCGACGCCGGCACCGCCCCCCAGAATCCGATCAGCACCCGCCCCAACCGCGCGGACAGATCGACGGCCAGCGCCGGATCCACCTGCCAGGGGACCTCCGTCCAGGCGCCCAGGCCAGCCCCCAGACTGAGGCCGTCGAGGCCGCCTGGCCGCCGTCCGCCGGCCAGCGAGTCGGCCTCCAGACGCGGATCCGCGCCCCGCCAGGAGATGGCCGTGAGGAAGCGGTCGAGGATTAAGGTGGCCGTCTCCGCCACCGCCGCGCAGCTGGGCTCGCCCGGGCGCAGGTCGCGCGCCAGCATCGCCTCACCGTCCGCGCCCTCCACCCGCAGCCGCCAGCCGTCGCCGCGCGCATCGACCGAGACCGCCAGATCGCCCTCCGCGAGGGACGCGTCCGTCGCCACCCGGATCGCCGGCAGCCGCCGTTTCAAGGTCGAAGCCAGCATGCTCCCCGCCGGGCAGGGCGCCGTCACGTCGGGCCCGGTGTTGACCACCAGCGAAGCCGGCCCCCTCGGCGCCGCATCGACGAGGAGCATCAGCCCGATGAGGTGGCCGGCCGCCATGGCCGCCCATTCTTGCACCATCCGAAAGAAACGGGCGACGCCGGCCCGGCCGGGTTCGCGGTCCGCTCGGCGACGTGTCGGGTTCGGCGGGCGGTTTCCGCTGATCGGGAAGGGGGCGACCACGGCGTGCCTGGTGACGTCCGGGTTCCCCCGGTTCCGAACAGGAAAAGGGAGGGGTGCCATGCGCGTCACGAGTCAGGTGTCAAAGGAGGTCCCGGGAGCGATCGACGGTGCGACCTCGGCGGCGAGCTCACCGGAGAGCAGCGAGACCGTGTCGAATGGAGGCGACGGCGTCGACACGCCCGGGGGCCCGCTGCTTCGTTTCGATGCCGCCGGGGCGGCCGCCGAGGCCGAGCGCCGGCGACGAGCGGCCGATGGTCGCCCCTCCGAGCACGAGGAGCTGCCCCGGGCGGTCGCCTGTCAGATCGATCACCGCGCAGGCGTGTCCCGTCCCGTCTCGCCGCAGACGACCCAGAAGGACGTCGACGATCTCGCCGACGCCGCGGCCAGAGGGGACGTGGGGCGCTGCAAGAGCCTGCTCGCCCAGGGCGTCGACCTCGAGGGCAAGGACAGCCAGAACGGCATGACACCGCTCATGCGGGCGGCCGAGGCCGGACAGATGCCCGTGGTGCGCCTTCTGCTCGACAGCTGCGCGCAGCTGAAACGGCAGGATTCGCAATTTCGAACCGCCGTCTTCCTGGCCGCCAGGAACGGTCACCTCGACGTGGTGAAGGCCCTGCACACGGCCGAGCGCTCGGCGGCCGAGCTGCCCGCGGAGTTCGGCCGGACGCCGCTGATGGAGGCCGCCGCGCGCGGCGACGCGAAGATGGTCGAGGTCCTGGCCGCGGGGGCCAAGCCCCGGATCCTGGATTTCCAGGACATGCCCGGCCAGACCGCGCTGTTCGAGGCGGCGCAGAACGGTCACGCCGACTCGGTGGCGGCGCTGCTGAAACAGGGCGCCTCGCTGCTGCGGAACGCGAGCGGCACCACGGTGCTCATGGCGGCTGCGCGCAACGGCGATCCCAGGACGATGCAGCTTCTGCTCGCGGCGGCGGCGAAGCTGCCTCCTGCCGATCGGGATCGGCTGCTGAATGCCCAGGACAGCCATGGTCGCACCGCCCTGACGATCGCGACCGCGGGTGGACACGAAGACGCGGCGCTGGCGCTGATCGGCAACCGCGACGTCAAGGTGGACCTGCCGGACCCCCGTGGACGCACCGCCCTGCTGGACGCGGCCCGGGTCGGCAGCGCCAACGTGATCGCCGGTCTTCTGCAGCGAGGCGTGAACGTGAATGCCGCCGACGCCGACAAGCGGACCGCGCTGATGGAAGCCGCGGCCAACGGCAACTCCGGTGCCGTTCACGCCCTGCTTCAGGCGAGACCTGGCCCTCAACTGGACCGGCAGGACAAGGACGGCAACACCGCGCTCATGGACGCCATCGGCCGCGTCGACGTCTCGGCCGTGAAGCAGCTGCTCGCCGCCGGCGCCAGCATCGCCATGAAGACGACCGCCGGGACCAGCACCCTCGATCTCGCGCGCGACAGGGCCCGCACGACCTTCGATCCGCAGCTGGTCAAGAACAGCGCGCAGGTACTGCAGCTGGTGGAGCAAGCGCTGGCCTCGGGCCATCCGTAGACGGCGCCGGGGGCCAGCCGGGGTCGCTCGCAGTGAAAACCCGACCGCTCCGCGAGCGAAAGCCGAAACTTGCGGATTTGAACTCTCCGTCCGGCGCCGCACGTTTGAAGGAGTCGCGAATCAGCGAAGGGAGGCGGTGGACCATGACGAAGAGGTACTCGAAGGTTTTCCTGGGTGTGGCGCTGAGTGTGGTGGCGTGGACCGCCCTGCCAGGCCTGGCCGGAGCGCAGCAGGTGATCCGGGAGCCGGCGGACCCCGCCGCCTGGCGGCCACCGTCGCGGGTTGGCAACGGGGTCATGGTGGGCGGCGGATTCGGCAACTTCACGGGCGATGTCAGCCGCGACGAGACCGGGCCGGTCGGAGCCTGGGGTCTCAAGTGGATAGGTGGAACCCGCAGCGTGATCGGCGGTGAGATCGGCTACGTGGGCGGCATCAACACGCTGGCCGGCACGATCAGCGACGATTACCTGTTGTCGACCAGCTTCGACGCCGCCCTCCGGCTCGGCTGGCCGGTGCCGTTGCACTCGGCGCTGATCGCACCGTTTGCCTTTGGCGGCGGCGGCTGGACTCGCTACGGCCTGGTCAACGAAGGCCCGAGCCGCGGGGTCCTGACCACCGGGACCGACCACCAGTTCACCATCCCCATGGGCGTGGGCATCAACGTCGGCTACCGCGGCTTCCTGGCCGAGGCCCGCGGCACCTACCGCCAGGCCTTCGACGACGAGCTGTTCGGCTCGGCCGACATGAGCACCTGGGGCGTGAGTCTGGGCCTGGGCGGCGAGTTCTGATCCCGGGTCAGAGCCACCCACCGCGCGTGCGTCCGGTCGTCGCCAGACGCCCGGACGCACGGTCGGGGGTGGCTCCACATCACCTGATCACCCGCCTTGCTCGGCAAAGGCGGTTCGGACTGGGCGCGCGCGCACGGGCAGAGGCCAGGTCCGACCCGGAAAAACGCTGCGCGATTGTCGATCCGGGCCGGTTCCCTCGTCGTATGGATGAGGAGGAAGTTGAAAATGCTCGGCGTCATCGGCAATCGGCAGGTGGCCAGCCATCTTGGCCTCATCTGGCGCGAGTTCGGCGCCCGCTGCGCACTTCGATGCGTGGGCGCCATGCTGCGGGGTCGCCGAACCACGTTCCTCGATCTGGCCTTCCACACCGCCCCCCGCCGCAATCAACGACCTCACCGCAACGACTGACCATCAACTCCGCTTGCGTGGCACCTTGGCGCCCTTCTTGCGCGCCTCCGACAGGCCGATAGCGATCGCCTGCTTGCGGCTCTTCACCTTCGGGTGGCGGCCCTTGCCCGATTTCAGAGTCCCCTTCTTTCGCCGCCTCATCGCGCTGGCCACGGTCTTCTTGGCCGCCCCGCCGTAGCGTTTGGATGAACCTCGCTTCTTGCTGCGCATTGTTCGTGACCTCCTGGAAGCGAACCTGGGGTTGTTCAGTCGCGCCCGCAACCGCAGACGCAAGTCTGGCGTGACCGGGCCCAGCAACGATCCACACCCGCGCTGCCGTGAAGCGCAGAATTCTCGCGCGATTTTTGCGCGCGCTCATCGGTCGATCAACCTCCGGCCGATCGCTCAAGAACGTGTTGTACATGACGAGCGTAGATACCCGGAGGGCTACGACGACGATGAATCAAAAGGTCCAGGCCGCACTCACCACCATCCTGGTCGCCACGTCCCTGTCGGGATGCGCGACGATGTTCAAAGGCGACAAAGGGGAGCTGTACTTCAAGGGTGCTCCCAGAGGGATGGAGGTCCTCGCCGATGGCCAGAAGCTGGACCTCACCGTGACCGAGGACAAGGAGGCTTACACCTTCGGCGAGTCCTTCAAGGACGAGGTCAACAACACGCAGACGACGTTTTACACCTACGGCGTCACCCTCCAGGGCCTCAAGGACCGGCAGCTCACGCTCCGCCTGCCGAGCGGCCGCGAGGCGCAGGTCAACCTGACCACCGGCGTGATGTGGCACTGGTTCGTGCTCGACCTGTTCGTGACCGGGCCGGTCGGACTGATCGTCGACGGCGTCACCGGCAGCTGGAAGGAGTTCTACGGCCCCGATGGCCAGCGCCGCACGATCATCGTGCCCAAGGTGTTCGAGAACGCGAAGGCGGCGGCTGCGGCATCGGGCCCCGCGGTCAGCACCCGCTAGGCCGACGGGGCTGACCGATCACGTCCCTCGCACCGCTGCGCGTCCGGAAATGAAAATGTTCTGGACGCCGTGGCATCGTTTGCGGGATGTAGAGGCATCCGTTCCCCGCTCGCCCTGGCCCTCATCTTCGTCGCCTGCAGCCCGGCGATGCCGCCTCCCGGACCGGCAAGCCCGGCAAGCTCGGGTGGCATGGGGGGATCCGTTCCTGCGGGCTCGGGCGGAGCATCCGGCACCGGCGGTGGATCACCGTCGTCCGGCGGCGCGGGAGGCTCCGGCGGCGGGGCTCCCGCGGACGCCGATTCCCGATCGGCTCCCGTCGATTCCGCGCCGGCCGCGACCGATGCTCCCGTGGACGCCCAGGCGCTCCCCGGGGATGGGCCGCCGCCGGCCGCCTGCCCAGCGAGCTTCTGCGAGGACTTCGAGGGCGGAACCGTCGGCGGCCGCCCGGGTGGTCCCTGGATGGTCCACCTCGAGAACCGCGGGACGCTCGCGCTCGACGACAGCAAGGCGTTCAGCGGGTCGCACTCGATCCGGCTGACCCACCCGGGAGCGCCAGCCGCCATGTTCCTCGAGCTACGCCAGCCGGTGCTACCTGTCGCCGGCAACGTCGTTTACGGCCGGCTGATGTATTACATCACCAAGAATCCGTCGGGCCAGTTCTCGCACTTCGAGATCGTGCGCGGCACCGGCCCGCTGGCGGGCGGCGACAGCTACCAGCTGAACACCGGCGCGGAGAACGGCAAGGTCTTCATCAACTACGAACCGGGGGACTGCAGCCGCCCGTCGAAGACGGTCGACTTCCCGGAGAAGCGGTGGACCTGCTATCAGTGGCGCTTCGACGGCCCGAAGCAGGACATTCACGAATGGGTCGACGAGAAGTCGGCCGACGACACCGCCCAGGGCCCGGAGCGACAATGCTGGAAGTGGCCGAACCCGGTCGACACGCTCCACATCGGCTGGGAGTCGTACCACGGCCAGGGCGTCGAGCTGTGGATCGACGACGTGGCGGTCGCCGACCACCCCATCCCCTGCCCGTCCGGGCCACCCTCCCGCCCCTGAGCCCGAGGGCGCGCCGGACTCAGGGTCGGTACTTCCAGCCGGGCACGCCGATGCCGTGGCCGCGGTCGTAGCCGGTCACGTGGCTGCGGATGAGGCCGCCGTCGACATAGACGAAGGTGGGAACGCCGCTGGTGCCGTAAGCGATGTTGGTGCGGCGGAGCTCGTCGTGGGCCACGATCTCGGGGAACGGCTGCTTCCAGCCGGCGAAGAACTGGTCCAGGGTCTCGGTCGGCTCGTCGGAGACCGCGATGACCGGGATCTTGCGCGCACGCGCGAAGGCCAGCACCTCGGGCAACGATTGCTTGCAGGGGCCGCAGAACGTGGCCCAGAAAAACAGCAGGTGCGGCGTCCGCCCGTCGAGATCCCCGGGCAACTTGCCCCGGTATGGCTCCAGCGACACCGCCGGAGCTGGCGTGGACGGTCTGGGCGGAGCGGGCAGCTGCGGCAGCTCTCCTGGAAACTTGCCCGGGACCAGCTTGACCTCCAGCCGCTCGTTCCCGCGCAGCAGCTGCAGCGGCTGCGCCTTGCCCGGCGTCGACAGGAAGGTCCAGACCCGCACCTCGTTGTGCTCGGTGAACGGGTGCCCGGGAGGACCGATCACGATGTCGCCCGGGCGAAGGCCCGCCGCCTCCGCCGGCGAGGTGGGGTAGACCTGGTTCACCAGAGCGGCCCCGGCGGGCAGCTGGTACCGGCGCCGCGCCGGCGCGGGGATGGCATCGAACTTTATCCCCATCCACGCCGGCAACACCCGCTGGGCCAGTTCGAGGTCCTCCTGGAAGGGCGGAAACACCGACGGCGGGGCACCGGGGGGCGGGGGGGCGGGCCTGGCCGGGGCGGGGAGGCGCAGACCTTCACAGGCGACCAGATCGGCGAAGCGCCGGCGGTCCGCCTCGCGGCCCTGACGGGCCAGGTACAGCCGCGCCGCCACCGACAGCAACCGCGTGCGGATACGCAGGACCACCGCCTGCCGCACCTCCAGCCGGTAGGCCAGCGCGGCGGTGAGCTCGCTGCGCTCGTGGATGGTGCGCAGGCGACCGGGATCCCGGTCCATCCCGGCCAGGACCGGCAGCAACCGCCTGGCCAGCGCCTGGCGGTCGGCCTCCCCCAGCGCCGAGACCGCGGTGGGGGACAGGCTGTCCGTCCAGGCGGGATCGCGCTCGCGCAGGCGCATCAGACGCCCGACGTTCAGGTCACCGAGTGCGGCGGCCCAGGCGTCCTTGTGTGCCTGCACCGTCCTGTCGAAGGCGGGCAGGCTTCCGGCCAGCCGCTCGAGCTCGGCCAGTGAACGGGGGCTCCAGATCCCGAACCGCTGCCCGATGCGATCGAGCAGCCGGATGTCCGGCTCCCAGGTCTTTCCGTCCTTCCAGGCCTCGGCCAGCAGCTGGTCGGCGAAGGCGGTCAAGGGCCGCCCGGCCGCCGCCGCCGCGCGGGTCAGCAGCTCCTGCAGGAAGACCTCGGAGGTGGCCAGCGGCACGTCGGGCGTCTGATCGCTGGTGAGCACCTGGCGGTGGGCGTCGCCGAAGGAAGCCTCGCCGCCCAGCGCCTCGAAGAAGTGGAACGAGTGCCCCACGTTGTTCTTGTCGAAGTTCTCCGGGTAACAACCGTAGGCCGGGCGGTCGGCGGTGGAGGAGAAGAACCCGCAAAATCCGGGCGCCGGCCGCTGCTCTTGCAGGCGGGCGAAGCCACCCGAAAAACACTGGGACATCAGCGAGACCACCTGCACACCGGGGTCCAGGGTCGCCAGCAGCTTGCCCAGCTGGTCGACGGTGAGCGACTCGTTCGGGCCCCACAGGGTGATCTCGTTGTTCTTCGGATCTCTGCTTCCCCGCGTCCCGTGGTCGGTGACATAGAGGAGCAGGGTGTCGCCCGGGCGAAGCTTCTCCCGGGCCGCGCTGAACCAGCTGCGCAGGGCCTTGTTGGTGGCGGGCGCGGTCGGCCAGCCCGGGAGCTCGCTATTGCGCAGGACCACCGGCTGCCGCAGCAGCGGCTGGAGCTCGGTTCCCTCCAGCAGCCAGAGATCCGATCCGGTCTCCTTGGCCCGCACCGCCAGGTCGGCGGCGTTGTCGGGTCCGTCGCTGGCCAGGATGCTGATCCGCTCCCGGGGAACGCCCCGCTGCGCCAGCAAGTCCAGCAGCGCGCGCAGGTGCAGAAGGTGGGATTGGTAGTTCTGGGCCGCACTGCCGCCCCCATTGATCAGCAGCGCGAACAGCCGCCCGCCGCCCGCCGCGGGCGCGGCGGCCTGGGCATGGGCCGGGCGCACCGGGGAAGAACATCCAGAGCAGAGCAGCAGCAGCGACGCGAGCAGCGCGGTCGAGAGACGCTTCACGGTCTCGAAGCATACGAGACATCCCCACCGACGTCAGAGAATGGATCGACGGTCGACGCGGCCCCGGCCGGTGGGCGACCCTCTCGATCTGGAACCGCACCAGTCGCTGGGCGCCGGGAATCCGCCGAGCTCGGGCCTCTCCCAGAGAATCTCCGTCTGGCCGGTGAGGTGCAGCAGGTCGCCCGCTCGAAAGTCGAGGAAAAGCAGCCCGGCTCTGCGCCACCGTGACCGTGATACCCCGGCCGTCGGCGCGCACGATCGGGCCGTTCAGTCGATTGCGTCGGCGCGTGTGCAGCTCGATGCCCAGCAGGCCGACGTCGCGGCCTTCCTGGAGGCCCGCGGCCAGTGGATCACCGGGATCGAGACACGCGTCGATGCGGAGCGAGCGAGGGTCGGGCGTGGCTCAGCGGTTGTGATGAAATCGTTTCCACAGTAGCTTGACGGAGGCTCCTGCAACATCCGACAGGAGCCCCGCATGTGCCTCCGCCCTCGCCTTCCTCTCGTGCTCGTCGCCCTGGCCGTCGGCTGTGCTGGCGGCAAGGTCGACCCGGCCGCGCCCGGCGCGCCGACACCGCCGGCGGCGCCTTCCAGCCCGCCCGGCTCTTCGATGTCGCCCGGCGGCGGCAGCCCGACCCAGCCGGCGCCGCCGTCGCCACCGACGCCTTCGCCCGCACCGCCGACGCCCACCAATCCACCCGCACCTCCGCCGACCACGCCACCACCCACGCCGCAGCCGCTTCCTCCGGTTGCAGCCAGACCGATGCACATCTACTGGATAGACGTGGAAGGCGGCGCCGCTACCCTGCTGGTCGCGCCCGATGGCCAGACCTTCCTGCACGACGCCGGGTGGTCCGAGCCCCGGGGAGGCGCCACCCGGATCGCGCCGGTGCTCACCGAGGCCGGGAGCCAGCGGATCGATTACTTCGCTGCCAGCCACTTTCACGTCGATCACCTGAGCGGCATCACGTCCCTCGCGCGCGCCATTCCGATCACCAACTTCCTCGACCACGGCATGAACGTCGAGGGCAACGATTTCGGCTACGGAGCCGCTGCGGCCCGGGGCAAGCGCACCAGCATGAAGGCCGGCCAGAAGCTCACCCTCGGCGAGGTGGAGATCACCGTCGCCAGCGCCGCCGGCCAGGTCACCGAGGCCTTGCCCGCCGCACGGGAGAACCCGCTGTGCCAGGGCGCCCAGATCAAGACCGACGTCGACGACGAGGACCCCCAGAGCCTCGGCTTTCACGTCAGGTTCGGCAGCTTCCAGTTCGTCGCCCTGGGCGACCTCACCTGGGGGGTCGAGCACCGCCTGGCCTGCCCGCTGAACCGCCTGGGCGAGATCGAGATCTTCCAGGCCAGCCAGCACGGCTCGGCCGAATCGAACCCACCGCAGCTGGTACACGCGCTCGCCCCGCTGGCCATCGTCGTCAACAACGGGGCGAACAAGGGTGGCGACAGCGCCGCCCTCGGTGTGCTCGGACGCAGCCCCGGCCTGCAGGGGATGTGGCAACTCCACCGCTCCCTCGCCGGCGGGGCGAACAACACCGAGGACGCGAACATCGCCAATCTGGGTGACACCAGCAACTGGCTGCGCGCCACCGTCCAGCCCGACGGGAGCTTCACCATCTACAACCCCCGCACGCAGATGTCGCGCAGCTACCGGTCGCGCTGATCGTGAGCGGTAGCGGCGGCCGGCCGTCGAGCGCTGGCCTTACACATCGACCCTGAGCGGCCGGTGCACGTGTCCTTCCGACCCGTCTCCGGAAAAAAACGTGCGCAACCGGCTGGCGGGGCCATCGTAGGAGAGATAGCAGCACCCAGAGGAGCGCGAGCGAACATGAGCAAGAGCCGCAGCGAATCCGAGAACCCGGCGATCCCGTCGCCGACGCCGAAGACCCACCGGCCGAGAACCAACCGGGACTGGTGGCCGAACCAGCTGGACCTGCAGGTGCTTCACCAGCACCCGCCGCGGGGCAACCCGATGGGCGACGGCTTCGACTACGCCAAGGCGTTCGCGTCGCTGGACGTGGAGGCGCTGAAGAAGGATGTCCTGGCCCTGATGACCGCCTCGCAGCCGTGGTGGCCCGCCGATTACGGGCACTACGGCCCGCTGTTCATTCGCATGAGCTGGCACGCCGCCGGGACGTACCGCATCGAGGATGGCCGGGGCGGCGGCGGCGAAGGTCTGCAACGTCTGGCCCCGCTCAACAGCTGGCCGGACAACGCCAACCTCGACAAGGCGCGCCGGCTGCTCTGGCCGGTCAAGCGGAAATACGGCCAGAAGGTCTCCTGGGCCGATCTGCTGGTCTTCGCGGGCAACGTCGCTCTCGAGTCGATGGGCTTCAAGACGTTCGGGTTCGGCTTCGGCCGCCCGGACGTCTGGGAGCCGACCGAGATCTTCTGGGGATCCGAGGATACCTGGCTGGGCGACGAGCGCTACAGCGGGGACCGCGAGCTGGCCGGTCCTTTCGGGGCCGTGCAGATGGGTCTCATCTACGTCAACCCGGAGGGCCCCAACGGCAACCCCGATCCGCTGGCCGCCGCCCGCGACATCCGCGAGACCTTCGGGCGCATGGCCATGGACGACGAGGAGACCGTGGCCCTCATCGCCGGCGGGCACACCTTCGGCAAGACCCACGGCGCCGGCGACCCAAAGCTGGTCGGCCCGGAGCCCGAGGGCTGTCCGATTCACCAGCAGGGCCTGGGCTGGAAGAGCGCCCACGGCACCGGCAAGGGCAAGGACGCCATCACCAGCGGCCTGGAGGGGGCCTGGACGCCCACGCCGACCAGATGGGACGGCAGCTTCTTCCAGACCCTCTTCGGCCACGAGTGGGAGCTCACCACCAGCCCCGCCGGCGCCAAGCAGTGGCGACCGAAGAACGGCGCCAGCGCCGACGCCGTCCCCGACGCGCACGACCCGGCCAGGCGGCACCCCCCCATGATGTTGACCACCGACCTTGCCCTGCGCTTGGACCCCGCCTACGAGAAGATCTCGCGGCGGTTCCACGCCAATCCCGACCAGCTCGCCGACGCCTTCGCCCGGGCCTGGTACAAGCTGCTCCACCGCGACATGGGCCCGGTCTCGCGCTACCTGGGGCCATGGGTGGCACCGCCGCAGCTGTGGCAGGATCCGGTTCCCCCCGTCGATCACCCGCTGGTCGGCCCGGAGGACATCGCCGCGCTCAAGAAACAGATCCTCGCCGGCGGGGTCCCGGTCTCCCAGCTGGTCTCGGTCGCCTGGCGATCCGCCGCCTCCTTCCGGGGCACCGACAAGCGCGGCGGCGCCAACGGCGCCCGCATCCGCCTGGCTCCGCAGAAGGACTGGCCGGTCAACGAGCCGCCCCGGCTCGCCGAGGTTCTGCGCGCGCTGGAGAAGGTCCAGCAGGCCTTCAACGCCGCCCAGTCCGGCGGCAAGAAGATCTCGCTGGCCGACCTGATCGTCCTGGCCGGGTGCGCGGCGGTCGAGAAGGCCGCCCGCGACGGCGGCCACGCGATCACCGTCCCCTTC
>JBKPRZ010000597.1:0-3762 GCA_046734815.1 Myxococcota bacterium | reverse complement strand
CCCACACCCCGCGCACCATCGTCAGTCCGGCGGTGCTGCGGCGGGAGCTTCAGCGGGTGCTCGCCCGCGGCTACGCCACCGCCAGCGAGGAGCTGGAGCCGGGGTTCGTGGCGGTGGCGGCGCCGGTGCGGGGCGCGGACGGCACCGTCATCGCCGCGGTCAGCGTGGGCGGGCCGCGCGTGCGCTTCTCGCCGGCGGTGCTGGCCCGGATCGCGCGCGAGCTGCCTGCCGCCGCCGACGCGATCTCGGAGCGCCTGGGCTGGACCGCGCCGGTGCTGCGGCGGAGCGGGCGATCATGATCCCGGCCAACAACCGCCCGGCCACCGAGGTGACCGCCCGGACCCTCCCCGCGCGCTGCTACACCGATCCGGCCTGGTACCGCCGCGAGCTGGAACGCATCCACCTGGACATGTGGCTGTACGTCGGCCGCGCGGACCGCATCCCGGCGGCGGGCGACTATTTCCTGTTCTCGATCGGGAACGCCGAGCTGATCATCCTGCGCGACGACCGCGGGCAGATCCGCGCCTTGCACAACGTCTGCCGGCACCGGGGCACCCGCCTGTGCAACCAGGCCGCCGGCCAGCTGCCCGGGCGGATCCGCTGCCACTACCACGCCTGGACCTACCGGCTGGACGGCACCCTGGCCCAGGCGCCCCACATGGACAAGGTGCAGGGCTTCCGCGAGGAGGACTTCCCCCTGGGGGCGGTGCCGCTTTCGCAGTGGGGAGGCTTCCTGTTCGTCAATCTGGCGGCGCAGCCGATCCCGTTCGCCCAGCACCTGGCCGGCCTGGACGAACGGTTTCGCAACTTCCCGCTCGACGACCTGCGCGTGGTCGAGCGCCGCACCTACCAGCTGCGGGCCAACTGGAAGCTGATCGTGTCCAACTACCATGAATGCCTGCACTGCCCGATCGTGCACCCGCAGCTGCAGAAGCTGTCGCATTACCTCAGCGGTGAAAACGAGCCGCCCCAGCCCACCTACCTGGGCTCGCGCATGGATCTGCGCGAGGGGGTGGCCACCCTGAGCACCGGCGCGGCCGCGCGCCGCCCCCTGCCCGGCCTGCAGGAGCACGAGCTGCGCACCGTCTACTACTACGCGATCTTGCCCAACATGTTGCTCAACCTGCACCCCGACTACGTGGTCAGCTTCCGCTTCGACCCGCGCGCGCCCGACCGCACCGACATCGAGTGCGAGTGGCTGTTCCACCCCGACGAGATCGCCCGCGAGGGATTCGACCCATCGGATGCGATCGAGTTCTGGGACCTGACCAACCGCCAGGACTGGGAGCTGTCGGACCTCGCGCAGATGGGGATCCAGTCGCGCGGCTACCGTCCCGGCCCCTACTCGAACCGCGAGGAGATGCTGGTGGCGTTCGACCGCTGGGTCCTCGACCGGGTGGGCACCTCGCCGGAGGCGATGCCATGAGCGCCAGCTACAAGAGCCGCTACGACGTGGTGGTGGTGGGCGGGGGCCACAACGGGCTGGTGGCGGCGGCCTACCTGGCCCGGGCCGGACGCAAGGTGCTGGTGCTCGAGCGCCGGCACCTGGTGGGCGGCGCGGCGGTGACCGAGGAGGTGTTCCCCGGGTTCAAGTTCTCGGTGTTCTCGTACGTGGTGTCCTTGCTGCGGCCGGAGATCATCCGCGAGCTGGATCTGCCCCGGCACGGGCTGGAGATCTTGCCGCTGGACGGGACCTTCACCCCCATGCCCGACGGCAACTACCTGTGGCGCATGAACGACCACGCGCGCACGCGCCGGGAGATCGCCCGCCACTCGCGCCTGGACGCGGAGGCCTACGACGAATACGGCAAGGCGATGGTGGAGATGGGCCGCTTCGTCAAGCCGATCCTGGGGATGACCCCGCCCGATCCCACCTCGCTGCGGCCCTCCTCGCTGCGGCAGCTGCTGGCGCTGGGCAAACGCTTCGGGGCGCTGTCGCCGGAGGCGAAATACAACCAGGTGCAGCTTCTGACCAAGAGCGCGGTCGACCTTCTGGACCAGTGGTTCGAGACCGACGTGCTCAAGGCGACCATGGCGGCCTCGGGGATCATCGGCACCTTCCAGGGGGTGCGTTCGCCCGGCACCGCCTACGTGCTGCTGCACCACTACATGGGCGAGATCGACGGCGCCTTCCGCTCGTGGGGGCTGCCCCGCGGGGGCACCGGGGCGATCTCCAACGCCATCGCTGCCGCCGCCCGCGAGGCGGGGGCGGAGGTGTGCACCTCCACGCCGGTGGCGCGCATCCTGATGAAAGACGGTCAGGCGCGCGGGGTGGTGCTGGAGAACGGCGACGAGATCCAGGCCAGGGTGGTGGCCTCCAGCGTGGACCCGCGGCTGACCTTCGGCCGCCTGGTGGGGCTGCAGCACCTGCCCGACGAGTTCGCCGGGGACATCGCCCGCTACAAGTACCGCGGGTCCTCGGGCAAGGTGAACCTGGCGCTGGACGCGCTGCCGGACTTCACCTGCATGCCCGGGCCGGGCGCCCACCTGCGCGGAGCCATCTCGATCTCACCCAGCGTGGATTACATGGAACGGGCCTTCGACGAGGCCAAATACGGACGCTTCTCGCGGCGGCCGTACGTCGACATCGTGATCCCCAGCCTGACCGATCCGTCGGTGGCTCCGCCCGGCAAACACGTCATGTCGTGCTTCGTGCAATACGCCCCCTACGACCTGAAGGAGGGCAGCTGGGACGACCGGCGCGAGGCCTTCGGCGACACGGTGGTCGACACCTTGTCGGAATACGCGCCCAACTTGAAGAAGATCATCCTGCACCGGCAGGTGCTGACCCCGCTGGACATCGAGCGCCAGACCGGCCTGTCCGAGGGGAACATCTTCCAGGGCGAGCTGACCCTGGAGCAGCTGTTCTTCCTGCGACCGGCGCCGGGCTGGGCCCAATACCGGACGCCCGTGCGCAACCTTTACATGTGCGGGGCGGCCACCCATCCGGGCGGCGGCATCATGGGCGCCTCGGGCCGCAACGCCGCCGTCCGCATCCTGGACGAGTACCGGTGACACCATGGCGACGCCACGCGACCTCATCGTGATCGGAGCGGGCCACAACGGCCTGGTGACCGCCGCCTACCTGGCCCGCGCCGGCCTGCGCCCGCTGGTGCTGGAGGCACGCGCCACCATCGGCGGGCGGGCGGTGACCGAGGAGATCCACCCCGGGTTCCGCTGCCCCACCCTGGCCCACGCCGCCGGGCCGCTCCGGCCCGGGCTGGCCGCCGACCTGCAGCTGGACAGGCACGGCCTGCGCTGGCTGGCGCCGGAGGTGCGGGTGCTGGCGCCGGCTCTGGACGGCCCCGCCCTGGCCATCCACGACGACGCCGGCCGCACCGCCGCCGGGCTCAAGGGGCTGAGCGCGCGCGACGCCGAGGCGTACCCCACCTTCGCCGCCGCCCTGGCCCGCATCGGGGCGGCGCTGTCGCCGCTGACCTCGATGACCCCGCCCAGCACCGACGCGCTGAACGGGCGGGACCTGTGGAACCTGCTGAAGCTGGGCAAGCGTTTGCGCGGGCTGGGACGGCAGGACGCCTACCGGGCCCTGCGCTGGGGCCCGATGGCGGTGTCCGACTTCGTGGCCGAATGGTTCGAGAGCGACCTTCTGCGGGCGACCCTGGCCGCGCGCGGAATCCACGCCAGCTTCGCCGGCCCGCGCTCGGCCGGGACCAGCGCCGGGCTGCTGCTGCAGGCGGCGCTGGATGGGCACGCCACCGCGCCGGCGCAGTCGCCCCGCGGGGGCATGGGCGCCCTCACCAC
>JBKPRZ010000596.1:0-10111 GCA_046734815.1 Myxococcota bacterium | reverse complement strand
GGCCGGGCGAGCGCCCGTGCCGGGGGTGGCGGCCGTTTTCGGCTTCGATGGGCGGCGGCGCGGGGCGGCTTTGGCCTTGGCGGCGGGGGTCGCTTCGTTCGTGGCGCGGGGTTGGGCCTGCGGGGGTTTTCGGGACCGTGTCATGTGCCCTCCGCCGGCCATCTTCGCCCAGCCGTCCGGCAGGGCAATTTTTCGGTCGTCTCGCCCAGCCCCCCCGCCGGCCGACCAGCGCGGCCCGATCTCCCCACCGCCGCCCGTAGCGCCTACCGCGCGCCGATCTCGGCCACCACCGCCCGGTGGTCGGACCCCGCCTCCGGCAGCACCCGGAACCGCCGCACCGCCAGGCGCCCGTCGGTGAGCACGCGGTCGATGCGCATCCAGGGCCGGCTGGCGGGGTAGGTGTACCCGAAGCCGCGCCCGGCCTGCGAGAAGCCGTCGTGAAAATGCGCGAGCGTGCGGCGGAAGATCCAGCTGCCCTCGGGCAGGTTGGTGTCGCCGGCGATGATGACCGGCAGGGGCGACTGGGCGGCCAGGGCGGTGAAGGTCTCGGCCTGACGCTGCCGCAGAAACGAGTTGAGCTGCATCTGATGGATGCCCTCGTTCTGCGCGATCCTCCCCTGCCGCAGGCCCTGCAGCAGCCCCTCGCCGCGCGCCTCCTCCAGGCCGTTGCGCGGCGACACCGGGTGCACGTTGAACACGTTCAGCGGCCCCAGCGGCGTCTTCAGCCGGTAGCGCACGAACCGGCTCGACCGCGGCGCCGAGTTCGGGATCTCCAGCTTGTCGGGCAGGTACACGTCCTCGATCGGGTAGCGGCTCACGATGGCGAACTGGCCGTCGCTCTGGCGGACGTGGCCGGGGAACGCCTCGGCCAGGCCGGCTTCCACGCTGGGGCTCAGCTCCTGGATCAGCACCACGTCCGCGCCCACCGAGCGGATCACCTCCAGCACCGGCTCGGGATCGTCGGTGGAGCCCACGTTCCAGCTGAGCACGCGCAGCGACGGCTGTCCGGCGGCGGCCGACCGGAACACCGAGCCCAGGCCCAGCCGCAGCCCCATGACCGGGAACAGCAGCACCAGCAGCGGCACCGGCAGGGCCCACAGCAGCCGGCGCGGGCCGAACAGGGCCAGCGCCAGCACCACCACCGGCAAGGGCAGGCCGAACCCGAAGCGCGGCAGATACAGCATCGCGGTGGTCACCCACCAGCGCTCGCCCACCGCCGGCAGCAACACCGCCACCGCGATAAGGCCTGCCAGGTACCCGGCCGCCAGGATCACCGCGCCCAGCTGCAGCAGCCGCTGCGCGCGTCCGGGTAGCTGCGGTATGCTGGACGACTCGGCCATGTCACACGTGATCCAGCAGGAGCGTGCCCAGGTGGCGCGAGGTGGGCAGAATCTCGACCAGCGCGCGCAGCTCGGCCTCGCGGGTGTAGCCGGCGATGGCGGCGGAGACCACGGCGTCGGGCACCTCCAGCGCCTCGCGCGCGTCGGGCAGGAAGCCGGCGAGATCGATCAGCAGGTGGCCGAAGCGGCCGCGGGCGCGCGGGACCAGCTGGGCCAGGTCGGCGGCCGCCTCGTGGAAGCTGCGCACCGGCGCGGGCACCACCTCGGACAGGGCGTTCTCGCCGTCGATGTCCCGCACCTGGAAATCGGCCGCGTCGGCGGAGCGTTCGCCCCCCTTGTCCCGCCGGCCCGGTCGGGGCGCGCGGATCAGCCCCAGCGGGCTGCCCGACACGGCGTGCAGCGCGCGCGCCAGCCGCACCACCACCGGCCAGGTGTCCAGGGTGCTGACCACGGGAACGAAGGCCACGGTGGCGGCGTTGGCGACCAGGATCTTGCGGGCCACCGCCACGTCCTCGATGGAAGGCGGCTTGCGTTGGCTCATGGCAGCCCCTTGAGGCTAACGCAGCGGGGCCGCAAAACAAATCGCGTCCCGACCGGAGTTGCGCTGGCGTCGTTGCTGCTGCTGGGCGCGCCCGCGGCATGGGCGCAGCTGGGCATCACCGCGGGCGTGGGGGTGGGCGGCACCAACAACAGCCTGAAGATCAAGGAGCCGCCGATCGATCCCGAGGCCGGCGAGGCCGCGGTGCGGGATACCGACGCCCTGACCCGGGTCAGAGTGGGCGCCAGTTACCTGTCGCTCGGCCGCAAATCGACGCAGCGGCTGAACTACACCCTGTCGTCCTACTATTACTTCCAGGGCTCCGAGCCGCCGGGGTTCGCCAACGAGGCTGAATACGGCGCGCTCATCAACCCGACCCGCTTTTCCGAGATGGACCTGTCGGTGCGCGGCACCCAGGGGCGCACCAGAGACCTGAACCTCTTTCGCTCCCAGGAGCTCGGCATGTCCGAGGCCCGCCCCATCGTGGGCGAGACCTTCGTCTCGGGCAGCGCCGAGGAACGCCTGCGCTGGGAGCTGGGCCCCGACTGGGAATTCGGCCAGCGCCTGGGCGGCGAGGCCTACACCCCGCTGGGTCAAGGCCGGCACATCAGTCCGCGCACCCTGGGCGCCAGCGCGCAGCTGGCGCTCGACCGGGTCTGGCTGCGCACGCAGGCCGGTCTGTTCGTCGAGGCGGGGCACGGACGGTCCACCGAGGTGGTGTTCCTCGAGCCCATGCAGGGGCTGACGGGCTATCCCGCCCGCCGCGCCAACTACGGGCAGGTGGGCCTGGCCCTGGGCCACGCCTTCAGCGACTACTGGGCCGCCCACCTCGAGGGCGGTCTGATGGGCGTGCAGGTGCCGCAGGTGCACGATCCGTTTCTGGACTTTGGCGCCGGGCTGACCGTCACCCACCGCACCGAGAAGCGCGGCACCTTCGCCCTGCACGCGGGCCGCAGCGTCGACACGAACGTCTACATCGGCGACGTGCTGCTGACCAACACGGCGGCGCTGCGGGCGGAATATCCCTTCGGCCACAAGGAGATCTGGAACCTCAGCGCCGACCTCGAATACCAGCGCAGCCGGTCGCTGTTCGTGGTGGACGTCAAGAGCCAGTTCCAGGTGTACGCCGCGGCCGCCGTCCTGAGCTACGCCTGGACCCGCTACAGCCGGCTGCTGTTCGAGCTGAATTTCACCTACCAGGACGCCGAGGCCGGGCTGATGTACCGGATCCGCAGCGAGCCTTTCACCCAGCACCGCACCATGTTCGTGGCCAGCTGGGAGCTGCGTTATCCCGAGCCCGACGACGACGAGCACGAGGGCGGCCACCGCCTGGTCGGCCGCGGCGAGACGAGCGGCCTCGACGAGCCGGAGGACGAGACGTCGACCGACGGCTCCGGCGGCTCGGAGGAATCGTCGTCGACGGAAGAGGGGACCGCCCCCGCCGCCCAGGACGACGCCTCCCCCGGCCACCGCAGCCGCCGGGATCAGGAGGAAGGCAGCAAGACCCACGATCGCAGCCCGGGTAGCGGCCCTTCATCCCCCGGCACCCGCACCCCGTCCCCCGGCACCGGCGGCACGGCCCCCGGCACCGGCGCCCCGCCCCCGGGCACCGGCGGCACGACCCCGCCCCCCGGCACCGGTGGCGGCAACCCCAAGCCGCCCTGAAGCCCGCCGCGGTCTCGGGGTCAGGCCTGAGTGCTCAGCGGCCGAGCCCGCGCAACATCACCAGCGGCGTGCGCAGCAGGATGGACAGCTCGGTCCGCAGGAACGTGCCGAAGTCTTCCAGGGTCGCGCAGTAGGCCAGGTCGTACAGCAGCTTCATCCGCATGTCGTCGGCCAGGGCGCCGTCGGCACCGGGCAGCTTGAACGGGTTGGTCAAGGTGGGCAGCAGCGGCAGCACTTCGCTGTCGTTCAAGGGGCGGCCCGAGTACCCCAGCGCCACCTGGGCCAGGCCGGTGATCCCGGGCTTCACCCCGCGCATCCGTTCCTCGAAGTAGGGGATGGCCAGGGCCAGGTTCTCCAGCAACTCGGGGCGTTCGGGGCGCGGGCCCACGATGCTCATGTGCCCGCGCAGCACGTTCCAGAACTGCGGCAGCTCGTCCAGACGGGTCTTTCGCAGGAACCTGCCCACCCGGCTGATGCGGGGGTCGTTGTCGGCGGCCAGCACCGCGCCGGTCTGCTTCTCGGCGTCCGTCGTCATGGTGCGGAACTTGATCATCCAGAACTCTTCGAACTGGAGATTCCGCCCGTGGCCGCCGGTGCCCAGCAGCCGCCCGGCCCGGCGTTGCTTGTAAAAGATCGGTCCGCGCGAATCGATGAGGATCGCCGCCATGATGAACGGGTAAAGCGGCACCGTCGTCGTCAGCCCCACCACGGACAGGACGATGTCGATGCCTCGTTTGGCGAGCAGGACCGGGGACGTCACGGTGCGATGCGAAGGATACCCATTTTCGGGGGCCTGGTCCGTTGGAGCCGCCGCCAAATTCGAGCCGTTTGCGACCGACCCACCGCCGCCACCGGAAGGCGACCCGACATCCGTGCCGATACCGGACCCGACACCCGACCTGCGAAATGGGAACATCGCCAAGCTCGACCTCGAGGGCGGGCCCGCTCGGGGGCCCCGTCTGATGTTACAATGGTACTGCTTGGGAGGTCAGCACATCATCCGCCTCGAAGTGCAGGGCATTCTGGACCATCGGGACGTTGCCCTCCGCACCGTTTCGGCTGCCTGCCGGCTGCCGTTCCGGGGCTCGCGCGGCGACCGCTTCCAGGAGTTCCGCTCACATGTCGTCTCGGCGGTTGGTGAAGCGTTCAACAACATCGCCATCCATGGTTACCGCGGGCGGGCCCCCGGGGTGGTCGAGATCGAGGTCGCCGCCAGCCAGGACGAGCTGTCGGTGGAGCTGCGTGACTACGGGGAAAGCTACGACCCCGGCGTTGCGCCGACGCCCGACCTCAACGCTCTGCCCGAGTCCGGGCTGGGCGTCTTCATCATGAGAAGCTTCATGGACCGGGTGGAATACACGCCCGGTGCACCCAACGTGCTCAGGCTGACCAAGCTGGTCGACAAGACCAACGGCACCCCCTAACGAACGACCACGGAAAGCCCTGATGATATTTTCCACGAACATAGACGGAGGGACCGTCACCCTGAACATCACCGGGGAGCTCGACGCCGTATCGGTCCCGGATCTGCGTCCCGCCCTCGACGAGCTGATCAGCAAGGGGCACAAGAAGATCGTGGTGGATCTGAAGGGACTGCGCTTGATCGACAGCTCGGGCGTGGGCGCCATCGTGTACCTCTTTCGACGGGTCAAGGGCACGGGCGGTACGGTGGTGGTGCGCGGGGCCAGCGATCAGCCGCTGGCCATCTTGCGCCTGCTGAAGCTCGATCAGATCCTGCTGGACAACGCCCACGCGTGAGCGGGGCGGTCTCATCGCCGCCATGAGGTTACCGGACCCCAGCGCCCTGCTCGGGCGGCTGCGCGAGAAGCACTTCGAGAAATGGCTGCCGGCCTACGCGCGGCAGGCGGCCGGGCGGCTGCTGGGTGCGCGCCACGAGGGGCCGCGCCACCTGATCTTCGCCTTCTGCGATCACTTCGAGCCGCAGTGGAAGCGCCCCACCGCCGAGGTGGCGCGCGCGCGCGTGCAGCGCTGGGTTGACGGCTACCCGCGGCTGGCGGCGGACTTCCGCGACGCCGACGGCCGGCCGCCGCGGCACTCGTTCTTCTTTCCCGGCGAGGAATACGCCCCCGAATACCTGGACGGGCTGGCCCAGCTGGCCCGGCAGGGTCTGGGCGAGGTCGAGCTGCACCTGCACCACGACGGCGACACCGCCGACAGCCTGCGCGCCCAGATCACGCGTGCGCTGGGCCTGTACGCCGAGCACGGCCACCTGGCCCGCAAGGACGGCCAGCTGAAATACGCCTTCATCCACGGCAACTGGTGCCTGGCCAACGCCCGCAGCGACGGGCGCTGGTGCGGCGTCGACGCCGAGCTGCCCCTGCTGTTCCAGACCGGCTGCTACGCCGACTTCACCTTCCCGGCCGCCCCCGACGAGAGCCAGCCCTCGGTGGTCAACCAGATCTACTGGCCCTGGGGCGACCTCGGCCGGCGGCGGGCCTACGAGCAGGGGCGACCGGCGCGGGTGGGCGAGATCTACCCCGACCGGCTGCTGATGATCGAGGGCCCGCTGGCGCTGCGCCTGCTGCGCGCGCAGCCCTTCCTGCGCATCGAGAACGCCGACATCACCGGCGCCAACCCCGGCACCGTGGAACGGGTGCACAGCTGGGTGGCCCAGAACGTCCATGTCCAGGACCGGCCCGAATGGGTGTTCGTGAAGGTGCACACCCACGGCGCCCAGGAGGCCCACGCCGACGCGCTGCTGGGCGCGGGCGCGCGCGCCCTGCACCAGGCGCTGGCCACCCACTACAACGACCGCAGCCGGTGGCACCTGCACTACGTCAGCGCCCGCGAGATGTACAACATCGCCATCGCCGCCATGGCCGGCCGCACCGGCAACCCCACCGACTTCCGCGACTACCTGCTCAAGCCTCCGCCGGTCGCCTCGGCCTAGGGACGGCGCAGGGACAGCTTCAGGCGGCGCCGGGGAGCTCGCGCAGGACGGGTTCGTCGGCGTCGGCTTCGGGCAGGAGATCGGCGATGGAGGGGACGATGGCGCTGGGCTGGTAGGCGTAGCGTTTCAGCGCGCCGGCATCGGTGGAGCCGGTCAGGACCAGGACCGTGCGGTAGCCCATCTGCAAGCCGCCCAGGATGTCCGTCTCCATGGTGTCGCCCACCATCGTCACCTCGGAGACGTCGCGGGCGGCGGACAGCTCCTGGTAGGCCATCCGCATGATCACCGGGCTGGGCTTGCCGACGCTGAAGGCGCGCAGGCCCGAGGCGGCCTCCAGCAGGGCGACGGTGGCGCCGCAGCCGGGGCGCGGGCCCTGGTCGGTGGGGCAGTTGGGGTCGAGGTTGGTGGCCACCAGGCGGGCGCCCTTGGTCAGAAAGCGCAGCCCCTTTTCCAGCAGCTCGAAGTTGACGGTGCGGCCCTCGCCCACCACGACGTAGTCGGGCGCCTTCTCGTCGAACACGCAGCCGGCCAGGTGCAGGGCGGTCAGCAGTCCCCCCTCGCCGATGACGAACACGCGTGCGCCCACCTTCTGGCCGGCGATGAAGCGGGCGGTGGCCATCGCACAGGTGAACACGTGGCGCTCGTCCACCTGCAGGCCCATCTGCGCCAGCTTCAGCACCACGTCCCGCCGCGTGCGCTGGCTGTTGTTGGTCAGCAGCAGAAACGGGATGTGGTTGCGGCGGAGCGCGGAGATGAAGCGGTCGGCGCCCGCGATCAGCTCGCTGCCGCGGTAAAGAACGCCGTCCATGTCGATGAGATAACTGCGAGACATCGTTTGAAACCTTGCTCGTGTTCGGAAGACCAGAGGGTCGCGATCAGACTTCGACTCTGGCCCGGCCGACATTTCGGATGTCTCGCCTGCGCCGTAAAATCGTCGGACGAAAACGATTTCGCGCAGGTTGCCGGCGGCTCAGCGCGCCGGCTTGCGCTTGCCGGGGGCGGGCCGCTTGGCGCCGCCGCCCATCTCGTCGAACAGGGGTGTGCCGCCGGCGTACAGGGTGTCCCGCGGGTCGCCGAACTCGTTGCGACCCTTGCCGGCCCGGCTGGGGGCCTTGGGGCGCGGAGGTGCGGATCGCTTGGGCGGCGCTTTCTTGGGCATGGACGAATTATGGGGCGGCCCGCGATCGGGCGCCAGCGGGCCAGGCGCGGCGGCTCCCACGCTGGCGCCGAAGATCACGGGATACGTTCGTGACGGGGCGTGACGGCGTTGTCTGCGCGGTCGGATCCGGCGATGCTGCCCCGATGCGAGCGCGGGCGCGCGTCTTCTGGTGGGTCATGGCCGTGCTGGCGCTGTTCATCGCGCTGTACGGGCTGACCTTCTTCGCGCGGGGGGCGCGCATGTTCCAGGGCGAGCTGGCGGGGTCGTTCCGCGCGCACGCCTGGGCCATCCGGACGCACGCGCTGGTGGGGGCGCTGGGGCTGCTGATCGGGCCGCTGCAGCTGCGGCGGGACCTGCTGGTGCGGCGGCGTCCGCTGCACCGCCGGCTGGGGCAGGTGTACGTGGTGCTGGCGCTGCTGACCGGAGGGACGGGCGTCTTCATGGCGGCGTTCTCCTACGGCGGCTGGATCACGCACCTGGGGTTCGGGCTGCTGGGTCTGGCGCTGATCGTCAGCAGCGGGCGCGCCTACCTGGCCATCCGCGCGCGCCAGGTGGTGCGCCACCGCGAGTGGATGATCCGCAGCTACGCGCTGCTGTTCGCGGCCGTCACCTTGCGGGTCGAGCTGCCGCTGCTGGCGGCCGGGTTCGGGGCGTTCCTGCCCGCCTACCAGCTGGTGGCGTGGCTGTGCTGGGTGCCGAACCTGCTGGTCGCCACCGTCTACCTGCGCGGGACCCGGCGCGCGCAGGCGGGGCCGGTGGCCGCGCTGGTGCCGGGGTAGCGCCGCCGGCGCGGCTCACCCGTCCAGCAGCCCGGGCGGCAGCAGCGGGCTGGGGGTGGCGGTCACCACCAGCCACAGCTGGTGGGCGGCGCGCGTGGCGGCGATGTGCAGCAGGTGGCGGGATTCGTCGTCGGTGCCGAACACGTTGGCGTTGGCCTCGCACAGCACCACGTAGTCGAACTCCAGTCCCTTGACCTGCCGGATCTCGGTGACCTCCACGCCGGGGCGGAACGAGAACTCCTGCGCCCGCACCCGCCGCAGCAGCGGCACCTCGGCGCGGCTGAGCCCCTGGTAATAACGGTCGGCCTCCTCGGGGTGGCGGGTCAAGATGGCCACCGTCGCGCGCGGCTCGCGCGAGAACAGCGGGCGCAGCGCCTCGGCCAGGAAGGCCACCGCCGCGCCGGTGCCGGGGAACCGGTGCGCCTCCACCGGCGCCCCCGACCGCGGCGCGCGGGGCGGTTCGGGATCGGCCAGAGGCCCCATCACGTGGCGGGCCAGCGCCAGGATCTCGCGGGTCGACCGGTACGACACCTTCAGCGGCTCGATGGCGACGTGAGACAGGCCCAGCTGCCCCAGCACGGTCCGCCAGTCGCGAAACCCGCTGTCCAGCATCAGGCGCTGGGCGGTGTCGCCGGCCAGGGTCACCGAGCGCTCGGCGGTGGTGGCGCCGATCAGGGTGGACAGCTGCATGGGTGACAGATCCTGGGCCTCGTCGACGAACAGGTGCGCCAGCGGGCGCTTCACCCCGCGCAGCAGCTGGTGGGCGCGCAGCAGGATGGCCGCGTCCTCCAGGTCCAGCACCAGCTGGCTGTCGACCGTGGCCAGCCCGTCGATGCCGGTCTGGCCGCGCACGTCCTGGTCGTCCGGCTCGGCGGCCGGGCGGGCCGAGCGGCGGCGCGGGCGGACGCCGGGCTCGCGGTCGAGGAAGCTGGCCATCCGCTCGCGCATCAGCCGCAGCGCCTCGTTCACCTCGGCCGCGCGCAGCGGCGCTTGCGCATCGCCGGTCAGCAGCGCCAGCAGCCGGTCGCGGTCGGTCAGCAGCTCGGCCCACAGCTCCAGCACCGCCCGCGAGCCGCGCGGGCCGCGGTGAGAGCGGGCCCGGCGCTCGAGCTCGGCCAGCAGGGCGGGGTGGTTCTTCAGCCGCGTGACCACCGCCGGCGCCTCGTCGACCACCTGCGCGTCCAGGTGGGGCAGCACCCGCCGCACCTCGCGCGAGACCCAGCTCTGGAAGGTGACCACCCCGACGCCGTGGACCCCCAGCGCGGGCAGCACCTGGCTGATGTAGGCGGCCAGCGCCGAGCCGTAGGTCACCACCAGCATGCGCCGCGGGCGGAAGCGGTCGGGCGCGGCGTAGGCCAGGTAGGCGATCCGGTGCAGCCCGATGGTGGTCTTGCCGCTGCCGGCGCCGCCCTGGATGACCACCACGCCCGACCGCGGGGTGGTGATCAGCTCGAACTGCCGCGGGTCCACCAGGGCGGCGATCTCGGGCAGGTGCCGGTCCAGCCGCTGCCGCCCGCGCAGCCCGCCCCCCAGCACCGCCGCGGGCGGCCCGCCGGTGGCGGCCGGCGGACGGGTGGCCTTGCCCTCGCCGCCGGCCAGCTCGTGAATCGGCAGATCGGTGCGCTCCCAGGTGGTCGTGCCCGTCCCGCTCTCGTCGGGCGGCACGCGGACCCACACCCCTTGGGGACACGCCACGCGCTCCAGCACTCCCCCTTCGAT
>JBKPRZ010000595.1:0-7452 GCA_046734815.1 Myxococcota bacterium | reverse complement strand
CGAGCAGAGTGCCATGTTGGAGTTCCAGTCGAAAGGGTTGAGCTCGACGGCGCGTCTGAATGCGACCAGGCTTTCGTCCGCATTTCCCACCGAACGGAGGTACAAGCCGTACTGCAAGTTCCCGTCCGGATCGTTGGGGTCCAGCTCGAGAGCGCAACGAAAGTGGAGGGCGGCGCCCTTCCAGTCCCACCTCGAGCGATTCCTGGACGCGGAGCGCAGGCCGGGAGGTCGTAGGCCGCCGGGTTCAGCGAACGGGCGCGGGAGAGGCCGCTCGCTGGATGTCCGCCAGACCCAGTACAAGGGCACCAAGAAGAGGGTTCTCCCCTCCAGCCACTCCAGCGCCATCCAGTGCAGGTGGTCGCCGGTGGCCCGCTCGCTGACGCCGAAGTCATGGACCTGGACGATGTGGGGGTGTTCGAGGCGGGCGATGGTCTGCGCCTCGGCCCGGAAGGTCAGGTGGAAGGTCTCCCTCTGCTCGTCGCTCAGATCGGTGGGGGTCTTCAGAACCTTCACCGCCACCGCCCGCTCCAGCCCCAGCTGGCGCGCCCGGTAGACCACCCCGAATCCCCCCTCGGCAACCCGCCACTGAATGTAAAATCGCCCGACCAGCGTCTCGCCGACCAACCCGAACGGATCCCCGGGGCTGTCTGACACGGTCGTCACAGCCACGCATCCTAGACGATCCGGACTGTGTCAATGCGGTTGAGACAGGAAGGAACCGCACCGAGGTTGATAGATGACGGGTTACCGGGCCGTTAGGTACGGCTGGTCACGTTGCGGATGAACCGGGTCCAGCCATCCAGGCCCGCAGCCCCAAGTCAGTGGGTCGCGCGCAACAACGGGTCATCCTGCGCGCGGCAACCGGATGCGGGATCCTTGGCCGCTTCCGGCGGGCAGGGATCGCCGCCCGAATTCAGGTAGCGGCAGACAGGCGGTAGCTCCCCTTGCGTTCCGTAGCGCTCGCGTTGCAGCCAGAGCGGTTGAAAAGAACTCCACCACTGTGCGTGGCGGGGGTGATCGCGCAGCTGTTCGAGCGACAGCAAGGCCACACTCGAACGCGCGAACCACGCGCCTGGATGACCGTCGTGCCACCGCAAGAAAGCATAGAAGCGGTACCGGCCGCGCCGGCGGACTGCGCTCATCGTTTCGGCAACCGTCGGCGACAGCTCCTTACGGTTGCGTAGACTACGCTCCAGATCCGCGCGGCTCGGGAGCCCGCCGGTGGTGGTGACCCGGAAGCCGCGCAGCGGTCGGTCCGGCAGGAGGTTTCCCACGACCCGCCGGAGTTGGTACCTGGTCGCTGCGTCCGCTTCACCGAGGATTGCCTCCGCCTCCACCACCGCGTGCGTGCCGCACGCGAGCCCCTGCCAGGTAAAGGGTCCGTCCAGTGCATGCGCGCGCCCCTGGCGCTCGAGCCAGCACAGCACTCCGACGGCAAGAGCATTCCTGACTCGGCTCAACCGCGAATCGCTCCCGGCGGCGGCGTGGCCTGGGACGGTTTCGGCCGCAGCAGGAATATGTGCTCCCCGGGGACCTCCCAGTGGTTTCCCTTCTTGGTCGCGTTCTGGAGGAACAGATCGTGCATTTCGCGGGTCACAAGCGGCGCCCGGTCCTCGTGTGCGCCGATGCTCTCGAACCCCGTGACCCTTCCCGCCTTATCGCGCGCGACGCTGGTCACTATCTCGAGGTGGCCGCCTCCGTCGCCAGCGACATCCAGGTGGTTCATCGCGAAGACATCGCCCGGGCGGATGGCGTCCTTGTCGGTGATGACATCGAAGTGCTTGCTCAGCTTTGGCCACGACTCTGCACCACGATAGTGTGTGCCGCCACCCTCGAGTTTGTGCGTGGGAGGACGGAACCCCGCCTCGTAAAGCACATCCCCCGCGAACATGTTGCACTTGTCCCTGTCCTTGTAGTTCCCCGTGATGCTGGGATTGGAGCTCTTGAAGGCGCTCGACTTGAGGAAGGTAGCACCCAGTTTGGGATCATTTGCCCGCCGCTGAGCAGCGACCACGATCGCCTCGGGGGTTCCGGGTCGCGGCGGCGGCGGCTTCTGGACTGCCTTCGCTTTGGTTTCCTGGGCGACTTCCACGTCAGGCGGCCGGCGTTCCGCGGGACCATCGGTCGCATCGATGGCCGGGCCGGCATCGATGGGGGTGGACGATCCACTGCGCGGGGCGGTCACCGGTGGGGGCATGGCCGAGATTCATCGGATGCTCCTCCGCGGGAGTTGCGCAACCATTCGCGACCCGCGATTCGCTATGGAGGGGATTCCGTCCACCGGCGGCCAGCGAAACTGGAATGACCATTGCTGGGGGGCGGGATAGGTAGCGATGGACAGCCAACGACGCAAGGAGGTCAGCATGGTGCGCTTTGGAATCGTGGATCGGCTCGGTAGACCCTGGACCGGCGACGCAGTCTCGCCCGCATTCATGGTTGCCGTTTGCCTCCTTGCCATCGGTGCGGGGCTCGCCGGCGCCTGCCGCAAGGAGGCTCCCTCTGCCAGTGCCGTCGCGGCAAGCCAGCCGCCCGCCCAGCCGGCCGAGGCCCCGCCTTCCGAGGCGAAACCTCTGGTGCTCACCGACGCCAAGCTCGACGCCTGGATGGCCTCCATGCGGAAGGCCTTTCAGCTGGTGATACAGACGACGAGCAGGCTCGAGAAACAGCGCGGTGAAGGCCTCGCTCGTGCCGGACGCAGCTTCGCCACTATCTACGGGGCCGGAAAGGATTTCGAGGCGATCCGCAAGGAATCCGGGCTCACCGAGTCCGAGACACAGCAGATTGGCGAGCTGGCCTGGGGCGTGTATTTCCAGAAGGGGATGGCGAAGCAGCAGCCGCTCCCGGAGCTGAAACCTTCTGACCTGAAAGCGCTCGAGGTCCAGCTGGCTGCCCTCCCGGCCGAACAGCGCAAGGAAGCTGAAGCGCAGCTGGCCGAGGAGAAGCGGTCCCTGGAAGAAGCCAGACGGCTGCAACAAGACATGGCCACCCTCAAGAGCGAGAGAGCCAAGTTTGGTGACGCCGCGGTCGACCTCGCGCTCCGCCGCCAGCCGGAGCTGGAGAAATTCTGGCGAGAGTTGTACGCCGAGAAGTCACCCTGAACCCGGCCGCCTGTAACGGGCTTGCCTGTTACAGTTGGGCTGAGTGTAACGTCTGGCAGTTGCACCCGGGCGGGGGTCATGGGCGCCAACGGCGACAGCGAGGCTGACCAGTCAGACCCTCGACGTCCATCTCATCGGCTCTCGACCGCGGAGGAACCCTTGACCTCGAGCCCGCGGCCGGGCCAAGGTCGGCACTCGACCTGGGGGAACGGTCCGTGCGCACCTCGCTTCGACTCACGTTTGCCGGCTGCGTGCTGGTCGCGGCCTGTGGCCACATCACGCACCCCGCCCGGGTGTTGCCCGGCTGGAGCGTGGAGGGGACGGTGACCGGGATCCGGCGCGCCTACTACCAGATCGACCAGCCCGGCTCCTATTACCCGCAAGCGGACCCGGCGCCCGACCCGACGCTGTACACGTTTCAGGCTCACCTGCGGCACGGGTGGACATTCGACAGCAAGCGCGGCCTCCAGCTGGAGCTGATGGTGCCGGTGGCCAGCACGATCCGCGACTATGGGTTGCTGTTCAGCTGGGTCGACCTGTACTGGCAGTTCCTGGCCGGCGGCCTCGATGCAGGCGTCGGCGCGCTGGCGGGGCTGGATCCGCAGATCTACGCGATGGCGGGAAAGAGCTTCGCGTTCAGGCAGGACAGCCTGCTCGATGTGGCGGTCGGCAGCCGGCTCGGCCTCGCCGACGACACCGGCGGCCGTGCGCCCGTGAGGGCGGAGCCGTTCCTGACTGCCGGGGTCAGCGTCGGGACGCTGCGGGTCGGGTTGTTTGCCGACTACGTGATCGCTTTCGCCGACAGCATCAGGACCTGCGACGAGAACTGCGAGCGGCAGGACTTCTTCACTGGACAGTACGCCCTCGGCATCTTCGCCGGCGCTCGCTTCGGACAGCGGTGATCGCTCACTCGATGGCGAGCAACTCCAGGTCGTAGACCAGGGGGCCGCGGGGCTGGCCGCGGCGGGGTTGGTCGCCGAAGGCGAGCGCGGGCGGGATCCACAGGCGCACCTTGTCGCCCGGCACCATCTGGACGAGGGCCTGACGCCAGCCCACCATCACCCCGCTCAGCTCGAACAGCGCGGGCTGGCCGGCCATCAGCGAGGATTCGATGAGCCTGCCCGCAGCGGTCCAGCCCGTGAAGTTCAGCTTCACGCGGGCGCGCTCGGTCGGATGCTCGCGGCCGCTGCCGCGCTGGAGGAACCGGAGCCTCAGGCCGCCGGGCTGCCGGAGGGCGCTGGGCGGTGGCCGCTTCAGGTCCTGCGGCGCGGGTGGCGCTCGAACGATCTCGACCAGCTCGAGATCGAAGGTTGCGTCAACCCCGGGCGGGCTCTCCCGGTCGTCCGGGTCGAAGGTGAGGCGGGCCGGCACCCAGACGCGCCGCTGCTCGCCGGGTGCCATCTGCCGCAGCGCCAGCGCCAGACCAGGGAAGATCCGGCGCAGGCACCGGTCGACCGGTGAAGGGCCGTCACCGGAGCTGGCGAGGAAGGAGCCGTCCCGGCGCCAGCCGGCAAAACGCATCCTCACGCAGTCGTTTTCGGTGGCACGCGAACGGCCATGGCCGGGTCTGAGCAACTTGCTGTAAACGCCCGGCGCGAGCTCGGTCGCCGCCGAGGAGGGACCGGCCACGTCGGCAGGAGCCGCCGGCGGGCCCGACCACCACAGCAGGAGGCAAAATGCTGCCCGAGCGACTGGCGCCGGAAACGGTATCACGCGTTGTCTTTCTGCTCGCGCTCGATCGTTACACGGCCGGGCGATGCCAGTGCTCCCTGGGTTTCCACGGTCGGGAACAACGATGCCGACGGCACGTAGAACGGGCAGCCTCTGGCCGCTTCTGAGAAAGGAGGGGACGATGGTGTCACGGTGGCTCCGCGTGGGCGGTCTTCTTTTGGGTGTGCTCTGCCTCGCCTGTGACGGCCCGGACCGGCTGGAGCCGGTCGAGCTGGTGCAGCGGGCCCTGGGCTCGTTCAACGTGGTCACCCGGAACTACAACGCCCAGCGCACCGGCGCCAACCTGACTGAGACGGTGCTCACCACGTCGAACGTGAACACCAGCAGCTTCGGAAAGCTGTTCGATATGCCTGTGGACGACCAGGTCTACGCCGGCGTCCTCTATGCATCGGACGTGACTGTCGCTGGCGTCAGCCGCAACGTGCTCTACGCCGCCACCATGAACAACTCGGTCTACGGCTTCGACGCGGACACCGGCGCGCTGCTCTGGAGCCGGAACTTCAACAACGGCTTCGTGCCTGTCTTCCACACCGACGTGGGCCAGGCCTGCGGGGTGTACCAGGACATCAGCGGCAACATCGGCGTCACCGGCACGCCGGTGATCGATCCAGCCGCGCTGACGATCTTCCTGGTGACACGCACCAAGGAGAACGGCACGTTCAAGCAGCGCCTGCGAGCGCTGGACATCACCAACGGGAACGACCGGGTGCCGGCCCGGGACATCGGCGCCATCAGCCCGCAGCCGATCAACCCGCAGACCAATCACCAGCACGCTTCACTCGCCCTGTCCCAGGGCAAGGTCTACGTGGCCTGGGCCTCTCACTGCGACACCGGCCCCTACAGCGGCCGGGTGGTGGCCTTCAACGCCTCCGACCTGTCGCACGTGGCCACCTTCAACAGCACCGGGACCAGCAACGGCATGGCCGGGATCTGGATGTCCGGCGCCGCCCCCGTGATCGATGGAAACGGCAATCTCTTTTACGCCACCGGCAACGGGACCCGCAACGGCACGACGGCGTTTGGTGAGTCGATCGTCAAGCTGAGCCCGACCCTGTCCGTGGTCCGCCACTTCACGCCCTCGAACTTTGCCGATCTCAACGGAGCAGACCTCGACCTGGGGTCGTCCGGGCCCATCGCGGTGCCGGGCACGAACTCGATCGTGATGGGGGGCAAGGGCGGGGGCACCTGCTACCTCGTCGACATGACCGACATGGGCGGCCCCGGAGGCCTCGATCCCACCGACAGCCAGATCCGACAGAAATGGACCTGCGTCGACCCGGCCCTGCGGCCGAGCAGCCCTCACCACCTGCACAACGCCATGGTGGCCTGGTCGAGCCCGGCCGGCCTCAACCTCTATACCTTCGGCGAGAACGACTTCCTGCGGGTCTGGCGCCTGAACAGCTCGACCGGGCGGTTCAACACGCCGGCCGTGATGGTGGGCGACGTGGTGCCCAATCTGGGGATGCCCGGCGGCATGATGACCCTCTCGGCCAACGGCTCGGCGGCCGGAACCGGCGTGCTGTGGGTGAGCATTCCGCTCTCCGGCGACGCCAACCACGAGGACCGCCCCGGGGTGCTGCGCGCCTTCAACGCCGAGAACGTCACCCAGCAACTGTGGAACAGCACCGCCCTGCTGAGCGACGACACCGGAGAGTTCTCCAAGGGCTCGATCCCGGTGGTGGCCAACGGCAAGGTGTACCTCGGCTCGCTCTCCCACAGAATCAACGTGTACGGCCTTCGCACCGGCTCGCCCAACCCGGACCACACCGAAGGCGGAACCGCCTCCGGCACCGGGACCGCCTGCGCCGCCAGCGAGTCAGTCAGCCAGGCCTATGACAACGTGCTGGTGAGGTCCGACGGCACCACCTCGAAGTGGTGCGTCCAGTCCGCGCCCAGCGGTTCGGTCCCGATCTCGACGGTCTACAACTTCGCGGGCAGCACCGCCTTCGCCATCAACGGCTACACGGTCACGACCGGCAACGACGCCGACGATCGCGATCCCAGGAACTGGACGTTCCAGGGCTGCCTGGACGGCTCCTGCACCGCCGGCTCGGACACCGGCTGGGTCACGCTCGACACCCGCACCAACCAGTTCCCGCTCGGCAGCACGGCCCGCTTCCAGACCAATACCTACTCGTTCAGCAACACCACCGCCTACCAGCAGTACCGATTGCGCTTCACCGCCAACCAGGGCTCCACCAACCGATTCCAGGTCGCCGAGATCCAGATGTTCGACGGCGGCGGTTCGGGAGGGGACACGGAGCGGACCGAAGGCGGAGCCGCCAGCGGCAGCGGAACACCTTGCAACGCCGCCACCGAGACGGTGGCCGCGGCTTACGACAACCGGATGACCAGCAGCGACTTCAGCAAGTGGTGCGTGACCAGCGCGCCCAGCATCGGCAGCCCGATCTCGACCGTCTACAACTTCGCCGGCACCACCGCCTTCGTGGTCACCCGCTACACCATCACCACCGGCAACGATGTTCCCACGCGCGACCCGCGCGACTGGACCTTCCAGGGCTGTCTGGACAGCTCCTGCACGGTGGACTCGCCCAGCGGCTGGGTCACCCTGGACACGCGGACCAACCAGTTCGCCGGGGCGGCCCGGCTGCAGACCACCAGC
>JBKPRZ010000594.1:0-14688 GCA_046734815.1 Myxococcota bacterium | reverse complement strand
CCCGACCCGGCGCAGGCCGCGGGTCCGCCGGCGCCCACCCGGGCGACCTTCGTCTCCACCACGTCGGAGCAGTGGGACGTGGCGATCGACGGCGAGGCGGTCTGCTCCACGCCGTGCACGTTTCCGCTGTTCCCCATCCAGTTCGTCACGTTGCGCTCGCAGGAGCCGCGACCGGTGCTGCTGGACGTCGGCCGCCTGCCGCCGGGTGACCTGGTCGTCTCGGGCAAGCCGCTGCACGACGGGATGTACGCAGGCGGTATCGTTGCCACCACCTTCGGCGGCATGGGCGTGGTCGTGGGCATCACGCTGGGCGCCGTCGGGTTCGCCAAGGACCGGACCGGCATGGCCAACGCCGGGCTGATCAGCGGCGTGGCCGGCGGCGCGGCGCTGGCCGGCGGCATCTACCTGATGATGAAGGCGGTGCCCGCGGTCAGCGTCGGGGCCGTCGCGCCTTATCTGTCGCGCAACACCCTGGGTCTCTCCGGCCGCTTCTGACGGCATCGAGCGCAGGCGGCCGGCCTGTCCCCCTCAAGAATGTTAAAAGGGGCCCGGTCACCACCCACCGGGAGAAGGACATGAGTCTCACGTTGCGCAAGAACTTCGCCTACTCGCTCGTCGTACCCACCAGCATCGGGGTGCGCATCACGCCGCTTTACGGACAGCCGGTCCACACCAGCAACACGTTCTACATGCACGCCACCAGCGCCGAGACCAACGCCGCCAGCGTGTCCTCGTATCTGGGTCTGCCGGTGCGGGTGCTGACCTCGTTCGTCAAGGGCAGCCCGATCGCCCGCCTCATCAAGAGTGACCTGCGCGCGCGTGGCATGAGCTTCGAGGGGCCTGAAGTCCCCCAGGGCGGCGCCTGGGGCTACCGCCACCAGTTCAACATCGCCGACAGCGGCTGGGGAGCGCGCGGCCCGCGGGTGCACAACGACCGGGCGGGTGAAGTGGGCCGCACCCTGAACGTGAAGGACTTCGACCTCGAGCGGCTGTTCGCCCGCGAGGGTGTCCAGATGTTGCACCTGTCGGGCCTCATCGCCGCGCTGTCCCCCGACACCGGGACGTTCTGCCTCGAGCTGGCCCGCGCCGCGCGCAAGCACGACACACGGATCTCCTTCGATCTGAACTACCGCGAGACGCTGTGGGCGGGACGCGAGAAGGAGCTGAAGGCGACCTTCACCGAGATTGCCGGGGCGGCCGACGTGCTGGTCGGCAACGAGGAGGACTTCCAGCAGTGCCTGGGCGTGCCGGGGCCGGAAGCCGGCTTCAAGAAGAAGAACCTGAAGGACCAGATCGAGGACTTCCAGAAGATGCTGGATCGCGCCCGGGAAGCGTTCCCCCACGCCCAGATCCTGGCCACCACCTTGCGCGAGGAGCTGAGCGCGAACAGCCACCTGTGGGGCGCCATCCTGTCTCCGGGTCCCAAGGTGAAATGGGAGATCATCGAACCGAAGGAGATCGGGGTGCTCGATCGCATCGGGGGCGGCGACGGGTTCGTGGGCGGGCTGCTGTACGCCCTGCTCAAGGGCTGGCCCGAGCCGGAAAAATGGATCGAGTTCGGCTGGAAGGCCGGCGCCCTGGCGGCGACGATGTTGACCGATTACGCCCAGCCGGCCGACGAGCAGCAGGTCTGGAAGGCGGGCAGTCCCAAGGTCGAGCGCTGACCGCGCGCTGATCTCTGGCTCCGCCCGCCGGGCGCGCTAGGATGGGCGCGCCCATGCTGGCCCAGCTGGATGTGGTCGTCCTGGACTGCCAGGCGTCCGGTGCGAACCCGGCGCACGGGTCGCTGCTGGAGCTGGGCTGGGCGGTGACCGATGCCCACGGCTACCGCGCGCCGGTGGAGGCCTGCTGGGTGGTGCCTCCGGCGGGGACCTGGGTGTCCGGGCCGGTGCGCGAGCTGACCGGCTGGAGCGAGGCCTGCCTGTCCGAGGCGGTCCCGCCGCAGCAGGCCTGGGCGCGGGTGCTGCAACGGGTGCGCCCGGGCGATCCCGCGCCCTGCGTGATCCACTTCGCGCGCTTCGAGCTGGCCTTCCTGCAGGAGCTGCACGGACGGTACGGCGAGGGCGGCTTCCCGCTCGACACGATCTGCCTGCACGAGGTGGCCCGCCGCCTGTTCCCCGAGCTGCCGCGGCGGGGGCTGCGGGCGCTGGCCGGTTTCCTGGGCCATTCGCCCAGCCTGGTGCGGCGGTCGGCCGGGCACGTGGACGCCTCGGCCTTCATCTGGCGGGCGCTGCTGCCGGCGCTGGAGGCGGCTGCGGTGCGGAGCTGGGACGACCTCAAGGACTGGCTGGGGCACAAGGCGCCGCCGCGCGCGCGCCGGACCTACCCGCTGGCGGTCGAGCGGCGGCGCGCGCTGCCGCCGCGGCCGGGGGTGTACCGCTTCCTGCGCTCGAACGGCGACATCCTGTACGTCGGCAAGGCGGCCAACATCAAGAAGCGCATCGCCAGCCACTTCACGCGCGGGACGCGGCCCAACGAGCGGGCGCTGGAGATGTTGACCCAGGTGCACGACGTGGAGGTGACCGAGACCGGCACGGTGCTGGAGGCTGCCCTGCTGGAGACCGACGAGATCAAGCGCCTGCAGCCGATTTACAACGTGCAGCTGCGCGAGGGCGATCGCCGGGTCTGGTTCGCGCGCCGGGACCTCGGCGACGCCACCACCACCCCCGACGACGTGTACCGGGTGGGCCCGTTGCCCTCGCGCTGGGCGGTGTGGTCACTGGCGGCCATCCGCGCGCTGGCGGCGGGCGACGATCCAGGTGACCTCCGCCTGCGCGCGGCCGCGGTCGGCGTCCCCCCGGCCTTCGCGCCCGACGAAGATCTGTTCCGGCAGGCCTGGGAGCTGTTTCGCGGAACGCAGGTGGGCGAGACCCGCAACAGCTGGCACGCGCTGCTGCGGGCGTCACGGCGCCTGGCCCTGACCGGCGTGGCGGACGACGGCGGCGAGGAGAGCTCGCCGGACGAGTGGGACCTCGAGCGGATCCGGCGCCACCTGGACCGGGCCCTGCTGCGCGGAGGGCAGCTGGTCCGCCGCGGGCGCTGGCTGGTGCTGCTGTCCGAGGCCAGCGTGGCGTTCCGCGAGGCCAGCGACGCGCGTTTCCGCCTCCTGGTGCTCGACCGCGGCCAGATCGTCGCCCGGGGCGAGCTGGACCAGTGCGATCAGATGCCTGTGCGCGAGCCCCCCCGTCGCTGGCGCGAGCGGCAGGCGAGCATCGATGCCGCCGGGTACGATCGGCTGCGGGTGCTGGCCACCGAGCTTGCACGCGTGCGGGCCGAGGGCGGCGCGGTCGTGATCCGCATCGGCGGGCGCCTGATCGGGGAGTGCGGCACCGAGCGGCTGATCGGATGAGCGCGCCCCGCCGCTTCCGTCCCGAGCTGGAATCGCTGTACGCGGCCGCGCCCAGCCAGACCACGCCGGTGCTGCTGGAGCTGGCCCGCCGGCAGGCAGAGCGGCGGCGGCCGGCCGATCTGCTGGACCAGATCGAGCGCGACCGCTTCGTCGAGCCGTCCATGCTGGACCTGCGGCTGGCGCATCGCCTGGACGCGCTGGCGCTGGGCGCGGCCTCCGAGTTCGAGGCGGTGTTGCTGTCCCCGGTGGCGCCGCTGGGCAGCTGTTCGGCCCTGGCCCCCACCTCGCAGGACCGCACCCTGTCCACCAGCCGCGCCACCGAGGTGGTGTCGGACCCCACCAACGCGATGGCGCTGATCTCGGCCCGGCGGCTGAAAACGGACGGCCGTCAGCCGCTGCGGCTGTGCACCGTGCACCAGACCTTGCGCGCCCAGCCGCTGCCTCCCGCACCGGGTTTCTCGCGGCACTTCCGCCTGTTCGCCCTGACCGAGGCGGGCGACGGTCTGCCCGACGACGGCTTCGAGGTGGAGGCCATCGCCCGTATGGTCGGGGTCTTCGACCGGCTGTTCGACGCCGCCACCTCCGAGCTGGGCTGCCGCTTCCCCAACCGGCGCGCCCTGGTCCGCACCACGCCCGCGCGCGAGGCCCTGGGCCAGCGCCTGCTCGAGCGGCTGCGAGCGGCCTTGCCCGCGGTGGAGGTCACCCGGGCGCCCCTGGAGCAGGCCTACTACCACGGCGCGCGGGTGATGTTCGGTGCGGACAGCCGGGCCGGCGTCCACCTGCCCATCGGCGACGTCGGCGTCTTCGACTGGCTGGCCCGCCTGACCGCCAACCGGCGGCGCCGCTTCGTGGCCGGCGGCTTCGGCCTGCAGCTGGTGCCTCTGCAGTTCCGCTGAGGTAGCTGGCGGGCGTATGGTGGCGGCATGATCAGACTCCACGACTGCCGCTGTTCCGCGAACGGACACAAGGTCCGGCTGCTGCTCAGCCAGCTGGACCGCCGCTACGAGCTGGTCGAGGTGGACATCTTCGGCGGCGAGAGCAAGACCGAGGATTACCTGGCCCGTAACCCCGACGGCCGCATCCCCCTGCTCGAGCTCCCGGACGGGCGCACCCTGCCCGAATCCAACGCCATCCTGTGCTACCTGGCCGAGGGCACCCCGCTTCACGCGACCGACGCCTTCGAGCGCGCGCGCATCTTGCAATGGCTGTTCTTCGAGCAGAACCGGATCGAGCCGGTGGTGGGCACCGCGCGCTTCTGGTTGATGACCGGCCGGGCCGCCAGCCGCCGCCAGGCGCTGGAGATCAAGCAGGCCCAGGCCAACGAGGCGCTGGGGGTGATCGAACGCCACCTGCACAACCGCAGCTTCCTGGTCGGCGAGCGCTACACCATCGCCGACCTGGGGCTGCACGCCTACACCCAGCTGGCCCCCGATGCCGGCGTGGACCTGCAGCCCTTCCCGGCGGTGCGCGCCTGGCTGGATCGCGTGCGTGCCCAGCCCGGCCAGGTGCCCGGCGTGGGCCCCTACCCGCCGCACGCGATGGTCCGCTAGCCGACGCGCTAGCCGCGGCGACCGCGGGCGATGACCCCGCTCAGAGGAACGCGGCGCGGTTGGCTGCCAGGAACTGATCGAGGCTGCGCGGCGCTCGCCCGATGAGCGCCGGCAAGGTCTGGGTGGTGAACGAGGCGCCTCCCCTGGACATCGCCGTCATCATGGCACCCAGGTTCTGGGCCTCCTCGGCGGGCATGCCCTCCGCGACCATGTGTGCGACGATCTTTTCGACGGGCAGGTCCACGTACTGGATCGGTCGCCCGAGCGCCCGCGACAGGTGACCGGCGACCTCGCCGTGGGTCAGGGCTGCGGCGCCCGTGATCACGAAAGATTCGCCGGGTGCTGGTGGGCCCGTGAGCAGCGCCGCGCCCGCCGCGCCGACGTCGTCGGTGTCGATGAAGGCGATGCGTCCCTCGCCGTACGCGCCGAAGAAACGGCCCTGGCCCCGGATGCTGTCGGCGTGGCCGAGAAGGTTCTGCATGAAGACCATCGGCCGCAGCACCGACCAGGCGATTCCGCAGGCCTGGAGCTCGGCCTCCACCCGGCCATGGCCGCCGCCCATCCCCGACCGGGTCTGCGGCCCCACCCCCGGGACCGAGATCTTCACGATGCGCTCGACACCCGCGCGCCGGGCGGCGGCGATGGCCGCGGTCTGTCGAGCGACCAGCGCCGGTCCGGCCGGGGTGTTGAGAAACAACCGCCGCACCCCCGCGAAGGCAGGCTCCAGGGTGTCCGGGGAATCGAGGTCGCCCACCACGTAATCGCACCCCAGGGCCTCGCCCCTGGCGGCGTCCCGGACCAGGGCCCGAAAGGGGACCGATCGGGCGGCCAGTTCCCTCACCAGCGCGCGTCCAACGTGGCCTGTCGCTCCTGTGACAAGAATCATCTGTTCGCTCCTTCCAGCTGCCGCATCCATTTGTACACTGGATGTAATATTACACTGAGAGAAGAAAACGCAACCATGACCAGGTCGGAACAGGAAACGCTGCGCGAGCGCAAGAAGAACGAGACCCGCCGCGCGCTGGGAGCGGTTGCCATGCGCCTCTTCGCCGCGCGCGGCTTCGATCGGGTCACGGTGGCGGACATCGCCGCCGAGGCGAACGTGTCGCGCAAGACCGTCTTCAACTACTTCGAGACCAAGGAGGACCTGCTTCTGTCCGGCCGCCAGGAGATGAACGCCGACCTGGTGCGGGCCATCCGCGAGCGGTCGCCGGGACAGTCCATCCTGGCGGCGGTCCACCACCACACCCTGGCGGTGGCCGAGCGCATGCGCGCCGTCCCGGCGGAGCAGCGGGCCGCCTTCCGCGAGGTGCTCCAGAGCGCGCCCACCGTCCAGACGCGCTGGCGCGAGCTGCTGCGCGAGCACGAAGAGGTGCTCGCCCAGGTGATCGCCGACGAGTGCGGCGCCGGGGACGCGGACGTGGTCCCGGCGGTGGTCGCCAGCGTGCTGGGCGTGCTCGGCCGCCTGGCCTTCTCGGACCTCACCGGCTGGCCCGGCGGCCGCCGCAGGCGCCACCCGGAGGTGGTCCAGGCGATCGATCGTGCCTTCGAGCTGCTGGGCGGCGGTCTGGCCCGCTACGGCGCCGACGCGGGCAGCCGGCCCGTGCGGCCGCGCTGATCGGGCCGCGGCGGTGGTAGATTGGCGGCATGCGCGCGTCGACGATGTTTCTTTCGGCGGCGATAGGGATGGCTGCGGCCCGCGGGGTGCGGGCGGACGAACCGCCGGCGCGGCCGCTGCTGGCGATCGGAGGGCAACTGGACCTGTTTCCCACCGTGTCCTCGGCGATCGCCGGGAACTTCGGGCTGGCCCCGCAGGTGTGGGCCGGGATCGATCACCTGCGGGTGCGCTTCGTGGGCGCGCGCCTGGCGCCGCCGGACGCGCTGGCCTTCGCCGATCCCGGCTTTCGCCACCCCACCACCACGGTGATGGCGGCGATCATCGATTACACCTTCGGGCCTCGCTTCGACGGCTGGTGGGTGGGGTTCGGGTTCGAGCAGTGGCTGCGCACCATCGAGCACGACGGCGTCGCCGGCAAGGCCCGCTGGGCCAGCATCATCGGCACCGCCGGCGGTGGCTACATCCTGCGGCTGGCCGGCGACTTCTACCTGGACGCCTGGGCCGCCCTGCACGCGACCCTGAACCCCGAGCCCGTCACGGTCGGCACCTTCGAGTACAAACCGCCCGCCCTGCAGCCCAGCGGCTCGATCAAGCTGGGCTACTTCTTCACCTTGTAGCCGGACCGCCTCAGGGGATGACGGGCGGCTTGTTGTCCGGCTGCACGCAGGACGACAGGTCGAACAGGATGAACTCCAGCGCCTTCTCCTGGGGCGAGAGATCGGTCGTGGTGCAGCCCTTGGGGAAGGGCGGGCCGAAGGCGTCACCCGCGGAGACGTGGATGTCGGTGAACACCACGCGCCCGCACTGCTTCTCGGCCGCAGTGCCGGCCGGCGTGTTGAACGTGAAATATTGCACGCCCTGCTGCGGGTACCCGGGCGGGCTGCGGATCCAGGACGTGGACATGGTCGGGTTCACGTCGGCCACCGTGACCTTGCCCTGACGGATGGGCAGCTTGCCGCGCATGGTGGAGGCACCCACGTTCACCAGCCAGTCGGCCAGGGCGTTGCCCTTGGGGAAGCTGGTGTCGACGTCACCGACGAAGCTGTCGGGCAGGGTCACGCCGGCCATCAGGTTGGCGAAGGTGGCCACCTGCGGCCAGGGCGCCGGCCCGCTGTGCAGCCAGACGTTGTGCCAGTGCGAGGCGAACACGCGCCCGCCCTTGTCCGAATAGGACAGCAGCGCCGCGCGCGCGGCCGGACTCTTCTGGTCGGGGAAGGAGTTGCCCTCGCACGACAGGACCACCATGTCGTAGCGGTCGAAGGCGCCGGGCTCGTCCCAGAAGCTCTTGGCCGGGGTGAAGGCCGCGCCGCCGTTGAGCTCGGGCGCGTAGGCCTTGGTGGCCCCGGCGGGGATCCCGAGGATCGGGATGGCCACTGCCGCCGGCTGCCCGGCGAACAGGTTCACCCGACCCTGGCCGGACTCGGGGGTGAACTCGGAGTCGGCGATCCCGATCTTGCGCAGCAGGCACTCGATCACGTCGGCCCCGCCGGTGGTCAGAGCGATGCGCGGGATGTTGCCCTCGTCGCGCGTGCGGGGCAGGCGCACCAGCTGCGGGTCGTCCACCACGGTCTCGGCGCAGGCCTGGGTACGCGGCACCTTGATCTGGCGGCGCCACTTGCCCACCTGCACCACCAGCGGGATGTCAGTGCCCACCGGCACGTCGTCCAGCACGAACGAGCCGCTGGTGTCGCTGAGGGCCGAGGCGATGGGCCGGCCCGAGATGGGCGTGTCGCAACGATCGCAGCTGGGGCCGGTCGTGATCGGATCCAGCGGGGCGTTGGGCACGTAGACCAGCACGTTGTAGAGCGGCACCCGGCCGGCGGGATCGAACACCTTGCCGCGCAAGGTGGTGCGCTGGCCGGCCGGACAGGCCGGCTGCTGGCAGCTCCCGTAGCGGCAGGTGCTCTGCTGGCACTGCAGGTTCTGGCAGGGCACCGCCGCCGGGCCGGGCGCGGCGCTGCCCGTGGGCGGCGGCGGCAGCGAGAAGGGCGGCGGGGCGGCGCCGCCCCCCGGCGATCCGGACGACGGACCGGACGTGGGTGAAGGCGGGTCGACGCTCGACTCGCGGACCAGCGGACTCGTACAGGCAGCTGCCAGACATCCGGCGATCAACATCGCGCGGGCGCGAGGGTGGCAGCGGCCGCTCACGGAGCGACCCGGGGCAATGGCTTTCATGACGGAACCTCCTCGCCTGGCGCGTGCCCTGCCCCGTTGCACCTCCCGCTCACAGCTGCGCCAGCTCCCGATTCATAGCACGGCCCGAGGTGACGCCGGACCCCTGGTCCGGCAGGCCCCGCCTTCACCGACGCGCAAATTGTTCCCGCGAATTTTTCGGGAGCGTCGCGCAGGGTCGCCGTTCAGGGCTCGACCACCAGCACCACCAGCGTCTTGCCGGGGGTGCGAGCGGGCAGGAATACGCGGTTTTTCGCGTGATCCACGGCCAGCGTGCGGGCCCCCTTCATGGTCTCGACCGTCTGCAGGATGGAGTAGCGGTCCGGTCCGTCCTGGTGCACGACGGTCAGGGTGCCGTCGGCGCAGGCGTTGAAAATATTGCCGGTGGCGGGGTCGTATTCAGTGCCGTCCACGCCGTCGCCGATCGGGACGCTGGTGATCACCTTGCCGCTGTCGGCGTCCACCACCACCATCTTCCCGTTCTCCTCGCAGCCGGCGAACAGGCGTCGGTGGCGGGCATCGAAGCCAAGACCGGTGGGGGTCTGGCAGGGGGCGATGGACCAGCGCCCGGTCACGGCGTTCTTGCGGCTGTCGATGCGGACGATCAGGTTCTTGTCCTCCACATTCACCCACACGGTCCCCTTTCCGTCCGCCTGTCCGGCCTCCACCTTGCCGCCGCCCAGATCGATGGTGGCCACCGTCCGCGCGGTCGCCGGGTCGATGACCGTGGCGCTGCCGCCGCTGTGGTTGAAGGCGAACACGTGCCGCGAGGCCGGGTCGTAGGTGATGGCGTCGGGGTTCTTGCCGGCAGTCGCCTCCCCGAGGCTCTTCCAGGACCCCGCGCCCTCGGGCACCTCGAACGCCCGCACGCGATCCGCCCCGCCGTCGGTGACGAAGGCGCGGCCGGCGGCCAGGACGATCCCGTGGACCTTCTTGAAGCCGGTCAAGGTGGTGACCACCTGACCGCTGCCCGGATCCAGCACCACCACCGCGTTCTCGTGCGACACGTACAGGCGCCGGCCCCCGTCGTCCAGGCTGAGGTAGTCGTGGTAACCGAGCTCGCCGGGCACCGCGATCTGCCGGGCGAGGTGGTACTTCGGCGCCGCCCGGGCGGCAAGCGGCAGGGTCAGGCCGAAAGCGCAAAGCAGGATGGGGAAGGTCTTGGACATGGGCTCTCCTCCTTCTAGACGGACCGGCGCGAGAACGAGACCACCAGGGCGGGCAGCAGCAGGAGGCTGATGGCGGTCGAGACCACCAGCCCGCCCATCACCGCCACCGCCAGCGGGCGCTGCAGCTCGGCGCCGCTGCCCAGCCCCAGCGCCAGCGGGGCCAGACCGGCCAGGGTGGCGACGGTGGTCATCAGCACGGGCCGCACGCGCAGCTCGCCGGCGCGGGCCAGGGCCTCGGGCAGGGGCAGACCGTCGTCCAGGCCGCGTTCGGCCTGCTCCAGCAGCAGGATGCCGTTCTTGACCACCAGACCGATCAGCAACACGCAGCCCATCAGCGACGAGGCGTTCAGCGGGATGTTCGCCGCCCACAGGGTGGCCACCGCCCCGACGATGGCCAGCGGCGCCGACAGCAACACCACCGCCGCCAGGCGCGAGCGGCGGAACTGGGCAAACAGCACCAGCAGCACCGCCACCAGACCGAAGCCCATCACGGTGGCCAGGTTGCGGAAGGTGGCCTGCTGCTCCTCCCATTGCCCGCCGATCTCCAGGCGGTAGCCCTCGGGCAGGCCCAGCCCGGCCAGCCGGCGGCGCACGTCCTTCATGACCGACCCCAGGTCGCGGTGCTCGAGGTCGGCGGTCACGATCACCACCGGGCGCAGGTTCTCGCGCTCGAGCGACATCGGGGTGCCGACCCGCTCGGGGGTGGCCACCGCCGAGATGGGCACGGCGCCGGCGGGGCCAAACGAGAGCGGCAGCCCCAGCACCTGGTCGGGGTCGAAGCGGACCGCGTCCGGGTAGCGCACGCGCACGCCCAGCGGGCGGTCGAAGCGGCGCATGCTGGAGGCCACCACACCGGCCAGCGCGGTCTCGAGATCGGACGACACCTCCGCGGGCGAGCGGCCCAGGCGCGCGCTGGCCACCGGATCGATGCGGAAGCTGAGCTCGGGGGTGTCGGCCTCGAAACCGGCGAACAGGTCCACCAGCCCGGGCACCTCCTCGATCCGGTGGGCCACCTCGCCGGCCAGGGTGCGCAGGACAGCGTAGTCCTCACCCAGCAGCTTGACCTCGATCGGGTGCGGCGTGCCCGACAGATCGTTGAGCACGTCCTGCAGCACCTGGAGGAACTCGGTGCGCGCCTCCGGCACCTCGCGCGCCACGCGGCCGCGCAGGTCGGCCAGCACGTCGTCGAGCGCGCGGCTGCGGCCGCCCCGGCCCTTGCCGCGCAGGCGCACCATGATGTCGCCGCGGCTGACCTCGGTGGCGGCGGGAGGGCCCAGCTCGGCGCCGGTGCGGCGCGAGAAGGTCGAGACGTCCGGGTCCTGGCGCAGGATCGCCTCCAGCTTGCGCGCCACCCGGTCGGTGTCGGCCAGCGAGGTCCCCGCCGGGCAGAAATAATCGAGCACGAATGCGCCCTCGTCCATCGAGGGCAGAAAGCCGGTGGGCACCCCGAGGGCGCTGGCCAGTCCCAGCGCCAGGCACGCGCCCACCAGCGCGAACCCCACCACCCGCCGGCGCAAGGACAGCGCCAGCAGCCGGCTGTAGCTCCGGATGTAGCGGCTGGGCGCCGGCGCACCGGTGCGCGGGCGCAGCCACCGGGCGGCGGCCACCGGGACCACCACCACCGCGACGAGAAAGGACAGCGCCACCGCCACGCTCAGGGTGACCGCCAGCGCGCTGAAGAAGCGCCCCACCACCCCGTGCAGCCAGGCCAGCGGGATGAACACCACCACCGTGGTCGCGGTGGTGCCCAGCACCGCCGAGAACATGGCGCGGGTGCCCTCCTCGGCGGCCACCCGCGGCGAGGCTCCCTCCTCCAGCCGGCGGCCGATCGCCTCCACCACCACGATGGCGTCGTCGATCACCAGGCCGATGGCCACCGCCATCCCGCCCAGCGACATCAGGTTCAAGGTCTGATCCAGAAGCGCGATCACCAGGAAGGTGATGCCGAGGGTCAGCGGCAGGGCGAGCGCCGCGACCAGCCCCGCACGCAGGTTGCGCAGGAACAGGGCGATGACCGCCACGCACAGGGCGATGCCGATCAGGATGGCGTCGCGCACCGACCGCATCGACTCGTCCACCAGCTGGGCCTGGTCGTACACCACGGTCAGCTTCGCCCCGGACGGCAGCGCGGGAGCGAGCGCGCGGGCGGCATCCTTCACCCGCCCGACCACGTCGGGGGTGCTGGCGCCGGGCAGGCGGCCGATGCTGACCAGGACCGTCTCGCCGTCGGGGCCGCCCACCCGGCTGACCCGGTCCTCGGCCCCCTCCTCCACCGCCGCCGCCGCCGACAACCGCACCGGGCTGCCGTCGGGGCCCACGGCGACGGGCAGGTTGCGCAGGTCGTCCAGGTCGCGCGGCTCGGACGAGGCCATCACCGTGACCAGCTGGTGGGCGTGCTCGAGTCGGCCCACCGCCGACAGCACCGCGTGGGCGCGCAGCTTGTCGGCGATGTCGCTGGGGCGCAGGCGCAGGGCCGCCAAGCGCGCGGGATCCAGGATCACCTCCACCTCGCGCACGTCGCCGCCCAGCACGTCCACCCGCCCCACCCCGCGCACGCGCGACAGGGCCGGGCGCACCACCAGGTCGCCCACCTCGCGCAGGCGGCGCGGGTCGACGGGGCCGGCCAGGTTGAAGGTGACCACGGGGAACGAGCTGGTGGTCAGGCGCTCGGCGGTGATCTCCACGCCCGCCGGGAGGCCGGACCGCGCCTCGCCGATGCGTGACTCCACGAGCTGCAGCGCCCGCCACATGTCCACCCCGGGCGCGAACTGCAGCGACAGCTCGGTGGCGCCGCGGATGGTGCGCGAGCGGATGCGCTCGAGGCCCAGCACCGTGGCCAGCGCGGTCTCCAGCGGCCGCGCCAGGGTCAGCTGGGTGACCTCGGGCGGGGCGTCCCCGCCGATGGCCAGCACCTGGATGCGGGGGAACTCGACCTCCGGGTAGATGCCGCTGGGCAGGCGCAGCGCCAGGGCGGCGCCGCCCGCGGCCAGCGCCAGCACCCCCAGCCACAGCAGCGGGCCGCGCCGGCTGACCCAGTCGACCGGGTTCATCTCTTCTCCGCGGCGCCGGCGGGCTTCTGCGCGGCGGCGGCCGGCTTCTTGTCTCCGGAGCTGCTGTCCGCCGCCGGGGAGCTCTTCTCCGCCCGCGCCGCCGGCTCCTCCTCGGTCGCGGCACCACCCGGCGCCACCTCCAGCTGATCGCCGTCGCCGATGCCCAGGACCGGCTCGACCGCCACCCGGTCGGCCGCCTTCACCGGGCCGATCACCTCCACCTCGTTGCCGGCGCGCACCCCGGTGTGGACGCGGGCCACGTGGGCCTTGCCGTCCGCCCCGCACAGCACCACCTCGGCCTCGGGGCCGCCGGCGTTGCGCAGGGCCACCGCCGGCACCAGCACGGCGGTGCGCGCCCCGCCGCTGCTGACCCGGGCGGTCCCGAAGCTGCCTATGGGCGGGGCCGCGCGCTCGCGCGGGCGCTCTATGCCCACCCGCACCACCCCCAGGCCGGTGGCCCGGTCCACCGCCGGGCTGACCGCCGCCACCTTGCCCGGGTAGCTGGCGCCGCCCAGGGCGGGGAATGTGATGGACGCCGGCGCGTCCCGGCTGATGCGCAGAAGCTCGGCCCCGGGCGCGTCGCCCACCAGCTCGAGCACCGACGGGTCACCCACCTCGACGATGGGCGTGGCCGGCGTGCCGTCGGCCAGCTCGCCCGAATGGCGCATCACCTTCAGCACCACCCCGTCGAAGGGGCTGCGCACGGTGGCCCGCTCGACGTGCAGCTGCGCGCGGCGAGCGACCGCCGCCTCCTGCGCCTGGCCGGCGGCGGCGGCCTTGGCCCGGGCGGTGGCGTCGTCCAGCTCCTGGCGCGAGGCGATCCCGCGCTCGAACACCCGCTGCACGCGTTTCAGGGTGCTGTCGGCGTTCTCGCGCTCGGCGCGGGCGCGGGCCATGGTGGCGCGCGCCTCGGCCACCTCGTCCTGCAGCGGGGTGGTGTCGATCTGGGCCAGCGGCTGTCCCGCCTTGACCGCGTCGCCCTCGCGCACCAGCACCCGGGCGATGCGGCCGGCCACCTGGGCCGACACCTGCGCGTCCCGGTCCGGCAGCGGCGCCACCGTGCCACGCACCTCCAGCTGGTCGGTCAGCGAGCGGGTGGCCGCCGGCGCGCAGCGGACCTTGCGCGGGCCCTTCTCCTCGTCCTCCTCCTCACCCCCGCGCCGGCAGGCGGCGGCGGCGAGCACGAGCAGCAGCAGCAGCTCACTTCGCATACAGGTTCACCCCGGCGGCGCGTTCCAGATCCGCCACCGCCCGGCACCAGGCCGAGGTGGCGTCCAGCAGGGCGGTCTTGGTCTCGATCACCGCCCGCTGCGCCTCCAGCAAGCGGATGATGTCGGTGCGTCCCTCGCGGTAGCTGTCCTCGGTCATCTGGCGCGCCTCCTCGATGGCGGGCAGAACCTTCCCGCGCAGGGTGCGGGCCTGCTCCGCCGCCGCCCGGGTGTTGTGGTAGGCCTCGGTCAGGTCGGCCCGCAGCTGCCGCTGATCGATGGCCAGGGTGGTCTCGGCCAGCCCCGCCTGCGCGCGCGCCCGGGCGATGGCCCCGCCGCGCAGGCTCAGCACCGGCAGCTCGAACGATACCCCGCCGATGACGTCGGTCTTGTGATCGTTGGTGGGATCGTCGTGGTCGACGGTCAGCTCGGCGCTGGGGACCGGCATCCGCAGGCGCTTTTCCAGGGCCAGGTGAGCATTCACCGCCTGCACCTGGGCCCGGTCGCGCCGCATGACCGGATGGGCGGCGGAGGCTTGCGCCAGCGCGGGCAGCTCGGGCACGCCGGCCGGC
>JBKPRZ010000593.1:0-8020 GCA_046734815.1 Myxococcota bacterium | reverse complement strand
GTCCCGCTCCTTGCGGTAGACGATGGCGACGTCCTCCTCGCTCTGCACCGTCCCCGCCACCGCCTCCTCGCCGGCCAGCCAGCGGAGAGCGTCGCTGACGAAATAGACGTTGCCGTTGTTGCTCAGCGCCGCCGCGGACGCGACCTCGGCGTCGGCGATCACCACCGCGCGGCCGGGCCGCGGGCCGGCGCGGCGCTCGACCGCCGCGGCGACGTTGAAGGCGTCGCTGGCCTCGACGTCGGGGTCGTGGCGGCCGTCGCGGTTGCTGTCGAGGAAGCTGCCGGGCATGGCGGCCAGGGTGAACGACTGATGCAGATCGTCGGGCGCGCCCGGCCGGCCGATCAGGCTGCCCGCGCCCAGCAGCAGCACCGGCGGGGGCCGGGTCGCCCGCGTGAGGGTGGTGGTGGACGGGTGGTGGCGGACCTCGGTGGTGACGATGTCGTAGGGACTTTCTCCCCGACCGCGCAGGCGCACGCGGTGGTGGTCGTGGCCCAGCGGGGCCTGGCTCTCGTCCAGCCCGACCAGGGCCAGCAGCGCGCGGTTGGCGGCGGCACTCTCCGGATCCACCAGCAGCAACAGGCGACCGCCCCCGCTGAAGTAGCGCTCGACCGCGGCCATCTCCTCGGCGGAAAAGGGGCGCTCGGCCCCGGCCACCACCACCAGCGCCGCGTCGTCGGGAACCGCCCGGCCCAGGCCCTCGACCAGCCCCAGCTGTCGGACCTGCATGCCCAGCGAGCCGGCCAGCTTGCTCAGCTCCAGCAGCCCCGACAGGCGGTCGCTGTCGCCGGAGGGGACCAGGTCGGGCTCGCCGTGACCGGTGGTCAGGTAGATGGTGCGGTCGGGCTGCACGACGCGGGCGAGCTTCTCGTTCACGCGCGCGTCCAGCCGGCGCAGGATCGGGCGCGCCTCGACCAGGCCCAGCCCCAGCATGATGGCCTCGGACCGCGTGCCGCTCTCGAGGCCCAGGTACCCGTTTCCGCGCACGCCCAGGCGGCGCGACAGGGCCGGCTCGAGCGCCTGATCCAGCAGCTGGACGCTCACCATCCGCGAGGCCCGGGCCAGCTCGCTGGTGTACCGTTCCACCTCGGCCAGCACGTCGTTGCCGGGAGGAAAGAACAGATACACGCGCAGCGGCCGGTCCAGCGACCGCAGACGCGCGCGGGTCGCCTCGCCCAGCTGGGTGGTGCGAAAATAGCTGAGGTCGACCTGGCGGCCCCAGCGCGCGCTGGCGTAGTCGATGCCAGCCTTGGTCAGCACGGCCAGCACCAGGATGAGGGCGCCCCGCCCGGCCAGGGCCACCCGCGAAAGCTGGATCCCCGGGGTGGACGCCATCCGGGCAAGCGCCACCTCCATCGCCGCGGCCGGCAGGAAGCCCAGCGCCAGCAGCGCCGGCCAGACCGCCGCCAGCAGACCGTCGCTGTGGCTGGCCGGCACGAGCGCGTAGATCAGCAGCGCCAGGGCGCCGAGCGCATAGCCCGACAGGATCCACAGGTTCGCGCGGCGCCGGTCGGGGTCGGCCCGGCGCGCCCGTGCGCCCACCGCGGCCAGCGCGGTCGCCCCCAGCAGCACCGCCAGGACGTCGCAAGCGACGCGCCCGGCACCGGACCAGACGCGCTCGCCCAGGTAGGCACCGGCCAGCGCCAGGGTGGCGGCAGGCAAGGAACGCTGCCAGGGCATCGGCTCGCCGGTCCTCACTCGCGCCAGCGCCGCGATTCCAGCACCCGGGTGCTGGCCACCAGGGCGACGAAGGTCAACGTCAGGTAATAGGCCAGGTCCTGCACGCTGATCAGGCCGCGCATGAACGGCCGGAAGTGACGGTCGTGAATCGACAGGTAGGCGATGAGCCCATCGAGCGGCGGACTGGCGATGCGCGACAGCAGCCACAGCAGCACGAAGGTGGTCAAGGTGGCGGCGCTGAGGCTGGCCGCCACCAGCTGGTTGGGCGCCAGGGCCGAGCACAGCAGCCCCAGCGCCAGCGCCGCCGCCCCGATCAGCGAGATCCCCAGGTAACCGGCGAACACGTGCCCCAGGGCGATCTTGCCGCTGGCCAGAAGAAGGGCCGGCATGTACACGGTGAGCCCGGTCAGCAGCAGCAAGAAGCTGAGGCCGGCCAGGTACTTCCCCAGGACGATCTGGTAGTCGCGCAGCGGGGTCGAGAACAGCAGGACCAGGGTGCCGTTCTGCCGCTCCTCGGCGATCAACCGCATGGAGATGAACACGCTGGCCGCCAGGGTGGTGCCGCTGAGGTAGAAGAAGAACGCCTCCAGCACGTCGCCGGAACGACGGCCGCCGCTGCCGACCGCCAGGGCGTTGAAGAGAAGTCCGTCGATCACCAGGGTGACGGCCAGGATGACGTAGCCCATGGGCGAGCGCAGGTAACCGCGCAGCTCGCGCTGCCAGATCCGGTAGACGGACTTCAAGACGGTCGCATCCCCTCGCCGTGGCGATCCTGGGTCAGCTCGAGGAAGATGCTCTCGACCTCGGGCTGTCGCGGCTCGAGGCGGCGCAGGCCCAGCCCCGCCTGCACCAGGACGCGCGCCAGATCCTCCGTGGCGTCGTCGCGCAGCTCGACCGTCGCCCGGGTGATCCCGTCCTTCTCCCAGTCGACGGCGCACAGCCGATGACCGGTGGGGGCCAGCGCCTGCTCCAGGGCCGCGCGCGAGCCGCGCACCTCCAGCCCGACGGTGGTCCGGCCGTCCCGCCGCGCCGACAGCTCGGCGGGAGAGCCCTGCGCGGCGATGCGGCCCTGGCGCAGCACCAGGATGCGGTCGCACACCTTCTGCACCTCGCCCAGGATGTGGCTGGACAGCATGATGGCGTGGCGCGCGCGCAGCCCCCGGATCAGCTCGCGCATCTGCACCACCTGCACCGGGTCCAGGCCGCTGGTGGGCTCGTCCAGCAGGATGACCCCGGGGCGGCTGACGATGGCCTGGGCGATGCCCACCCGGCGTCGATAACCGTGCGACAGGGTCGAGATGGTCGCCCCCGCGACCCCGGTCAGATCGAGCGCGGCCATGGCCTCGTCCACCGCGCCCGACACCGCCCCGGTCACGCCCCGGATGTGGGCAACGAAGGTCAGGAACTCGGCCACACCCATGTCCTCGTACAGCGGCGGCGTCTCGGGCGAAAAGCCGATGTGGGCCCGCAATCGCTCGGGATCCTGCGCCAGATCCTGGCCGTGGACGCGGACGGTGCCCGAGCTGGGCACCAGCAGTCCGCTCAGGATGCGCAAGGTGGTCGTCTTGCCCACCCCGTTGAGCCCCAGCAGACCGACCACCTCGTTGGCGGAAATGGCAAAGCTGACATCGGCGAGCGCAACGTGGGAACCGTAATGCTTGGTGAGTCGCTCGGCGACGATCATGCAATCAGACAGACTTAGGGATTCCCCGTTGCCTTGCAAGGACGAGGGCTGAGTTTCCTGGGATAATTCCCCCATGAGGGGAAGTGGCCGCGGCGGGCGGGAGCGACTGGCAGGCAGCCGATTGCCGGGATGGGCAACGGCGTTGCTGTCGGTCTGCTGGCTGGCCGCCAACGCCGTTGGCTGCGGGCCGGCAACGTCGTCGGGCGATCCCAACGCAATTCCGGTGTTCGTTCCGCTGTCCGGCCCCGATGCGGCCCGCGGCGACACCGTGCTGAAGGTGTCCAAGCTGCTCAACGCCCGCATCCAGGCCAGCGGCACGCACGCCCAGACGTTCCGGATCATCGACTCGAACCTGTCGGCCAGCGAGATGGCCACCCAGATCGGCCGCCACCGCGACGGCGCCATCTTCGTGGCCGGCGGTTGCCAGGAGACCCGCCGCATCTGGGACTACTTCCGCGGGAATCCTCCCTTCACCCTCAGCCTGTTCTGCGACATGCCGGGGGAACGCGCCGCCATCGAGAACGAAGATCGGCTGACCAACCGGGTGTACTGGCTGGGGCCGAGCGCCACCTCGTTCGTGCGCGGCCTGGCCGCCTACCTGCGCGACCCGCAGCCGGCGGTGGGCATTCCCGATTACCAGGGCGGCACCTTCGTGTACCCCGCCGAGCAGGAGGCGCCGCTGCACGAGGTGGTGGACGCCTTCGAGGAGCTGTCCGGGCAAGGGTTCACGGTCGAGACCAAGGCGGTGCCGCTGTCTCACATCACCGGCATCGCCGACTATTCCGCCACCATCCTGGCGCTGCGCGAGCAGGCGATGAAGGCCGCGCCCGAGCGGCGCTTCGTCTACCTGCAGCTGCCCTGGCTGTCGACCATCGAGTGGATGCGGCAGGCGGCGGTGGTGCTGGGTCCCGAGGTCTTCGAGGAGGAACGCCGCAACTGGTTCGCGCCGCTGGAGTACCTGGCCGCGGATCCCCAGCGCTCGCTCACGCCCTTCGACATCAGCGGCATCAACGTCGTGACCGCCCAGACCGTCACCGACTTCGCGGCGGTCCGGTCGTTCGACACCGAGATGCAGAAGAGCTTCCAGCAAGGCGGCCGCGGGCTGCTCACCCGGATCGCCGCCGACGCCCTGATGAGCCTGGCCATGACCACCGCCCACGGCGATGCCCTGGATGCCGAGCAGGCGCGGACGCGTTTTCTGGATGTCGTGTCGGTCGCGACCAGCAAGCAGACCTACACCTTCCCGTCGTTCATCGCCGGGCTGGACGCGGTCGAGCAGGGCAAGGCGGTGAACTTCAACGGCGTGTTCGCCAACCTGGATGCCTTCGACGCCTTCGGACAGATCGCCACCGGCGTGCAGGCGCTGGTGCAGCGGCCGCTGGCCAACGGCGGCAACCCGGTGACGGTCAAGGTCGATCCCGTCTTCACCGACCCTCTGCAGGGCCGCAGCCTCGATCTGGCGGGTGGCCTCCTGCGCGGCTGCCTGTCCGGTGAGGCGGCGCCCGGGACGGTCCCCTGGCCGGCCGACAACCTGGCGGCAGCCTTCGACACCCAGCCGAGCACCGGCGTCGTCGATACCTCGGCCCTGCATTCGCGGGCCGGCGTCGTCTTGCACCTGAAGGCGCCGGTGGAGCTGACCGGCATCTACGTGCACCACTTCTACGGGTTCTCGGAGACGACCCTGACCAGCATCGGCGGCCGGATCATGTGGTGGCGCTCGGCCCAGCCGCCCAGCTTCGATTACACCGCCGTCGCGCCCGACGGGCAGGCGGAGTTTCCCACCTTGCCCAAGGGGCCCTGGCAGGGCGTCGACTTCTCGTTCGCTCCGCAGACCATCCAGACCATCGTCGTGCTGGCCGACTACGGCGGCGACGACAAGCTGACGCCGCTGTTCGGCGACATGCAGATCTTCGGCACCGAACAGGCCCAGCAGACCTTCTGTCCGTAGCGCCGATCCGCTCCGGGCAGCGCCGGTCTGCTCCCTGCAGCGCGGATCCCCTGCGGGTAGCAGGCCCGTTCCCCCTGGCGCCGCTGTGGGCCCGCCGGACACCCCCGGGTTTTACCTAAATTAGCAAATGTATTATTCCGAACAATTTATGTGAGGCAAAACTCTCGGGAAGCGGGAGCGCCGAAACAGGGGGATGCGATGATGGACCAACGGAGGGTGAGATGGAGCCTGCTGGGCCTGCTGCTGGCCACAGGGGCGTGTGACAGTGGGGACGGCAATACCGACGGGCAGACGCCGGTGCCCAAGGTGCTGCCCAAGGCGACCATCCAGATCAACGTCAAGACCACCGCGGTCGAGCACATGACCGCCATCATCAACAGCCCCGAATTCGCGGCGGCCTTCCCGAACCTGGTCGGCAACGTGACCGTCCACGAGGCCGCCAACGGCGACGACAGCGGCTACAGCCGCATGAAGCCCTGCCTCAACAGCACCACCGGCGACTACAGCTGCTTCGGTGACATCGAGTTCATCGAGATCCAGGTGGCCCAGGTGCTGCACACCGGCGCCTTCTACGACCTGTCGGAGTCGCGGTTCGGCTTCAACTTCAACGACTACGTTCCCGCCATGCTGGTCCCGGCCTCCACCGGCCCGAACAAGGGCACCTACGGCGTGCCCTTCGACGCGCCGGTGTGGACCTCGATGTACCGCTTCGACATCGCCAAGAAGGCGTTGAAGCAGATCTGGAACAAGCCCGATCTGACCGACGAGGCGGTGGTCGCCTTCATGAACACCGCGACCTGGGAGGACCTGATCGCCACCTTCGCGGACAGCGGCGTGGCCATGAAGCCCACCGACGACGCCACCAAGGACATCAACGCCCTCAACCACGGCTGGCGGCTGTACCCGACCTACGCCCAGCCGCTGCCCCAGGTGATCGGCGAGAACATGGCTCCGCTGATCGCCAACAATGGCCTCAATCCGGAGATGGTTCCCTACCTCAAGAAGTACATCGCGCTCCACCTGCGCCTGATGCGCGGCAAATCGCAGCTGAACCGGCCTGCCAGGACCGACGAGGAGGTCAAGCAGCTCCGCAACGACTCGTACCTGGCCGGCGCCCGCGACCCCGCCACGCCGCTGGCCGACCCGGCCAACGCCGCCATCTGCGGCGCCCACGGCACCGACATGGCCGCCTGCACCGCCGACAAGGCGAACAACTGCTTCGTCGTCGGCTCGGGCGCCACCGCGTCGTGCAAGGGCCGGATGTTCGTCGGCATGGAGGGGGTGAGCTCGGGTCGCGCCCAGTACCAGGGTCTCTACATGTTCGTGGGCCAGGCCTCGGGCGCCGCCCGTTCGGTCGCCTGGACCGACCGCAGCGTCATCAACTTCACCACCGGCGCCCGCAACGTGCCCTGGGGCTGCGACTTCGGCCTCACCACCGGGAACACCAGCGGCAGCTACATGGGCTGCAGCTACACCGGTGACTCGGCCGCCCTGGCCACCGGGCCCGCCGACGACCGCATCGTCACCCGCTACGTCGACCGGACCCGCCCCGAGGCTCCGCAGTGGGCGGCCAAGCTGTATCGCATGACCCGCAACTTCGGTCTGGCGGCCGATCCCAGCATCGGCTTTCCCGGTGTGGAGACCAGCGACTCGAGCACCGGTGGCACCTGGTGGGCCGTCAGCAAGCACTGCGCCGACGGTCAGGTCGACGTCGACGGCGTCGAGTACAGCTGCCCGGAGTGGGCCGCCAAGGTCATCAAGTGGCTGGTCAACGGACCGGTGGGCTCGAAGTACCTGTGGGCCAACCGCGCCGCCAACCCGAGCAACGTGTCCCGCCCCGGGCTGCCGGCGGTGGACGGCGCCGACCCGGCCTACGACGGCTTTTTCCTCAACAACTCGTCGCCGCTGCACCCGTCGCTGTCGCGGGTGGTGGTGGACCACCACGCCCGCATCAAGGCCGGGACCTACCTGCCCAGCCGCCCCAGCTGGCACCTGTGCACCGCGGCCACGCGCAACAAGTTCAACCAGCTGGTGAGCGCCTATGCCACCTTCCGGCCCAGCGCCACCGAGACCGATCCGCTGGTCGGCGACCTGGGCAACACCGCCGGCATCCAGGACGCGATCATCGCGAAGCTGACCACGGCGGTGGCCGACCTGCTGTCGGATCCCAGCAAGAAGTGCCAGTAGGACCGGGCTGAACGCCGGTCGCTACAGCGGACGATCCACGCCGGCGAGGTTGCGCATTCCCTCGAGAATGCCGCCGGCGTGGGCGCTCGCCAGGTTGTTGGCGGCGGCGATGTTGTCGTGGCGCAGGGCCGCTTCCCGGACGATGAAGTAATACATCGCGATCGGGAAGACGGCGGTCCCCGGGCGGACGCGCTTGCGGAAGGCGGCGGTGATGCCGTGGGCGAACTCGGCGCTGACGCCGGCCAGGGTGATGGTGGCGCCCTCCACCGCCAGACAGATGCGGGCCAGCTGCTCGCCATCCTGGACCACCTGCGCGCGCGGCAGGGTGGGCAGCGGGATCGGGTCCTTCGGCTGCGCCGAGGTGGTGCGGCCGCCGCTGATGGTCGGGGCCAGCTCGCGGCGGGCGGGGACCAGGCTGGCGGGTGGCGTCGGTTGCGGCGCGGGCGGAGCGGGCGGCTCGGTCTTGGCCAGCGGCGGCGGCGCCTCACGCGGGGCAGGCTCGGCGGCGGCGGACGGAGCCGGGG
>JBKPRZ010000592.1:0-4472 GCA_046734815.1 Myxococcota bacterium | reverse complement strand
GTCAGAGTCAGAGTCAGAGTCAGAGTCAGAGTCAGAGTCAGAGTCAGAGTCAGAGTCAGAGTCAGAGTCAGAGTCAGAGTCAGAGTCAGAGTCAGAGTCAGAGTCAGAGTCAGAGTCAGAGTCAGAGTCAGAGTCAGAGGTGAGGGTCAGGGTCCACGGCGCGGTGGCGGCCGCGGCTGTTCGCTCGGCGGAAATTGGACGGAGTTTGCGAGTTGGCTTCCGTAGACGGGATCGAATCACACTTCGGCGCGCCGATCGCATGGCCCGAGGCGCTCGAGAACGGCAGTCATGCCTGCATGCTCTGGCACAGATGAACACGGCGGACCGTCAACGGTCCTGGCTGCCGAGGTCCTGATCGAAAAAACCGTGGTCGAACCACTGCCGGGCGGTCTCAGTCCTCGTCGTCGTCGCTGCCCGCGCCCGCACCCGTCGTCGCCGCCGCTTCCGCCAGGCTGCGATCGACCGCCTCCAGCAGCTGGCGGTTGCCGTCCTGCTGATAACGGGCCAGGTTGCGCTCCAGGTCCGGCAGCCGTTCCAGGAACTGGCCCAGCCGCTCGGCGGTGATCTCGTCGGCCGCCAGTCCGTAGCCCTCCGCCTCCAGGTACCGCGCGTTCAGGATCTGCTCGACCTGATGGCGCACCGGTACCGACAGGATCGGGCGGTGCAGGTAGACCGCCTCGCCCAGCAGGGTGAAGCCGCCCCCGGCGATCACCCCGCGCGCGGTCCGCAGGTCGTCGATGAAGACGCTCTCCGAGAAGGGCCGGTACACCAGGTTGCCGTCGCGTTCGTCGGCGGTCAGGTCGCGGCGCAGGCCGTAGATGCGGCACTCGCGCCCGGCCCCGCGCAGCACCTGGGGCAGGGCGGTGTTGCTGGTGGAGGTCTGGTAGACCAGCAGGTGGTCGCCGGGCTCGGGGCGCGCGGCCAGGATCTCCGGCCGCAGGATGGGCGGATGCAGCGAGGTGCGCGCCTTGCGCACCGGCGGATAGAAGAATGTGGTGACGTGGTAGTGGAAGGCGCCCGGGGCCTTGGCCTTGACGATCGCCTTCTGCAGCTCGAAGTCGGCGCGGATGCCCTCCAGCAGCGCGGGCGCATGCTCGCAGCGGTTGATGACCTGCATGTTGTCGATGGAGATCACCGGCAGGGCGTGGCGCAGGGCGAACAGGTAGCTCCAGGACTCGAAGTCCGAGATCACCAGGTCGGGCGCGAACCGTTCGGTGACGTCGAAGTAGGCGCGGACGTTCTGCGGCCAGCCGGTCAGCGCGCCCTTGACGTTCTGGAGCAGGGTGCGAAACGACTGCACCTCGTTGTCCTCGTAGACCAGGGTGTAGCCCCAGATCTTCTGCACCTGCAGGGTCTCGCTGGTCCGCTTCTGCAGGTAGTCGTGCGCGCGCCCCGACACCACCACCTGCACTTCGTGCCCGCGGGTCAGGTGGTCCAGCACCACCCGCGACCGCATCGCGTGACCCATGCCTTCACCCACGACGCCGTAGAGGATCCGCACCGCTTCATCTTAACCCGGCGGCGGGTCATCTCGTCCCACCCTGGATTTTTACCTATGGGACGCCCCGGGCGGGGGCGATCTAATCGCCTCGATGACTCCTCACCCGCGGAAGAACCGCTGGCCGCTGCTGGCGACGGTTGCCCTCCTGGCCTGCGCCTCGCGCGCCGGCGCCCCTCCGGCGGTCTCGGCGTCCGCCGCCGCCGATCCGCCGCTGGCCCTGGACCCGCAGATCCAGATAGGCACCCTGCCCAACGGCCTCCGCTACTACCTGCGCGCCAACCGCGAGCCCCAGCACCGCGCCTACTTGCGGCTGGCGGTCGACGCCGGTTCGGTGCTCGAGCGGGACGACCAGCAGGGGCTGGCCCACTTCGTCGAGCACATGGCCTTCGACGGCACCCGCCTGTTCAAGCCGCGTGACATCGACGACTTCATGGACAAGGTGGGCATGCGCTCGGGCCAGCACAGCAACGCCTCCACCGAGTTCGACGAGACGGTGTACCGGTTCGACGTGCCCACCGACGACCCGGCGGTGCTGCACAAGGCGCTGCAGATCCTGCAGCAGATCGCCGGCGAGGTCAGCTTCGATCCGGCGCAGGTCGAGCGCGAGCGGGGCGTGCTGATCGAGGAGCGCCGGGCGCGCGGCGGAGCGGAGCAGCGGGTGATCCGCAAGCTGCTGCCGGTGATGCTGCAGGGCTCGCGCTACGCCGACCGGCTGCCCATCGGCAAGCTGGAGGTGCTGCAGAAGGCGAGCGCCGAGGACCTGCGCGCCTTCTACCGTCGGTGGTACCGCACCGACCGCATGGCGGTGGTGGCGGTGGGTGACTTCGACACCGCCGCGGTGGCCAGGGAGATCGCCGCCCTGTTCGGCCCGCTGCCGCGCCCGACCGCGCCCGACCAGCGCGCGGCCGTCGCCGTCCCCGACCACGACCAGACCCTGGTGGTGGTGGCGACGGACCCGGAGTTGACCGACACCCGCGCGCTGGTGATCCAGAAGCTGCCCGCCCGCGCCTTGAAGTCGCGCGCCGACTACCGCCGCTGGCTGGTCGAGGCGCTGTACCACCGGATGTTCAACGCCCGCCTGGAGGAGCTGAGCCGCAGCGCCTCGCCCCCCTTCCTGGCGGGCGGCTCGTTCACCGAGCGCTTCGTGCGCAGCAAGGAGTTCTTCGTCCAGGGGGTGGCGGTCAAGCAGGGGCAGGTGGCCCCCGGCCTGGTGGCGCTGACCCGCGAGCTGCAGCGGGTGGACCGCTTCGGCTTTCAGGCCGGCGAGCTGCAGCGCCAGAAGGTCGAGATGCTGCGCGAGCTGGAGCAGGAGCTGCGCGAGAAGGAAAAGACCCGCTCGGAGGCCTACGTGGACGAGGCGCTGGACCACTTCCTGCGCGACCTGGTCGGCCCGCCGGTGGAGGCGCGCCTGGCGCTGACCCGCGCGCTTTTACCCGGCATCGCGGTCGAGGAGATGAACCGGGTGGCCAGCCAGTGGATCTCGCCCCGCAACCGGGTGATCTACGTGCGGTCACCCCAGGCCGCGGCGGTGCCCTCGCCGGCCGAGTTGGTGGCCCTGGTCGAGCGCAGCGAGCACGACCCCGGCCTGCAGCCCTACGTCGACCAGGTGACCGCCGGACCGCTGGTCGAGCACCTGCCGCCGGCCGGTCCGGTGGTGCAGACGAAGTCCATCCCCGAGGTGGGGGTGACCGAATGGCGGCTGCGCAACGGCGCCCGGGTGGTGGTCAAGCCCACCGACTTCAAGAACGACCAGGTGCTGGTGTACGCCATGAGCCCGGGTGGGCACTCGCTGGTTGCGGACCGCGACTACGCCTCGGCACTTTACGCGCCGGAGATCGTGCGCGGCGGCGGGCTGGGGCGCTTCGATCGCACGCAGCTGCTGAAGGCGCTGGCTGGCAAGCTGGTCAGCGCGGTGCCGTTCATCGAGGAGCTGGAGGAAGGGATCAACGGCGAGGCCGCCCCCGACGACCTCGAGACCCTGCTGCAGATGTTCCATCTGTACTTCACCGCCCCCCGGCGCGACCCCACCGCCTTTGCGGCCATGATGTCCATCGCCCGCGAGGGGGTCGAGCGGCGGACGGCCGATCCCGAGGTGGTGTTCTCGGACCGCTGGCAGACGGTCTTTTACCGCAACCACCCGCGCCGCCGGCCGCCCGACCGCAAGCAGCTGGACCAGGTGTCGCTGGACCGGGCGATGCGCGTGTTCCGGCAGCGGTTCGCCAACGCGTCCGACTTCACCTTCGTGTTCGTGGGCAAGGTGCAGCTGGATCAGCTGCAGCCACTGGTAGAACGGTACCTGGGCTCGCTCCCGGCCAGCGGTCGACACGAGTCCTGGCGGGACGTGGGCGCGCGCCCGCCGCGCGGCAAGCAGCGGGTGGAGGTGCGCAGCGGCCGCGAGCCCAGGAGCACGGTGCTGCTGACCTTCACCGGCGACGCGCCCTGGAGCCGCCAGGAGGCGCACCTGGTGGATTCCGTGCGCGACGCGTTCTCGCTGCGGCTGTGGGACGTCCTGCGTATCGACCTCGGTGCCACCTACGGCGTGGGCGTCGTGGGCGCGCTGTTCCGCCGTCCCTACCAGGGCCGCGACACGCGGGTGCAGTTCACCTGCGCGCCCGAGAACGTCGACCGCCTGACGGCCGCGGTCTACCGCGAGATCCGGGCCGCCCAGACCGGCGGTTTTACGCCCGACATCTTGACCAAGGTGAAGGCGGCCCAGCAGCGCTCGCTGGAGGAGAGCCTGCGCACCAACGGGTACTGGGCCGACCAGCTGCTGGACCACTACCGCTGGAACGCGGACCCGCGTCTCATCCTCGACGACAAGAAGCTGATCGACGCGCTGGACGCCCCCGCGCTGCAAGCCGCCGCCCGCCGCTACTTCGACGAGCGCCAGCAACTGGTGGGCCTGCACCACCCCGCCGCCGCGGTCCCCGCCGCCAGTGCCGCCGCCCCGCCCGCCGCCGCCGCCCCCGCC
>JBKPRZ010000591.1:0-14978 GCA_046734815.1 Myxococcota bacterium | reverse complement strand
GCCGCCGCCTTGCGCGTGAACGAGATCGCGGTGATCGATCGCGGTGACACCCCGCCCGCCACCAGCCGCGCGATCCGCTCGACGATCACCCGCGTCTTGCCGGTCCCCGGCCCGGCGATCACCAGCAACGGCCCACCCGGGTGCTCGACCACCGCCCGCTGGCCATCGTTGAGCTCGACGCCGGTGATCACAGCGGTGTTCGTGGGCTCGACCGGGGCGGCGCTGGGGGGCTCGAACGAGGCGGAGCTGGGGGGCTCGACCCCTGCCGGCGGCGCTGCCGCATCCGCGAACGCGAACCCGAACGACCGCTGCGCAAGGAGCGCGCGGAGCTCATCGGGTGTGAAGACGCGGATGATGCCGTATTCGCCGTCGTAGCCGGGGACGGTGGTGACCTCGCCGGCGCGCATGCGGCGCAGGGCCTCGTCCAGCAGCGGCGGGGCCTGGGGTCGCACCTCTTCCAGCGGAGCGCTCATCAGGATGTCCAGCTCGGATCCCACCCGCGCGGTGAGCCGGGTCCACGCGCGGCGCACGCGTTCGCTGGCCGCCCCCACGCCCAGCACCTCGCCCAGCACCTCGGCCAGCGGGATCAGGTTCCAGAACGACTGGGCGCCCGGCGGGCGGTGGCCGGCGGGGCGGTCGGCCAGCGCCTCCACCCGCGCCAGCACACCCCCGGTCAGACGCTTGTCGCACACCGGGCACAGGCCGCCGCGCGCCCGCGCCTCCGCCGGCGGCAACACCACGTTGCACTTGCGGTGGCCGTCCAGGTGGTACTTGCCCTCCTCGGGGAAGAACTCCACCGTCCCCAGAAACCCCGTGCGCGGGCCCTTGAGCGCCTCGCGCAGGCCGAAATACGAAAGCTCGGGCAGGTCGAACAGGTTCGCCTCGCGCCCCAGCTTCTCGGGCGAATGCGCGTCCGAGCTGGACACCAGGGCGTAGCGGTCCAGCGCCGACAGCCGCCAGTTCATGGCCGGGTCCGACGACAGCCCGGTCTCGACCGCGAAGATGTGGTCGGCCAGGTCCCGGTAACAGTCGGTGACGGCGTCGAACCCCGACTGCGCCCCCAGCGCCGAGAACCAGGGCGTCCACACGTGGGCCGGGATCAGGAACGCGTCCGCCGACGACTCCAGGGTCAGCTCCAGCAGGTCGCGCGAATCCACCCCCAGGATGGGCCGCCCGTCCGACTCGATGTTCCCCAGCGCCGCCAGCCGGGCGGCGATCCGGGCCGCGCTCTCCAGATCCGGCGCGAACACCAGGTTGTGCACCTTGCGGACCTTGTCGTCGCGCTTGTAGATGTTGCTGATCTCGACCTGCAACATGAAGCGCACCGGCCGCCGGCAGGCGGGCGGCACCGTCGCGTCCACCGCCGCCGCCAGGTCCGGCCGCAGGGCAAACAGCCCCGGCTCGGCCGGCACCAGGTTCTCGCGGAGCTCGGCGAACCAGCCCGGGTGCGTGAAGTCGCCGGTGCCGACGACGCTGATGCCCTTCAGCTGCGCCACCCGGTGCAGGTTGGGCAGGTCCAGGTCCTTCGAAGTCGCCCGCGACAGGTGCGAGTGGATGTGCAGGTCGGCCACGAACCGCATCGCGGCCGCACACTACCTCAGCCGCCCCCGCCGACGATCGCTCTTCCGCGCGCCCCCGTGGCCGCGCGCGCCCGGGCCGTCAGTCCGACTTGCTGGCGCGCACGAGCGCGTCCTGGAGGCTTTCGTAGGTGAACGGTTTTTCCAGCAGCAGTCGGTCGCCCCGGTCCAGCAGCGCCCGCGCCCGCGGCGTGAACGCCCCGCCGGTCATGAACACGATCCGCGAGGTCAGCGCCGGCGCCAGGGTGGCGATCCGTTCCGACAGGTCCGCCCCCGGCATGTCCGGCATCGACAGATCGCACAGGACCACGTCGTACACCCCGGACACCACCGCCTCCAGCGCCTCCTTGGCCGAACCGGCCACCGTCACCTCGTGGGCCGGCTCGAGCAGCCGCTTGATCGACCGCAAGATGGCCGATTCGTCGTCGATGGCCAGCACCCGCAGCGGCGGCGGCTGGCGGGAAACCGCCGTGCCCCGCGTCTCGGCGCGGGTCGGGTGCGCGGGCGGCAGCAACACACGGAAGACGCTGCCCTTGCCCTCCATCGAATCGAACACGATGTCGCCGCCCGCCGCCGTGACGATGGCCCGCGAGATGGCCAGCCCCAGCCCGGTGCCGGTCCCCGGCGCCTTGGTGGTGAAGAACGGATCGAACACCCGCGGCTTGGCCGGGTCGGGGATGCCGCAGCCCGAATCGGAGATGCGGATCTCCACCCGCGCGTCGGCCGAGGTGCCGATGCCCACGTCGATGACGTTGTCCTGTGCCCGCCCCTCGTCGATGGCGTGGATGGCGTTGACGATCAGGTTCATCAGCACCTGCTCCAGCCGGACGCGGTCGATCTGCACCGACGGGGTCTGGGCGAACGAGGTGGTCAGCCGCGCCCGGTGCCGGATCTCGTGCGCGGTCAGCCGCAGCACCGAGTCGACCACCGACCGCACGTCGACGATCGACGGCTCGTCGGGCGAGGGCCGCGACACCTGCTGGATCTCGCGCACGATGCTGGCGATGCGCCCGGCGCCCTCGATGGCCTCGTCGATCAGGGTGGGCAGCTCGGAGTCGGGGTCGCGCAGGACGCCCGGCAGCTGGCGCGCGGTCAGCTGCAGGTTGGCCATCACGTAGCACAGCGGGTTGTTGATCTCGTGGGCGATCCCCGCCGCCAGCGTACCCAGCGCGGCCATGCGCTCGGCGTTGGCCGTCCGCTCGGCCAGCGCCTGGGCGATCACCCGATCGATTGTTGCCAGCAGGATCCCCACGTCCAGCGGCTTGGAAATGAAGGCGGCCGCATCCACCGCCCGCGCCTGCGGCGAGCCGTTGGCCGACAGGGCGATCACCGGCACCTGGGACAGCACCGGATCGCGCTTCTGCTCCAGCCGGAACTGCCAGCCGTCCATGACCGGCATCATCAGATCGAGCAGCACCACGTCGGGTGGTTCCGACCGGCGCAGCCGGTTCAGCGCGGCCGCGCCGTCGCCCGCCGTGGACACGTCGAACCCCTCCAGCGCCAGGAAGTCAGCCAGGGACGTCCGGATGTCATGGTCGTCCTCGACGATCAAGATCGACCGGCGCCGGCGCCCCAGCTCGAAACGATTGCTGGGCGCCCAGTCCGCCCGGCCAGCGGACACGGATTGGGACTCGGCTGCCGAAACAGTGAGCATGGCGCCCATGGAGTCGTCTCGTCGGGGAGACCTCTTGAGTCTTCGGGACCTACCCGCCGTCTGTCAACCCCCGGATCTTCAGCCTACTTACGGTTTTTCTCGCGAGTTTCGCGCGATCTACGGCCCCGTCACACCCGGGCGCATCGAAAATCATCCTGAGTCTTGTACAGCGTTTTGCGCATACTGCCCGGGTGAGCTCCCGGCCCCCGCCCCCCGCCGAATTGCTGCGCTGGCAGCGCTCGCTCAACCGCAACTCGGCCGCGCAGGGTGAGGCCTTCGCCGATCACCGCGCGCAGGTCATGGCCCTCCTGGCTTCCACTGAGGGTGAGCTGGCGCTGCTGGGCGCCGGCAACTGCAACGACGTCGACCTGCCGGCGCTGGTCGCGCGCCACGGCCAGGTCCACCTGCTGGACCTCGACGATGAGGCGCTGCGACGGACCGTCGGGCGCCAGCCGCCGGAGGTTGCCGCCCGGCTGGTCGTGCATCCGCCCATCGACCTTTCGGGCGCGATGGATCTGCTGACGCCGGCCGCGGCGACCGCCGCCTTCCGCCGCGACCCGCCCGCCCGCGAGGACCGGATCCGCGCCGCCGTCGGTCGCACCTTCGACACCGTCGTCTCGGCCTGCCTGCTGACCCAGATCGTCCAGAGCTGCCGCCGGGGCCTGGGGCTCGAGCACCCGCACCTCACCGATGCCGCGGACCTGCTGCTGACGGCCCACATGCGCGCCCTGCTCCTGCTCACCCGGCCGGGTGGCAGCGCCGTGCTGATGACCGACACGGTCTCGTCCGAGACCTACCCGCTCGACGAGCTGTACGACCCCGCCACCGCCACGGCGCTGCTCGACGAGCTCGAGCGCAGCGACAACCTGCTCACCGGCACCGAGCCGCGGACGCTGCGCCGCTTCCTCACCCGCGATCCGGTCGCCGCGCCGCTTCTGGCGGGGCCTCCGCGGGTGGTCCCTCCCTGGCTGTGGCACCTCGGTGGGGACGTAACGTTGCTTACGTATGCTCTGGTGATCAGGCGGTCGGATCGAGAGGCGTTTCGTGAAAACGATTCGTCACCGGTCGCTACCTGACCTCGCGCCCGGATCATTGAAAAAATCGCATGTGCGCGGATCGGGAAATCCGCTGCCAAATCAGCTTTTTTCGCAAAAACAGCGGGCGCGTGACGATAGGGGGAGATCGTCACGATGACGCTCGGCATTTTTTCGACGGAGTTGCTGTTTGTCGACCGCTGGGCGAACAACCACGGCACTTAGGTATTGATGTTGCCCAGCACGTTGCCGGGACATCTCTGCGCGCAGCGTTTGGAGGACCCACGAATGATTCGACCAGCCACATCCTCGTTGGCTTTGGGGCTGCTGGTATCAGCGACCGCCCTCGGCGGGCTGGCCTGCACCGGAAGCATCGGTGACGGCGCCGGTCTCGGCGCGAAGCCGGGTCCGGTCAACGGCCCGGGCCGGCCCAACCCGGGCGTCAACGACCCGCCCCCCGGGCCCCCGGTGACCGCCGACGACGGCGCCGGGCCGATGCCGCTGCGGCGCATGACCATCAACGAGTTCAACAACACCGTCCGTGACCTGCTGGGCCAGGACGTCCCGCAGATCACCGATGAATCGGGCTTCTCGGGCGACATCGAGGCGTTCGACCACGGCTTCCTCCGTGGCGCCGCGGTGGGCAGCGCCAACGACGCCCGGCTGTTCTCGCAGCTGTCCGACAGCATCGCCACCACGGCGATGGGCAAGATGGCGACCTTGATGCCGCAGGGATGCGCGACCCCGGCGGCCGGCGCCGAGGAGGGCTGCGCCAAGAAGTTCATCGACGAGTTCGGTCTGCGCGCCTTCCGCCGTCCGCCCACCAGCGATGAGACGGCCGACCTGTTCGCGCTGTACCAGAAGGTGCGCGGCGCGGAGATCGGCCTGGGCTTCCCGGAGGCCGTCCGCACGCTGATCTCGGCCATGTTGCAGAGCCCGATGTTCACCTACCGGTGGGAGCTCGGCGACTACAAGGGGAACACCCAGCAGCTCGCCCGGCTGGACGACTACGCCATCGCCTCGCGGCTGTCGTACATGATCCTGGCCAGCATGCCCGACGCGGAGCTGTTCTCCGCGGCCGCGGCCGGCCAGCTGACCGACCCCGGCAAGATCGGCGATCAGGCCCGCCGCCTGCTCGCCTCGGACAAGGCCAAGCTGGGCCTGGGCGAGTTCGTGGTGCAGTGGCTGAACGTCAGCTACCTGCCCACGCTCAGCAAGGACGAGTCCTTCGTCAACTTCACCCCCGCGGTGGCCAAGTCCATGCTGCTCGAGAACGCCAGCTTCTTCGCCAGCATCATGCAGGGCAAGTCGTCCAAGCTCGAGCAGCTGTACACCTCCAGCTCCAGCTTCCTGGATGCCGGCCTGGCCAAGCTGTACGGCGTGTCGGGCGTGACCGGCACCCAGATGAAGGCCGTGGACCTGAACCCGCAGCAGCGGGCGGGCATCCTGACCCAGGGCAGCTTCCTGGCGGCGATGGCCGACGGCGACCAGCCGCACCCCATCCGCCGCGGCCTGCTGATCCTGAACCAGGTGCTGTGCGTGCCCATCGCGCCGCCGGCCAACTTCATGCCTCCGCCGGTCGAGGACGTGGCCCCGAACATCCCGAATCGCACCCGGTTCGAGAAGTCGACCATGCGCGAGCCGTCCTGCGCCGGCTGCCACACGCGCATCAACATGCCGGGCTTCGCCTTCGAGAACTACGACGCCACGGGCGCCTGGCGCGACACCGACGCCAGCCAGCCGGTCAACGCCGCGGGCGTGTTCCCCTTCGCCGACGGGGACTACATGTTCAAGAACGGCGTCGACTTCAGCAAGGCCATCGCCACCTCGAAGGAGGCGCGCGAGTGCTTCACCCGCCAGTTCCTCCAGTACAGCCTGCGCCGCCCGCTGCTCGACAGCGAGCAGGGCTCGGTCAAGGTGATCTCCGAGGCCTTCGCCGCCTCGGGGTACGACCTCAAGGAGCTGCTGGTCGCCACCGCCAAGACGCGGGCCTTCACCTACCGCCAGCCGCTGGACGGGGAGGGGCAGCCATGAGCGGGTCGGACAACTCTTCCAAAAAGAAGCTGATGACCACGCGGATGACCAACAACATGAAGAACGTCGTCAAGACCATCGAAGCCAGCCACTCGAACAAGTGGGACATCGCCCGGCGCGACCTGCTCAAGTCGCTGGGCATCGGCGCCGCCTGTCTGCCGCTGCTGCGGTCGAGCAAGGTCTGGTCGGCCGAGGGGGGCAACAAGCGCTTCCTGCTGATCCACAACAGCGAGGGCTACATCCTCAACGCCTGGAAGCCGCCGGTGGGGTCGCTGGCCAACGCCACCTTCCCCAACAGCACCAAGGCTCTCGAGCCGTTCAAGAACGAGCTCAGCTTCGTCACCAACATGGACCAGCCGAGCTACCCGGTCGGCTACAACTGGGCGCACGAGTGTTACGGCGTCATCTACTGGGGTGGCCCCTCCAGCCCGCCCAGCGGCAAGTACCACGAGCCCCACGGCGCGACCCTGGACCAGGTGATCGCCAAGGCGGCGCCGCTCGAGCCGGGGCAGCGTCTGACCCTGGCCCTGATGGCCCAGGTCGACAACAAGCCGGCCAGCGGCACCACCGGCGCCTTCCGTTGCTTCTGGTCGGGCAAGGGCGCGCCGGTCAACCCGCAGGGCAACCCCGCCACCGTCTACGGGCAGCTGTTCGCCGGCAAGACGCCAGCCCCTCCAACGGGCACCGCCGAGCCGACCGGCCCGGATCCGGCGACGGTCAAGGTGCTGGCCACCCAGAAGAGCATCCTCGACTACGTCGGCAAGAGCCTCGAGCGCTTCAAGCTGCGCGTGGGCCGTGAAGAGCGCGGGGCCATCGACGGGCACTTCTCGGCCATCCGCGACCTCGAGATGGAGATCTCCGGTCTCGGCAAGCCGCGGCCGGGCGGCCCCGGCTTCAACCCGGGCCCACCGGAGATGTTCGACAACGCCGCCATCGCCTCGCAGCCGGCCCTGTTCCCGAAGGTCATGGTCGCGCAGATGGACATCGCCCTGGCGGCGCTGACCTCGGGCGTGACCCGGGTGGCGACGTTGCAGCTGAGCAACTCGGCGGGCAACTACTTCAACTTCGGTCTGTTCGTGCCGGGCATCCCCCAGCGCAACAGCACCGGCTACAAGAGCCCGTTCGTCAACTTCCACGACGCCGCCCACAACCCGCAGCAGGGGGGCGTGAAGGTGAAGGAGATCATCGACAAGTGGTTCATGGACCGCTTCGGCGAGTTCCTGGCCAAGGCCAAGTCGGTGACCGAGCCTGGCGGCACCTTCCTCGACAACAACGTCATCATGTGGGGCAACCACATGGGCGAGGGCGGCGCCCACAGCGCCTACCAGATCCCCTGGATCGTCGCCGGCAAGGGCGGCGGGGCGGTGCGCTCGGGCGTGCACATCGACGGCGGCACCCCGCTGAAGGGTGGCGGCGGCGGCAAGAGCACCAGCAACACCATGGCCGACCTCTGTCGGATCATGGGCGTCAAGGACACCGACATGCCGGCCCACTGGACCGGCACGGTCGGCCTGATCAACGGCTGATCCGACCCGCTGACTGACAAGGCCCCCGCCTGCGCTCCGGCGCAGCGGGGGCTTCGTTCATCCGGGGGTCGCGCGCCGGGGGGTCACTTGGCGCCGATGGCCGGGGGCAGGCGGACGCGGGCCACGGTGCCGCGGCCGGGCTCGCTGGAGAGCTCGATCTCGCCGCCGATCTCCTTGACGATGCGCAGGGAGATCGACAGGCCCAGGCCGGTGCCGCTGCCGGGCGGCTTGGTGGTGTAGAAGGGGGTGAAGATCCGGTTCAGGTTGTCGGCCGAGATGCCCACCCCGCTGTCGGTGATCTCGACCAGGGCGCGGCCCTCCTGGTCGGTGTGGGTGTGCAGGCGGATCTCGTTGGACTCGACGTGGCCGATCTCGATGGCCTGGGCGGCGTTGATCAGCAGGTTGAGGAACACCTGACCCAGACGGGCGTCGGTGGTCCAGACCGGCGGCACCGGCTCGTACTGACGGACCAGGCGGGCGCGGTGGCGGATCTCGTTCCAGGCCATCCGCACCGTCGAATCCAGCACCTGCCGCACGTCCACCGGGCCGCCCCGCTCGTCGACGGTACGGGAGAAGACCTTCACGTCGCGCACGATCTGCCGCACCAGGTGGGCGGCCTCGTGGGCGTCGCGCAGCTCGGCCCGCAGCTCGGCCACGTCGGGCAGCTCGCGCGGCAGCCGCTCGACCGAGCGCAGGGCCAGCTCGAGGTTGGCCACCACCGCAGCCAGCGGGTTGTTGATCTCGTGGGCCACGCCGGCCGCCAGGGTGCCGACCGAAGCCATGCGCTCCGAGACCATCAGCTGCTCGCGCAGGCGGCGTTGCTCGCCGCGGCTGGTGGCGTCGCGCAGCTCGCGCAGCACGCTGGGCACCAGGCGTGACAGCTTGGGCTTGGGGATGCAGTCGTGGGCCCCGGCCTTCAGCGCCGCCACCGCCTCCTCCTCGGCCACCGTTCGCGAGATGATGATGAAGGGCAGGTCCACCTGCAGCTCGCGCACCACCGCCAGCGCAGCCATCATGTCCAGCCCCGGCAGGTCCTGCTCGGACAGGATCAGGTCCCAGCCCGCGCCCGCCGGCTGCCCGGAGTCGACCCGGGGCTGCCCCGCCTGCGGGCGCGCCGGTCGCTCGATCAGCGTCTCGCGCAAGGCCGCGGCGCTCTGCACCTGGCAGCCGCTGACCTCGAAGCCGCCGCGCTCGAGCTCGCCGGTCAGAAGCGCTATGTCGGCCGGCGCGGCAAACACGAACACCACCCGCAAGGCCGGACGGCGGCCCGCTTGCGACTGCGTCACGACGCCTCCCTCGGTCGAACCGACCGAGCCTGCGTCCCCGTTGCCATGACATCACCGCCGAAGTCCATGCCAGTCCTGCACGTCCCCCGGACCCCCACCGGATACTTTATCGCCACTGGTGGGGTCGGTTCAACCGCGCGATCCGTCGCTGTGGAAGGCGGGTCAGAAGCGCCAGCCGATGCTCGCCCCTGACTGCGCACCGGCCGGGCCCGGGCCGACAATGCTTCCTGCGCTGAGGGCCAGGTCCATGCTGGGCGGTGCGGTGGCCATCAGGATGGCCGAGACCAGCCCCACCACGCCGGCGGCGGCCAGACCGACGATCCCCACGGTCTTGCCCGTATCGGCGGTATCCAGCAGATCCGAGCAGGGCCCGCCGCCGTTGCCGACGACGGCGGTGTTGCAGCGGGTGCCGTTGGCCTTGTTCATGTAGTCGTTGAACTCGCGGGTCTTGAAGAAGCGGACCAGCAGCCCCACGCCGCCGGCGGCGCCGAATGCGGCCGCGGTCCCCAGGCCGACCCAGGCCACCTTGCGCTGGGTGTTGCCGGCGCGCGGAGCCGGCCCGTAGCCCACGTCCGACACCGAACCGCCGCCCCCGGCCGCGCCGGCCTGTCCGGGCTGGGCCAGCGGAGGGGTGGTCGGCTCGCCGGTGCCGGGCTCGAGATCGATCACCACGCGGGCCAGCTCGCCTGGCAGCACCTCGACGGTGCGGCGGAGCGTGCGGAAGCCGGGCGCCGCCACGCGCACGAACACCTCGGGCGCGGCCGGCACGCGCAGCGGCCCGGGCAGCGGCAGCTTGCCCACCGAGCGGCCAGCCACCTCCACCTCGGCGCCGTCGGGGCGGCCGGTGACCTCCACCCGCCCCAGCTTCATCTTCACCTTGGACAGCCAGTCGCTGAGCACGGCGCGGTTCTTCCGGACCCAGGGATCGTCGCCGGCGCGCAGCGCCTCGGTGAGGTGGATCTCCGAATCGACCCAGCGGTTCAGCTCGGCCTCGCACAGGGCCAGCTGCCCGGCGGCCCGCGCCGTGCGCCCCAGGCCGTACGCGCGGACGTACAGCTCGTAAGCCGCCTGGTCGTCGCCGGCCGAGCGCAGGCGTTTGGCCTGCTCGATGAGAGCTTCGGGGTCCTGGTCCTGCTGCGCCTGCGCCACGCCGCCGAAGGCCACGGTGGCGGCCAGCACGAACAGCACCCCCCTGCGGTTCACGATCATGTCTCTCTCGGGCAACGTTTATAGCATCGGGGCGTGCGCGGGTGGGCGACGTCGGCGCGCGCTCGCGCCCTGCGGTATCGCCGAGAATGGATACACCCCAGCCGGCGACCGGGCGCTGGGTGAATTTGCCCCCGCGCCCGCGCGGGTGGCTGCTAGGTCAGGCGCACGCCGATCAGCGTGATGTCGTCGCCGGCCGCGCGCGAGCCGCGGAAGCCGTCGAACGCCGCCTCGATCCGATCGAGGACCTCCTGCATCGAGCCGCCCGCGCGCAGCGCCTGGACGGCGCTGACACCGAGGGGAAAGGGAAGGCCCTGGGCATTGGGCTGATCGCATAGACCGTCGCTGAACGCGAACAGGGCGTCGCCGCGTTCCAGGGTGGTCTCCATGGCGAACAGATCGATGTCCGCGCGCAGGCCCAGAAAGGGGCCGTCCTGGTACAACTCGCGCACGTCCTCGCCGCGCACGCACAGCAGGCCCGGGTGGGCGGCGTTGACGTAGCGAAGCTGCACCGGGCTGCCGGGCTCACCCGCCACCAGATCGAAGCAGCAGGCGGTGCAGACCATCTCGCCGGGGCTGTATTGCTGGGCCAGGCGGCGGTTGAAGTCCTCGAACAGCCGGGCGGGGGTGGGGTGGCCGGCCTTGATCCGATCGTATTCGGACTTGAGCACGATGGTGCGCAGCGAGGCCTGCACCCCGTGGCCGGCGGCGTCGGCCAGGAAGACGCGCAGGTGGCCGGGCGCCATCTGGTACACGTCGAAGATGTCGCCGCCCACCATCTCCAGCGGGCGGTAGACCCAGTCCAGGTCGTAGTCGGTGAACCGCGGCAGCAGCGGCAAGATGCTCTGCTGGAACAGCCGCGCCTGCTCGAGGTCGTCGCGCAGCCGACGCTCGCGGTCGTGCACCGCCGCCAGCGCGTCGGCCAGGCCGCGGTTGACCCGGCCGATCTGCTCGGTGCGATCGGCCACCCGGTGCTCCAGGGTCTGGTTCAGATCCTCGAGCCGGTCCTTCTCCAGCTCCAGCTGCTTGATCAGGCTGGCGTTGCGCAGCAGCAGCCCCAGGTGCTGCCCCATGCTGCGAAAGTGCCCGAAGTCGGCCTCGTCGAAGGGGCTGTAGAAGGCGGCCTTCTCCCGGTCGTAGCCCACCACCAGCAGCAAGGTGGGCGTGCCGCCCCCGGCGACCAGGCGGCACCACATGAACCGGTGCAGGCCCACCGCCGCGCTCAGCTCGGCGGCAGCGGGGCCGTCGGGCGCGTTGCACAGCCCCACCCCTTCCTGGTCCACCAGGGCGCGCAGCTGGGCGGCCTCGGGCGGCACCGCAAAGAAGATCACCTTCTGGAACTCCAGCTGGCTCTTCAGCTTGTGGGCCAGCGCGCGGTAGGTCTCATCCAGGCTCGCGCGCGAGGAGACCAGCTCGGCCAGGCTCTGGGCCACCGTCAGCCAGGCCGAGATGCGGGCGTGGCCGCGGCGCAAGGTGAGCAGCTCGCGCTCGCGCGCCAGCAAGAGGAGCACCTTGTCCTTCAGAAGCTCTGCGTCTCGATCCATCTGCGGCAGGAAGTCGACCGAGATCGTGAGCAAGAACTCTGCCCGACGCCATGTCCGGTGCGGCGGTGGCGTGTTTCAAGTTCTACCCATGCTCTGCCGTTTTCACACTCGTACGAGCATCGCGGGGGTAACAAACGGTGGCATTTCACGCGGCGAGCTGCCTATCGCAGGAGACCGATTCGGACCGGGCCGGGCTGACCGTTGGCCGGTCGATCACCCAGGCGTTCGCCAGCGAACGCCTCAAGGCGGTGGTGGTGTTTGCCACCGTGAACCACGATCAGGCGGCGTTGCTGCGCGCGATCCGCGAGTCGGTCGGGCCCCAGGTCACCGTGCTGGGCTGCTCGGCCCAGGGGGTGATGGGCAACGGCCTGGTCGACGAGGGCGGCTTCGTCGTCGGCGCGATGGGCCTGGGCGGCGAATCGCTGCGGGTGGCGGCGGCCCGGGTGTCCGACGTCCAGGTGGGATCGGAGGCCAAGGGGCGCACGCTGGCGCACGAGCTGCGCCGGCAGCTGAACGGCGATCCGAAGGTGATGTTGACCTTTTACGACCCGTTGTGCGGCATTGACGTAAATGAGCTCCTGGCGGGCGTCCGTTATGAAAATTCTGCAACCATCGTGGGCGCGGCGGCGGGTCAGCCGGCCGGCCCCGCCGGTAGCACGTACCAGTACCTGGGCGCCGAATCGTTCAGCCGGGGCGGCGTGGCCCTGGGCCTGGACGGCGATTTCAAGGTGGACATGGGCGTCTCGCACGGGACCACGCCGACCGGCGTGGTCATGACCTTGACCCGCGCCGAGGGCAACAAGCTGTACGAGCTGGACGGCCGGCGCGCGCTGGACGTGTGGCGCGACAGCGTGGGCCGAACCGAAAACGACATCTACAACCAGGACCACAGCTCGGGCATGGCCATGGGCATCGAGCGGCGGATCATGAAGGACGGGCGCGAGGAGGCGGTGTACCTCATCCGCGCGGCCTTCGGCTTCGACAACGAGACCGGCGCCATCGTCGTGCAGGCGGCCATCCCCGAGGGCAGCAAGATCATGTTCCACCACCGCACCATCAAGGTGGTGCGCGACGGCGCCCTGCAGATGGGGCGGCAGCTGGCCAGTCGGCTGGCCGGCCGCAAGCCCTGGGCGGTGATGGGCTTCGAGTGTGGCGCCCGCACCGGTCCGTTCCTGGGCGCGGCCGAGACGCTGGACGAGAACCTGCAGCTGCAGCAGATCGTGGCCCCGAACAGCCCCTGGCTGGGGCTGATCGGCTGGGGCGAGATCGCTCCTTGCGGCGGGGTGCCCGAGTTTCACAACTACACCTACCCGCTGGTCGTCTTCAGCTGAACCGGGGTTGCATGGCCGACCGCTGCCGGCGGGTCCGGGCCGCCATGCGCTTCGACTTTTCCCCCGAGGGGAAGCTGATCGGTCGCACCAGCAAATACGTGTGCGACTTTTACGACAGCGTGCTGGCCGACCCGGACGCCAGCGCCCGCGTGATGCTGGCGGCGCACGAGCTGCTGGAGAACGCGTCCAAATATTCCAGCGACGGCGTGGGGCAGCTGCACATCGAGCTGCGCGACGACGAAGGCGCCGAATACGGCGTCGTGCGCATCTGCAGCAGCAACCGCGCCCGCCCCGACCGGCTGGGCGATCTGAAGCGGTTCTTCGACGAGAACCAGGAATGCGCCGACGCCTTGGCGCTGTACGACCGCATGATCGCCCGCAGCGCCATCCGCAACCGCGGCTCGGGTCTGGGACTGGCGCGGATCCGGGCGGAAGCGGAGATGGACCTCAGCTATTCTCTGAAGGGGGACCAGGTGACGATCACCGCCGAGGCCCGGGTGCGGGTGAGGGACGAGACATGGCGCGGCTCACACTTGAACCGCTTGTAGGATCGGAGTTCTTCCTGGTCGTGGCCGAGAACGGCGACCAGGTCCGCCTCCGTCTGTCGGGCAGCGTGGACATGGACGCCGTGCCGATGCTCGACCCGTTCCTGCGGCGGCTGCACGCCGAGGTGGTGCGCGAGCACTTCCGCGTGGTGGTGTTCGACATGAGCGGGCTGCAGTTCATGAGCAGCTCGCCGCTGCAGTGCCTGGTCACGTACATCAACCTGGTCAACAAGCTGCCGGGCGAGCAGCGCTACGGCGTCCGCTTCATCAGCAACCCCAAGCTGCACTGGCAGCGGCGCAGCCTGGAAGCGCTGTACCGCTTCGCCCCGGACGTGGTCAGCATCGAGATCGGCGCGGCACCCGGGCCCACCGCGCTGTAGGAATCGGGGGCGTTTCTCGCTTCCCCGGCGGACTTACCAGATGGTAAGTCTGGGGCATGTCCGGGAACGGCGAACGGGCGGGGCGCGGCTCAGCCGCGCGGCTGGCCCACCAGGCTGGTGCCGATCAGGCGGGCCATCTCGCGCACGATGCGGGCGGGCTCGGGCTGGCTGGCGGTGCGGGACGAGTCCAGCAACGACAGGGTCGAGAGGATGAGGGTGCCGGTGTTGAACAGCCAGGCCTCGGGGTCGACGGCCGGGTCCACCTTGCCCTCGCTCTGCGCGCGGCGGATGAGGTCGGCGGCCACCTTCAGCCAGGGGTCGACGTCCTTGAGGATGGGGTGGCTGCTGCCGCTGCCGGCGAGCAGCTCCTGCATCAGGAAGCGGGCGTAGGCCGGCTCGCGGCGCGAGAACTCGACCATCTCGCCGAAGGCATCGTCGAAGGCGGTGTCCTGGCTGGTGAGGGCAGCGAGGAGGCGGGGCAAGACGTTGCGCCAGATGCCGACCATCTCCTCGAAGGCGGCCTTGCGCAGGCCCTCCTTGGAGGAAAAATGATAGAGCAGCGCCTGCTTGCTGACGCCCAGCTCGTCGGCGATGGCCTGCACCGAGGTGCCCTCGAACCCGTGGCGCGCGAACAGCCGGACGGCGGCGGCGCGCGCCCGTTTGCGGAATCGCTCGGTGTCCTGTCGCGCGGGGGTCTTGCTCATCGCCGGAAGCCGGCGCGAACAATAGATCACCTTTGGGCCGGGCGGCCGGTCTGGATCGCGGCGGCGGTGATCGCGGCGGCCTGCGCCCCGGATCTGGTGGAGCCCGACGGCTTCGTGCGTGGCGGTGGCGCGGGGGCGGGGGGTGCCGGGCTGGGGG
>JBKPRZ010000590.1:0-4862 GCA_046734815.1 Myxococcota bacterium | reverse complement strand
AGGTGGCGACGGCGGTGGGGTTGGTGTCGCGCACCAGGCGGGACTCGAGGTGGGCGTGGAACTGGCGCGCGGCGGCCAGCGCGTCCCGGCCGCGCCGGGCCAGGCTCAGCCGTTTGATCCTTCCATCGACCGCGTCGGGGCGACGCTCGACGTAGCCTCGTTCCACCATCTCGTCGAGGATCTTGGCCATTCCCTGGTCGGTGATGTGCAGATGGCGGGCCAGCTCGCGCTGACTCAGGGCTTCGGCGGCCAGGGCGCGGAACACGTAACCGTAAGCGTTGCCCAGATCGTCGAAACCACGTTCGGCCAGGGCGGCGCGCAGCTGGTCGGTGAAGCTTTGATAGGCGAGGCCGATCAGGATGCCCAGATCGAGGCGGGCGGCTTTTTGTTCAACCATGGTTGATCATCCTGGGTGAATCATATACCTTTGTCCGGACAAGGAGGCTCGCTCATGCCCATCGTCAAGGCGTCCGCTTCGCCCCGCTTCGAGATTCCCTTCCTGAACGTCACCGGTCTGGCGGCGCCCAGCCGCGGCTCCCGGGAGACCTGCGTCTGGCGTCTATCGCTGGCGGCGGGCGCACCGGGAACCGTGCACACGGTCGATCGAGAAGAGATCTTCGTGGCCCTGGCCGGGCGCGCGCGGGTCGATCTGGACGGCCACAGCCACGACCTGGTTCCGGGCGATACCCTGATCGTTCCCGCCGGTCAGGCATTCGCGCTCGAGAATCCCGGTCCGGAGGCGTTCGAGGCGCTGGCGGTGCTTCCGGTGGGCGGTCAGGCGTGCCTGCCGGCCGGCGAGCCGTTCAGCCCGCCCTGGACCGAGTAGCCTGCGATCGGCAATCGCATCGGGCGGATGGGCGTCCGGATCGCTACCCGCGCTCGACCTTGCCTCGATCGCCGTTCCACCTCAGGGGCGTGTTCTGCCGGAACGAGAGGTTGCACAGGTGCGAGACGCGCGCCGCCTCGTGGGCCACGCGCATGGGGGCGGTGGGCGTCTTGCGGGTGCGCAGGCAGTCCAGGAAGTTCTCGAGGTGGCTGAGGGTGCCGTCCTTCGGTGAGCGCACGTCGATCTCCGGCGGCGGGGTCAAGGTACCGGGGACGTTGGTGCCAGACTCGGGAAAGAATTGCAGGCGCGCGCGGCTGACCTTCAACGTCCCCTTCGACCCGCGGAACTCGATCCCGCCGTCGTCGATCTTGCTGCCCATGTGGGTGATGAAGGTGACCTGGAAGCTCGGGTAGTCGATCACGCTGGTCGAGGTGTCGGGCGTCTCGTACTTCGAGGTCAGAAGGCGCGCCCCGCGGGTGGATGCCTGCACCGGCGCGGTCGCGCCGGTGTACCAGTGGACCACGTCGATCCAGTGAGTCAGAAGCTCGCAGATCGGCCCGCCCCCGAAGTTCCAGAACCACCGCCACTTGTAATAATGGTCCCAGCTGACCGGCAGCGCCTTGGCCGATCCGGTGAAGCGCTTCCAGTCGAGCTTGTCCGGTTTCCATTCGGGGTAGGTGCGGTTGGTGCCGTTCTGATACCAGAAGGCGCTGACGAAGCGCAGGTCGCCCACCTTCCCGGCGCGCATCAGCTCGGCGCCCTGGATGTAGTGGGCCCAGCTGCGCTGCTGGGTGCCCGTCTGCACCACCCGCTTGCTGTTCGCCTCCACCGCCTTGATCATGTCCACGCCCTCGTCGATGGCGTGCGAGACGCATTTCTCCAGGTAGATGTCCTTGCCGGCGGCGAGGGTGTCCAGGAGCATCTGCCTGTGCCAGTGCTGGGGCGCCCCCACCACCACGGCGTCGATCTCCTTGCTGTCGAGGACCGCCCGGTGGTCGCGCAGCCGCTTGGGCCGCCCATCCAGCAGGGCCGAGGCCTCGTCCAGCCGCGGCTCGTAGACGTCGCAGATGATCACCTGCTCGTTGCCGGGCAGCTCCTTCAGGCGCCGCATCAGCGACTGCGCGCGCTGCCCGGTCCCGATCACCCCGATGCGGATGCGGTCGTTGGCCCCGAGCACCCGCCGGTACGAGACCGCCGTCAGCGCCGCCGCCCCCGCCCCTGCCCCCGCCAGCAACCCACGCCGGCCAAAACCCGTCGATGTCATGCCCAGCCTCCTGTCTTCGCGTCCCTCCCTACTACCGCCGGGGCCGGGCCGGCGTCCAGAGCCGCGCTGACGTTTACTTCGCCGCCACGGGGGTCAAGGTCACCGACCGCAGGTTCACCGCCTTCCAGGCGTTCGCCTCGGGCTTCAGCGCGATGTCGTGCTCGCCGGGCGCCGCGATCTCGACCTGCCCCAGCTTGACTGGCTGGTACCTGTCCGCGCCGCCGGTGGCCGGGGCGGCGGCCTTCACCTTCTGCTCGCCGACCGCCAGCTGCAGCTGCGCCGGGCCCTCGCTGGCCAGGTCGGCCACCACGTCGAACTTGCCGGGGCGGTCGATCTTGAACTTCCAGCCCACCCAGGCGCGGGCGTCGCCCCAGTTGCCCACGTAGGCCGGTCCGCGTCTGGATTCCACCCGCGCGTCGGTGCCCAGCATGTTGTGGATGTCGGCCTCGATCGCAGACAGGGTCACCGCGCCGCTGTCGGCCTGCCGCGGCCAGACCTTCACCACGTCCAGCGGCCCGGCGATCTCCAGCTTCACCACGCTGACGATCGGATCCGGCGCCGTCCCCGGCAGCTCCAGCAGCCCGCCGTCCTCGGTGGTCCCCGCCTTCGCCTTCTGCCGGGTGGCCAGCACGGTGGCCGACTTGATCTTGCTGCGCAGCCCGGGCAGCACCAGCTTGCCGTCGGCTGGCCAGTCGAACACGTGCAGGTACAGCGTGGCGCCGTCCTTGCGCAGCTTGGTGGTGGCGCGGCCCCAGGTCAGCCTGGCGAACGGGCTGGCGGTGGTGCCGTAGACCGCCTCGCTGTTGACCTTCATCCAGCGCCCCACCTCCTTCAGGCGCTCGATGCTCGGCGCCGGGATCTCCCCCTGCGAGGTGGGGCCCACGTTCAGCAGGAAGTTGCCGCCCTTCGAGACGATGTCGCTGAGCTTGCGGATCAGGTCCTCGGTGCTCTTCCAGTGGTCGTCGTAGCTCTTGAAGCCCCAGGTGTCGTTCATGGTCATGCAGACCTCCCAGTCGCGCCCGGGGATGCCGGTGGCGGGGATGAACTGCTCGGGGGTGTCGGAATCGCCCTTGTAGCCGCCGCCCAGGCGGTTGTTGGTGATCAGCAGCGGGCGCGCCTGCACCAGCGGGTGCAGCAGCGCCGCCCGCTGGGGCGTCATCAGATAAGGCGTGTCCCACCAGATGATGTCCGGCTTGAAGCGGGTGAGGATCTCCTCCACCTGCGGTCGGGCGATCTTCGCCAGGTAGTCGTCGAAGCTGCCCTTGTGGGCCGGGTCCCAGCCGTCGCGGTCGTCGTATCCCTTCTTGGCGCCGCCGGGGTGGGTCCAGTCCTGCGCCTGCGAGTAATACAGGCCGAAGTGCAACCCGTGCTTGCGGGCCGCGCGGGCCAGCGGCACCAGCAGATCCTTCTTGTAGGGCGTGGCGTCCACCACGTCCCAGTCGGTCACCTTCGAGTCGAACAGCGCGAAGCCGTCGTGGTGCTTGCTGGTGATGACCATGTATTTCATCCCCGCCTGCTGCGCCAGCGCCGCCCAGGCCTCGGGGTCGTATTTGACCGGGTTGAACTCCCGGGCGTACGCGCGGTATTCGGCGATCGGGATCTTCGCGTTCCGCAGGATCCACTCGCCGATGCCGGGGATCTGCTTGCCCTGGTAGGTCCCCGCCGGCACCGAATAGACGCCCCAGTGGATGAACATCCCGAAGCGCGCCTCCCGCCACCACTTCATGCGCGCCTCGTGTCGGGCCGCCTCTGCCTCGGTGCTGGCGGCCGGCCTCTCGTCCGCCGCCGCCACCGATGCCCGCAGGACGATCACCAGCGCCAGCGTGCTCAGTGCCTTCATGAAGTCCCTCCCTGATGCAATGGCGCGCAGGATACCCCAGCCCCCCGCCAGCAGCGACCACCCGGGGTACTGGTGGCAGTGAGGCGGGCCAGCTCGATCAGATACCCGGCTGCGTACCCGCGGCGAGCGCGGCGACCTCGGCGGGGCTCAGCGCGCGCTCGTACATCACCAGCTCGTCCATCGAGCCGAAGAAGCGCTCGTTGGGCGCGGTGGCGCCGGTGGGGCCGTTCATGGCCGCGCCGATGAACAGCGGGTTCAACACCCCGGCGCGCGGAGCCGGGCCGGTGCGCGTGTGGGCCACCTCCTCGCCATCGACGTAAAGGTGAGCCAGCTGGTCGCTGTCACGGGTGGCGGCCACGTGCACCCACCGGTCGCGCGGCAGCGGCGCGGGCGAGACCAGACGCACCCGCCACAGATCGCTGCCCAGCAACAGCCGGCCGTCGCGCAGCCCGAAGAACACGTTGTCCCGCGTGCCATGGTCCATCTGCCGGCTGACCAGCGCGCGGACCTGCCGGTCGGCGCCGGTGCGGCGGATCCAGGCGGCGATGGTCAGCTCTTCCCCGCCGCGGGCCAGCGGATCGACCGCCGGGCAGACCAGCCAGCCGCGCCCGAACTGGACCGCGCCGCCGTGCGGGCCCGGCACCCAGTCGCGCCGGTCCAGCCGCTGGGGCGCGCAGTCGTTCGCGTGCCCGGACAGGTCCACCACCGCCGGGCTGGCGCCGCGCCCGTCGTCGAACCGCCAGTAGGCCACCATCCCCTCGGCCAGCCGGGTCGGCGTGGGCCGCTGCTGCGTCCAGGCCGGCGTCACCAGCGCCGTGGGCAAGGTGCTGTTCAGGGCGATCGCGCCCACCGCGCGGGCGGCCGGGCGGCCGATCGCCAGCGCCGGCAGCGCAGACCGGGCCGGCGCCGCCTCGGCAACCGCGGAGCCCCCC
>JBKPRZ010000589.1:0-4449 GCA_046734815.1 Myxococcota bacterium | reverse complement strand
GCACCCTGGTCACCCGGGGCGACACCATCCATGTGCAGGCCGGCGCCGGCATCGTCGCCGACAGCCGGCCCGATCGCGAGCACAAGGAATGCTTCAGCAAGGCGCGCGCGGTGGTGCAGGCGGTGGAGATGGCTCGCCGGTCGGGACGTGAGGGCTGACATGCTGGCGGTGATCGACAACTACGACTCCTTCACCTACAACCTGGTGCAATACCTGGGCGAGCTGGGGCAGGAGATCCGGGTGTTCCGCAACGACGAGATCAGCGCCGACGAGCTCGCGCGGCTGCGCCCCGAGCGGATCGTCATCTCGCCCGGCCCCTGTACGCCCAACGAGGCGGGCATCTCGCTGCAGGTGATCGAGAAGCTGGCCGGCCAGGTGCCGATCCTGGGCGTGTGCCTGGGACATCAGTCCATCGGTCAGGCCTTCGGGGGCAAGGTGGTGCGCGCGCGCCAGGTGGTGCACGGCAAGACCTCGCGCATCTTCCACGACGAGAAGGGCCTGTTCGCCGGGCTACCCAACCCCTTCGAGGCGACCCGCTATCATTCGCTGGTGGTGGCGCGGGAGAGCTTGCCCGACTGCCTGGAAGTGACCGCCAAGACCTGGGACGAGGAGATCATGGGATTGAGGCACAAGAGCCTGCCGGTCGAGGGTGTGCAGTTCCATCCCGAGTCTTTCCTGACCACGGCGGGCAAGGACCTGCTGCGCAACTTCCTGAAGATCGGAGGCACGCCATGAACGCGCCGGCCGGGCTGGAATTGCGGGCCGCGCTGGCCCGGGTGATCGATCGCGGCGACCTCACCGCCGAGGAGATGGCGGGGGTGCTGGGCCGGATCATGGACGGCGAGGGCACGGCCGCCCAGGTGGGCGCGCTTCTGACCGGCCTGCGGATGAAGGGCGAGACCGTCGACGAGGTGGTGGGCGCGGCCCTGGCCATGCGCGCCCGCATGTCGCGGGTGGCGGGCATCGACGACGGCGTGCTGGACACCTGCGGGACCGGTGGCGACGGCTCGGGGTCGGTCAACATCTCCACCCTGGCCTCGTTCGTCGTGGCCGCCTGCGGGGTGAAGGTGGCCAAGCATGGCAACCGGGCCCTGTCCTCGCGCTCGGGCTCTCACGACGTGATCGAGGCGCTGGGCATCGACCCGGCGCCCACCCCCGAGCTGGCGGCGCGCAGCCTGGCCGAGACCGGGATCTGCTTCATGTTCGCGCCCGCCTACCACGCCGCCACCAAATCTGTGGGGGGCGTGCGGCGCGAGATCGGGTTTCGCACCCTGTTCAACCTGCTGGGGCCGCTGACCAACCCGGCGGGCGCGCGGCTGCACCTGAACGGGGTGTACGCCCCGGAGCGCTGCGAGTTCCTGGCCCGGGCGCACAAGGCGCTGGGGTCGCGGCGGGCGCTGGTGGTCCATGGCGGGGGTCTCGACGAGATCGCCCCCGCCGGTCCCACCCGCGTCGCCCAGCTGAGCGACGATGGCAGCGTGCGCCTGTACGAGATCACCCCCGCCACCTTCGGGCTGCCCGAGGCCGACCCGGAGGGGCTGCGGGGGGGCGAGCCCGCGGTCAACGCCCGCATCCTGCGCGAGGCGCTGGAAGGGGTGCCCGGGGCAGTCAGGCTGTCGGCGCTGATGACCGCCGGGGCGGCGCTGTACGTGGCCGGGGTGGTGAGCGACCTGGCGGCGGGTGCGGCCCGCGCGGCCCAGGCGGTGGATAGCGGCCAGGCGCTGTCGGTCCTCGAGCGGCTGCGCGCGCTGACGCCGGCACCGGCCAGGGCGTGAGCGCCGGTTCCATGATCCTCGATCGCATCGTCGCCCAGACGCGCATCCGGGTGGCACGGCAGCAGCAGGAGGTGCCGCTCGCCCGGCTGGAGGCTCGCGCCCGGTCGATGCCCCGGGCGCGCGATTTCTTCGGGGCCCTGCGGCGCGGTCCCATCGCCTGCATCGCCGAGTTCAAGCGACGCTCGCCCTCGGCCGGCTGGATCCGCGAGGGCGCCCATCCCGCTCAGATCGCCTCCCTTTATCAATCGGCCGGCGCCGCCGCCCTGTCGGTGCTGACCGATCCGCCGTTCTTCGGCGGCAGCCTGGCCGACCTGCAGGAGGCCCGTCGGGCCACCGCTTTGCCGGTGCTTCGCAAGGATTTCGTCGTCGACCCGTACCAGCTGGTCGAGGCCCGGGCCAGCGGGGCCGACGCCGTCCTGCTGATCGTCGCGGTTCTCACCGACCCGGAGCTCCGGGCCCTGATGGCCGAGGCCGGGCGGCTGGGGCTGCACGTGCTGTGCGAGGCACACGACGAGGCGGAGATCGAGCGGGCCGCCGCCGCATCGGCGCGCATAATCGGGATCAATCAGCGGGATCTGCGCACCTTCGAGGTGGATACCACACTCGCGCTCCGCCTGAAGGAACGGGTTCCCGCCGGATGTGTGTTCGTGGCGGAGTCCGGCATTCGTACCGCTTCGGACGTCGAGCGCTTGCGCCAGGGCGGGGTCGACGCGATCCTAGTAGGTGAGGCGTTGATGCGCGCTGCCGACCCCGGTCTCGCTTTGCAACAGCTCCTGACCCCACCATGAGGTTCGTGGTCAAGATCTGCGGTGTCACCCGGCCCGAAGACGCGGAGTACGCGGCGGCCCAGGGTGCGAACGCGATCGGGCTGAACTTCTGGCGCGGCTCCAAGCGCTTCGTCGAGGACGGTCAGGCCCGCGAGATCATGGCCGCGGTCCCGTCGACGGTGCTGCGGATAGGGGTGTTCGTCAACGCCCATCCGCTGGTGGTGACCGAGACCTTGTCGGATCTCGGTCTGGACATGGTCCAGCTGCACGGGGACGAGAAGGTTGGCAGCTGGGGCGACATCCCGCCCAAGCGGATCGTGCGCGCGATCCGGATCTACGACGAGTCGTCGATGAAAGAAGCGCTGGCCTGGGATCCGGCCATGTTCGTGTACGACGCCCACACGCCTTCGTTCGGCGGCAGCGGCGTCACCGCGCCCTGGTCGATCATCGCCGCGGGCGCGCGCCGCCCCTTCCTGCTGGCGGGCGGACTGCATCCGGACAACGTGCGCGAGGCCATCGAAGCCGTGCGCCCCGATGGCGTGGACGTGGCCAGCGGGGTCGAGTCGAGCCCGGGCGTCAAGGACCGGCGCCTGCTCGCGGCCTTCGCGAAAGCGGCGCTCGACGCCGCCCGCGACATCGGCGCCCAGGTCGAGGCTTAGCCGGCCGGGCCCAGCACGCGGCTGGTGGGGCCGCGCCCCTCGCGCAGGACCGCCACCCACTCGTCCACCAGGCTGACCACGGTGGAAGGGGCGCCGGACAGCTCGCCGCCATCGAGGATGAGGTCGACCTTGTCGCCGAACGCTTCCTGGATCTTCTGCGCGGTGGTCAGGGTGCTGCCGTCGGCGGCCTTCGCCGTCACGGTCAGCAGCGGCTTGCCCAGGCGCCAGAGCAGCCGCTGGCAGAACAGGCTCTCGGGGATGCGCACCCCGATGGTGGGACGGTCGGGCAGCCCGGCCGCGACCGGCACCTTCTTGCCGGCCACCAGCTCCGCGCAGTAGGGGCCGGGGAAGATGCGGCTCAACACCCGGTAGGCCGGCTCGTTGACCACGGCGTAGTGGGGAACGGCGCCGATGTCGGGCAGCAGGAAGGTGAACGGCCGCTTGCTGGTGTCGATCGCGCGCAGGTTCTGGATGCGTTCGGCGGCTTCGGCCTGACCGAGCGCACATCCGATGCCATAGAGCGTGTCGGTGGGGAAGGCGAGCACCCCACCGCCGCGCAGGACCTCGAGCGCGCGGAGCAGGACCGCGTCGTCGGGTTTCTCCGAGTTGACCTCGACGATCGGTGCGGCAGCGGGAGCAGCGGAGGTGGTCAAGTCGGCCGGGTTCTTTCCGGTGCGGGTGTGGGCGGTCGTTTACCGTGTGCCGGGGCAGGGTGCAAGACGAACCGGCCGCGCGCTGAGGTAGAGTCAAGCGCTTGCCCGCCCGAACCTGCGCCCGTCTGTTCCCGCTGGCGCTGCTGCTGACGACCACCGGCTCGGCTGCCGCCCGATCGGTGCACCGGGTCTCCATCGACGTGCGCGGCGCGCTCGCCCTGGTCGAGGTCGAGCGCCCGCTGGTCTTCGGCACCGAATTCGGTCGCGCCGCCTCCGATGAAGTGGTGATCGACCTCGACCTGCCCCAGGGGGCCCTGCTGGTCGGCGCCGAGGTCGGCACCGGCGGCCGCACGGTGCGTTTGGCGGCCGGCGCCGCCGACGCGGGCAAGAGCTATGTCTCTGCTCTGAAAACATCCGGCTGGCGCGCGGCGGCCGCGCCGGTGGACGAAGGCGTCGATCTGCGCCTGCGGGTCGCGGCGCCCGGGCTGGGCGAAGGCGAGCACGCGGCCTCCTGGTCGCTGCGCTACCGCTTCCTGGCCCCGCTGGGATGCCGGGCCGGGCGGCTGACCCTGACCATGCCCGGCTCGCTGGACCC
>JBKPRZ010000588.1:0-2641 GCA_046734815.1 Myxococcota bacterium | reverse complement strand
GACAGCGCGGGCGGGCGGCGGCCGAAGTCGCGGGCGTAGAAGCTGAGGAACCGGCGGGCCAGCGGCAAGATGTCCTCGGGGCGCTCGCGCAGCGGCGGGATCACCACCTCGACCACGTTCAGGCGGTACAGCAGGTCCTCGCGGAAGCGGCCCGCGCGGATGTCCGCCTCCAGGTCGCGGTTGGTGGCCGCCACCACCCGCACGTCCGAGCGGCGGGTGCGGTTCTCGCCCACGCGCTCGAACTCCTTGTCCTGCAGGAAGCGGAGCAGCTTGGCCTGCAGGTTGGGGGGGATCTCGCCGATCTCGTCGAGGAACAGGGTGCCGCCGTGGGCCGCCTCCACCCGGCCGGGCTGGTCGCGGACCGCGCCGGTGAAGGCGCCGCGGGCGTGGCCGAACAGCTCGCTGGCCAGCAGCTCCTCGGACAGGGTCGGGCAGTTGACCACCACGAAGGGGCGTTCGGCGCGGCGGCTTCCCGCGTGCACGGCGCGGGCGCACAGGCTCTTGCCGGTGCCGGTCTCCCCGCGCAGCAGCACCGGCACGTCGGCGCCGGCGGCGCGGCCGATGGTCTCGTACACCGCGCGCAGGCGCGGCGACTCGGTGGTCAGCTCCAGCTCGGGCTGGGCGCTGGCCAGCCGCGCTTCCAGGTCGGCCACCTTCCAGGACAGACGGCGGCGCTCGCCGATGCGCTCGACCACGTGGCGGATCTGGGCGGGCGTGAACGGCTTGGCCAGGTAGTCCCAGGCCCCGCGGCGCATGGCCTCGACCGCAGTGTCGAAGGTGGCGTAGGCGGTGATCACCACCACCGCCAGATCGGGCGCCTCGGCCAGCAACCGCGGCAGCAGGTCCAGGCCGCTGTCCTGCCCCAGCCGCAGGTCCAGGAAGGCCAGGTCGAACGGCTGCTGCGCCAGCGCCGCCACCGCCTCGTCGCCGCTGCCCACCCCGCTGACCTTGCAGCCGAGCGCCTCCAGGCAGACCGCGAGCGTGGCGCGGATGTTCTTCTCGTCGTCGACGATCAGGACGGCCAGGGCTTCCGGCAGCGGGCTCGACGGGCGGGCCATGCCCTCGATCATACCTGGCCGCCCGCCTTGTCGCGACGCGCGCGCAGCGCTTGCAGTTTGCATCCCGGCGACGGCGGGACGGTTGCACGCTGCAGCCACCACCGCCCGCACGACGGCCGAGCCGCGGTGGCGCCCGGTCCGGCACCGGGGGTGCAATCCGGATGGACAGGAAATGGAGGCCTATCGTGGGCACGCTCTCACTGTCGTATCCGACCCTGTCCATCGTTCTGACCGGCATCGCCTTCCTGGTGTTCTTCCTGCTGCTGGGCGGGCTGCGCATCATCGGCGAGTTGCAGTCCGGTCTGGTCATCAAGCGCTTCGGCCGCGCGCTGCCCGCCGGCCGGATCATCGCCGTGCGGGGAGAGGCCGGCTACCAGGCGCGCTTGCTGCCGCCCGGCTGGCACCTCGGCTACTGGGTCTGGCGCTACAAGGTCGTGCAGGTGCCGCTGACCATCGTGCGCCCGGGTGAGATCGCCCTGGTCGTCGCCAACGACGGCGCCGCCATTCCCCCCGAGCGCATCCTCGGGCGCGAGGTGTCCTGCGACCACTTCCAGGACGCCGAGGCCTTCCTGCGCGACGGTGGCGAGCGGGGGCGGCAGCTCGCCTTCCTCACCGCCGGCGCCTACCGGATCAACCCGGCCCTGTTCCGCGTGGTGAGCACCCGCAACTCCCACGAGGGCGGCCTCGAGCCCGAGACCCTGCAGGTGCTGCAGGTGCCGGCCGATTCGCTGGGCATCGTCACCACTCTGGACGGGCGGGCCATCCCCGCCGGCGACCTGGCCGGTCCGGCCACCACCGGGCACGACAGCTTCCAGCGCGGTCAGGCCTTCATCTCCGCGGGCGGCTGCCGCGGCCTGCAGGAGGAGGTGTTGCTGTCGGGCTCGTGGAACCTGAACCCCTGGTTGGTCCAGGTCGAGCTGGTGCCGATGACCGAGATCCCGATCGGCCACGTGGGGGTGGTGGTCAGCTACGTCGGCCAGGAGCACCTGGACGTGTCGGGCGACAGCTTCAAGCACGGGGACCTGGTGCAGCGGGGGCGCAAGGGCGTGTGGGTCGAGCCGCTGCTGCCGGGCAAACACCCCATCAACACCCGGGTCATGAAGGTCGAGCTGGTGCCCACCACCAACATCGTCCTCAACTGGGCCCAGCGGAGCGAGGCCCACCGCTACGACGAGCGGCTGTGCCCCATCACCGTGCGCTCGAAGGACGGGTTCGCCTTCTCGCTGGACGTCTCGCAGATCATCCACATCGGCATGAAACACGCGCCGCGGGTGATCTCGCGGGTGGGCTCGATGCAGAACCTGGTCGACCACGTGTTGCAACCCACGGTGGCCAACTACTTCCGCAACTCGGCCCAGGAGGTGACCGTGCTCGAGTTCCTGTCGGCGCGCAGCGAGCGCCAGCGCCAGGCCTTCGACTCGATCCACGCGGCCACGGCGTCCTACGACGTCGAGTGCATCGACACCCTGATCGGCGACATCGTGCCGCCGGGCGAGCTGATGAAGACCCAGACCGACCGCAAGATCGCCGAGGAGCTGCGCCGGACCTACGAGGCCCAGCGCGAGTCGCAGCAGAAGCGCCAG
>JBKPRZ010000587.1:0-6230 GCA_046734815.1 Myxococcota bacterium | reverse complement strand
CCGATCCACGGCGCGCTCCGCTTCGTGCTGGCCAACCCCGGCGTGGCCACCGTCATCCCCGGCGCCAAGTCCATGGCCCAGCTGGAGGACAACCTGGCGGCGGCCGCCGCGCCGCTGCCCCCGGCCACGGTGGCCGCGATCCGCGGGCTGTTCGCCGATCGGATCGCGGGCCAGCCGCTGGCCTGGTGAGGCCCGCTCAGGGGCAGAACCAGACTGCGTAGTCCTCGCCCCGACAGACGAAGGTGCTTGTGGGGTCGTCGTAGGCGTACGAATAGGCGGTGGGGCAGGCGGCCTTGAAGGTGCGCGAGAAGCTCGAGGGGCCGCAGGTCTCCGGGGTGCCGTGCGCGCCCTTGCAGCAGAGCTCGTCGGTCTGCAGCTTCTCGCAGGCGCTCACGCAGCCCACCACCTGGCCTCCCTCCACGATGCGCAGCTCGGGCGGGCAGCTCGCGTTCAGGTCGGAGACGCAGGTCGGGGTCAGGCAATCGTAGGCCGCGCCCGGGCTGCGCTGGAAGCTGCCCGGCAGTGGACCCATGGCCATCGGCAGGTTGTATCCGTCGACCAGGCTGATGTCGTAGAAGTCCGGGTTGCCGGCCGATCCGGAGAAGGTGATCTCGGCGAGGGTGGCCGGTGTCTTGCCACCGACCGGCCCGCACCCGAGCCGGCCGCCGCAGTCTCCGGTCGCGCAGCGGCCGGTGGCGCCGGCGAAGGCGCAGCCGGTGCGGCCCCACAGCCGGCCCGACCACATCCCGCCCGGAAATGTCAGGGTGCGGGTCTGCCCGGCGTCCAGCTGAAAACCTCCGCCTTCGGGCACCGCCTGCTGCGAGCCGATCGCCACCCAGACGGTCTGGGGGCAGCGGTTGATGACCACCATCTGTCGCACGCCGTCCTTGGTGCCCATCGGCGCCGGGGGTGGATCCATGCCCTCGCCGTCCCAGACGATGCCGTCGACGTAGAAGGTCGCCGGGCGCCCGGTGTCCTTGATGGTCCAGGCGAAGCCGCCCAGCAGGTGCCCGCCGGTGTCGGCGCCGGCCAGGCTCATCGATATCGGTTGCCATGCACCGCCGAGCACCTCGGTGTGCTCGGGCAACACGACGCTGTCCTTGTCGAGGCCGGCCCGGAAGCTCACGCGCAGATCGTTCTGAGTGGAGGCGGCGTAGAAGCTGACCCGGCGGGCGCCGGCCGCCACCGGGACGCCGGGCTCGAGCCCCCAGTTCGGCTCGCCCGCGCGGGCCGGTGGAACCGCCTCGGGATGCGCCATCCGCAAGGTGGGCAACATGAACACGCCCAGGAAGGCGCCGGTGGCCGGCGGCGTGAAGCCGGGCGGCGGTGTGTAAGTGAATTCGAGGCAGGCGCCCCTGGCCCCCGCCGGTCGGGCGGCGCACGGGCCGCTGGTGCTGGGCGCTTCCTTGATCAACATGGACCCCGCCTGGAAGTACCGGCTGATGCTGCCGTCGCCGAACCAGCCCCGGTTGGTGAAGTTGTCGGTCACGACGATCGGCAGCGACACCGGCTGACCCGCCGGCGGCGCGCCGGGGGCGTCGACGCCGCCGTCGGCGATCGGGCTGCCGGGGTTGCCAGCCGGAGGCGCGCCGCCCTGGCCGCCGCCGCCGCCGGTCACCGGACCGGTCCCGCCCGTCCCGCCGCCGGGGCTCATGGCATCGACCGGGGGCGTGGTCGGTTTGCCCGCGCCGGCGGCGTCGCTGGCGCTGGGAGGCGCCGGTTCGAACATGCGGGACGAGGGGGTACAGGCGATGGCGGAGGTGAGCGTGAACATCAGCAGGGGCGAGGCGCCGCGGCGGCACGATGGGGCAAGACGAGGCGCACGCGCCGGATCCGGAGTCATGCCGCTTCAGAGGAGGCGCGGCTCGCCGATCTTCCCGCGGGCGGATCAGTCGAAGCTGGGCGCGCAGCCGTCGGACTGGCAGCGGGCGTCGCTGCCGCAGCTGTCTCCGGAGCAGGGCACGGTGGTGGTCCAGGCGGGCAGCAGGTTCTTCTGGTCGATGTCCTGGAAGGGCAGCCAGACCGGGGGAAGGGATGGGTCACCGGCGCGGCCGAGGTCGAGCGCTGACATCCACAGCTGCGGCCAGCCGCCCGCCGGTTCGCGGCTGTTGCGCCGGAGAACGCCGTAGTCCATGCGCGAGTGGAAGGTGATGAACATCAGCTGGCAGCCCTGCTGTCCGAACGGGGCGAAGCGGGGAAACGTGGTCCCGACCCCCGCGGTCCCGGCCATGGCGTTGGTGAGGTCGACGGGCGCGCCGTCTCCGCGCCGGCGGACCAGCCGCAGCCGCGCCTGCGGGTTCATCCGGCTCTCGCTGCCCGCCGGCGAGGAGACGAACACGATCCACTGTCCGTCCGGAGACCAGGCCGGATAGGCGTGCACCTGATCGGGCTCGTCGACCAGCACTTGCGGGGCGGACAGCTGTCCGTCGCCGAAGCCGAGCACCACCAGCTGGCCGTCGAGCGAGGAGGTGGGGTCGGCCGGCTGGGTGGCTGCGCGCGCGCGGGTGGCGACGATCTCGCGGCCGTCGGGCGACCACTGAGGAAAGTCGATGCGGCCGCCTGCCTGGGCGGTGGACAGCGCGGTCTGCGGGGCGCCGGCGGGATCGTAGACCACCAGGCTGTCACTGGTCCGGTGGCGGGCCACGATGTGTTTTCCGTCGGGGCTGACCGCCGGCGCCACCGCATCGGCGCTGTCGGGCGGGGGAGGAGGCGGCCGCCGGCTGGGGCTGTCCGGGGCGGTGGTGGGGGCGATGGTCAGGTTGCCGGCGTAGGTCGCGGCGAAGGCCAGGGTGCGGCCGTCCCGGCTGACCGAGTGGCAGCCGGCGCAGTCGAACGCATTGGCGGCGCTCAGCGGCGCCACCACCGGGGCGGCGGTCAGCGCCCCGAACACGTGCCGCTGGATGCCCGGGCGGGGCGGCTCGGTGGCCAGGTAATACAGCCCGCCGCCCACCGGCGCGGGCGAGAAGCGGATGGCGACGGCCTCGGAGATGGCGATCCGGTTTGCGGTGGGATCGAGGGCGGCGACGGTCAGCTCCACCACCCGGCCCGCGTTCTGCTGGGCGACGTAGCGCCAGAGCGCGGGACCGATCTCGTGGGCCGCGTCCAGCTCCTCGATGGGGGTGGGGCGCGAGGGCCGCCGGTAGCCAACGAACAGCTCGTAGGGCGGCTCGGCCGCGGCCATCGGCTGGATGCGGATGCGAAAGGCGGTCTGGGTGGGGCTGCCCCGCCGCCACTGGACGGTGATGCGGGGAAGGTTGAGGGGGTGGAGCGACCCGGCCAGCGGGTAGACGAGCGCCGGGCGGCGTTGCGGATCGGGGTCGGGCAGGGCCGAGTCGAACGCCGCCGGATCGACCTCCGGCTCGCGCACACAGCGATCCCGGCCGCCGCAGCTCCAGGGCGGCGGCGGCACCGAGCGCGGGGCTGGCTCGATCTGGGGACACGTCCAGCTGGCCGGCGATCCGTCTCCACCCGCGCCGCCGTCGGGATCGCCGCCGGCGTCGGCGGGCGCACCGGCGTCCGGTAACCGTCCGATGGGCTCGTTCCGCCGCGCGCAGGCGCCCGCGCCCAGAAACAGGATCGCGGCCATCAGGCAGCGGTTCATGCTGGACTTCAGCGCCCTGCCGCGCGGTCGGCCGGAGGCGCCCGCAAAAGCTGCTGCGCCTGCACCGCGTGCCGCCCGAGCGGAAAGCGCGCCAGATACGCCCGCATCAGCTCGGTCGACCGCGCGTCCCGCAGGCCGGTCAGACAGCGGGCCTGGTAAAAGAGGGCGTCGTCGGCGTCCGCCGTCACCGGCCGGCTGTCCAGCGCCAGGCGGTAGAAGTCGACAGCGGCGCGGCAGTCGTCGGCCTGGCGGGCCAGATCGCCGGCCACGCGGGCGACCTCGGCCCGTCGCTCACTGTGCGGGTACCGGTCGAGAAAAGACCGCGCCTCTTGCACGGCGCGCGCCGGCTCGTCCAGGTGCACCAGCGCATCGATCAGCGAAAGGTCCGCCTCCATGCGCGCCATCCCGCGCGGATGTTGCTCCCGGTAGCGCTCCCAGGTCGCGGCCGCGCCACGCAGGTCGCCCAGCTGCCACTGCTGGATCTCGCCTATCCGGTACAGCGCCACCTCGGCCATCGGCCCATCCCCGTCCGCGATCTTGCGGTACGCGGCCAGGGCCCGCTGCGGATCGGCGGCGGTGGCCGCGGGCAGCTCCAGGGCCGAGGCGGTCTGGCGGGTGGGCGGCCGGCGCACCGGACGCATCACCCGCCGCACCGGATCCGGACGCGCCCGCTCGGCGTCGCTCGGGGGCGGGCCACCCGGGGCGCTCGACCAGCTGGATCCGGCCGACAGGCGCTGCAACACGCGGTCGGTGGCCGCTTCCTGCACCTGCACGGTGCCGCGCTCGACCTGCACCGACACCCCGTCCTCCTCCACCGCGACGTCGAAGACGGTGCCCAGCACGACCACCCGGTAGGCGCCGGCCCGCACGCTGTAGCGCTGCCCGGGCGGCTGGTGCGGGACGGAGAAGCGCACGCGTCCGACGCGCACCTCGGGCGGCGTCTGGTCGTCGCCGGGCAGCAGCGCGGTCCGCGGGCGCAGCTCCGCGTCCACCCCGCGCGCCAGCCGACGGCTGGTCCGCTCGTCGGGTCCCGTGGTCAGCGGCACCGCTGGAGAGGGCAGGGCAACGACCTGGATGGCCGGCGCCGTCGGGGAACCGGGATCCGCCGCCAGGGTGGGGCCAGCGGTGCGCGGCCAGCCGCCGCTGACCAGCACCGCCACCGTCGCGGCGATGGCGATCCCCGCGCCCGCCAGCAGCGGCACCAGCCAGCCGCCGCCCCGGTGATCGGCCGGGCTGACCACCCGGCCCGAGCGGTCCCACCAGGGAGCCTGCACGCGCGACCAGACCCGCTGGCTGGCGAAGGCGTCGGACTCGGGTTCGCGCGCCTCGTCCAGCGCCTGCCGGAGCGCCCGCGCGCCCGGCTGCTGGGCGTCGTCGAGCCAGCGCTTGCCAGCGGTCATGTCTGTCCCTCCCGGGCCATCGCCTCCAGCTGCGCGCGGGCGCGGTGGATGCGCGTCCACACCGTGTTGACCGCACAGCCGGACAGCTCGGCGATCTCCTGCACCGGCCACCCTTCGACCTCGAACATCACCAGCGCCAGCCGCCGCTCGGGCGGCAGGCGGGCCAGCAGCTGCGACAGGTACTGCCGGCGGGCCGCCTCGTTCTCCGCCCAGTCAGGCGGCAAGCTGGGCGGACCGCTGCGCCGCCACAGATCGATCAGGGCGCGCTTGAAGCGCCGGCGCTTGGCGAAGCGGATGGCCTCCCGCACGGTCATCCGGTGCAGCCAGGTGGCCAGACGCGCTTCACCCCGGAAGCTGCCCAGGTGGCGGAAGGCGATGAGGAAGATGTCCTGGCACAGGTCGTCCGCCTCGGCGTCGACGATCCCCAGCGCGTGCACCAGCCGCAAGACCTTGCCGAAGTGCCGGTCGTACAGCGTCCGCCAGGCGACCGGGTCGCGCAGCAGACAGCGCCGCACGAGCTCCTGCTCGTCGGCTGCGGTCATGACGTCGGACGGAGAGATCGATCGGGGCATGCGGCCGGCGGTGCCCGGGCCCGTGCTCGCGCCCGCCGACCTGTCCAGCCGCTGTGTTGGCCGCGCCGGCCGGAAGCTCCACGACATGGGTAAAGTCACCGCCGCCCGTCTTGGAGGTGCCGGCCGGCTCAATTCTTCCACACGGACAGCCCCGCCTCGACCGCCAGGCGCAGGTAAGCGGCGGGGGTCCGGAAGACCGGGCTGGCCCCGCCCGCGTCAAAGTCGCGCGGCAACAGCGACAGGCCGCCCCACAGCGAGGTGCGCAGGAACAGACGCCGCGCCCCGACCTGGTAGCCAAGGCCCAGCTCGCCCGCCGGCTCGACGCGCAGCCCCCTGCGCGCATCGATCAGGCCGCGCGCGCGGAAGCTCAGCAGGTCCAGGTTCATGCCGACCGCCGTCAGCGCCACGCCGCCGCCGAGGGCTACCGGGATGCCCAGCGCCGCCCGGACGGGAAAGGCGCGCAGCTGCAGGCCCGCCGCCGCCGAGCCGGGAATCTCCAGGGCGATCTCCTGCGAGGCGCCCGCCGCCAGCTCCGCGATGATCCACCCGCGACGCGCATGCAACCCGACCTGCAGATCGGTGCGCGCCGGTGGCCGCCGCGCGCCGGCCGGGCCGCCCGCGAACCCGAGCCGCTCGGCGGCCCCGACGCTCAGCAGG
>JBKPRZ010000586.1:0-15128 GCA_046734815.1 Myxococcota bacterium | reverse complement strand
GGACGGCGGCGGTGGCTGCGTGGACGGCGGTGGCGGCGCGGACGGCGGCGGTGGCTGCGTGGACGGCGGAGGCTGCGTGGACGGCGGAGGCGACGTCGGGGGTTCCGGCAGGGGCGGTGGTGGCGGGACGACCGGCGGCGGCGTCTGGGCCGGCGGCGTCGCCGGCGCCGCCGGCTGACCGGCTCCGCGATCGACCGAAGATCCCGGCGCGCAGCCGAGCGCCGTCCCCACGATGAAGAGGGCCATGGCCGCCTTGCCGTACTGTGCTTGGACAGGCATCGCGACCACGATTAAGAAAACGTTTCCCGATCCCGTCATTGCCCAGCGCTCCGATCCGGGCACAAATGGGGGCTGACCTTGTGAACAGGTGTGACCATCGGTCGCACCGTACGGCACCCGGATCGCGCAGGATCTGCGGCGGTCACGATCCGCGCGTACCGCAGCGCCAGATCACGGCGCGCCTTCGATCACCGGGCGCGGGTCACGTCAGCCGGCTCAGCTCGCGCTCGATCTTGCCTTCCAGGATGCGCAGGTCGTTCAGCTCCGCGCGCAGCTGCGGTCGCTGCTTGTTGAGCCACCAGTAGTCGTGATCGGTGGGCACGCCGTTCAGGGCCACCGTGAGCTGCCGGTACCCCTTCGGGCATCGCTCCATCGCCACCACCGCGTCCCACTGGGCGATGGTGCGGCGGACGTTGTCCAGCCGGCCCTGCAGGTGCTCGCGGTTGCCCCGCAGCGCCTTCAGATCCTGGCGGTAATAGGCCGCCCATTCCCCGGGCGTCGAGGGTTCGCGGTCTCGGAGGCTCATGGGCGCGCAGTCTAGCCGGACGTCCCTACGTTCGATAGGTGGCATCGTCGGACGGGTGCTGCCTACCGTCCGTCGTCGGGCAGGACGGCGACCGCCGCCATGCCGTCGGTGTAGACGCGCCCGCGGCGGCGCTCGGGAATGGGACCCACACCCCGGACCCGGTGGACGCTGCTGGCGCAACCGCAACGGACCAGGTCGGCCATCAGCTTGTCCCGCTCGGCGTCGATGTTGCGATCGATGACGTGGGTGATCTCGCCGGTCCCGTGGGCCAGACCGACGCCTCGATCGTAGGTGCTGGCGCCCAGCCAGACCGGCCGGCCGTCGATCGACGAGCTCGGCTGCAACCACAGACGCACGTGGTGCCGGCGTCGCGGCGAGCCGCCCACGTCCTGCTCGAAGGCGAGGTCCTGGCGCCGGCCTTCGAAGTACAGGCTGCTCACCGGCGCGTCGGGATCGGGGCGGTGGAACAGGACATCCGCCGCGATGTCGGCTCCGGACCGGCGAGACAGCGGCGCGGCCGCGGTCCAGCCCGCCTTCTCCATGCAGGTGAAGACGTCGCCGCGCGTGCCCACGAACCCGACGTTGAGCGGATCGCTCGGCTGCCCGGCGCCGTCGACGGTGCGGTCCGGCGCCACCGTCAGGGCGTGCGCCGTTTCCCGTTGCTTCAGCAGCCAGGGCAGCGCCAGGTAGGCCAGGCCGACGTACGCCGCCAGCAGCCCCACCACCGCCAGCGGCACCAGCTGCCGCACGGACCGCCGTCGCTGCTGGGCCGGCCGGGCCGCCGGGTGCCGCGCCTGCAATCGCAGGTGGACCATGTAGACCACGGTGGCCACGTTCACCGCCAGGAGCAGGACCTTCACGGCCGTCGGCCGCTCCAAGAGCAGCGCCACCTCGACCGGGATCAGCGAGCCGGTCGCCACGACGATCAGCCACGGCGCCCAGGTCAGCCGCCGCCACACCGCCCATCCCTCGACCAGGCTGCTCACCCCATCGAGCGCCAGCGCCACGGTCAGCACCCGCAGGTGCGACGTGGTGCCGGCCGACAGGACCGCCTCGTAGATGCGGCTCCAGCGGGCGCTGAGGTGCTCGTGCAAGACCAGGCTCAGCCGCAAGAAATCGTGTGGCAATGCGTGCGCCGCCACCAGCGGCACCGCCACCGCCGCGGCGAGCTCCAGCGCCGCCTTGGCGAACTTGTAGGCGACGATCAGCCGAACGCCGAAGGGTGACTGCCCGCCGCGCATCGTCCCCATCCGCTTCCCTCCCCTGAAAAGGATGAGCCGCCGGGGAAACAGGCTGCGTACGCGATCACCGCAAAAGCGCCGCTGACGCGCCGGCCGACTATCAACCGTTCACAGAATCGTGTTGGTGACGTCGGCGGCGCGTCGGCGCGGGGCGGTTCAGAGCGACTTCAGGTACTCGATCAGATCGTTCTTCTGTTCGGGCGAGAGCCCCAGGGACAGGTGCGAGTTGTAGTGCTCGACGACGTCGGCCAGGGTGGCGAACCGGCCGTCGTGGTAAAAGCCGCCCTTGGTACGGGTGTGCAGGCCGCCGAGCGGGGTGGTGCGGTAGCGCTCGTCGGGCGAGCGGCTGGCCTGGAAGTCGTCGATGCCCATCTCCTCGGCGCCGTGCATGGGCCAGCCTGGCTCGGTGAACAGCGGAGGCACGTGGCAGGTCGCGCAGGTGGCGCTGCCCTCGAACAGCACCCGCCCGCGTTCGGCGGCGTTGGCGTCGAACGAGCCGGCCGGTGCCTTCGGCGCCTTGAGCGCCAGCTGATACAGGTGCAGGTCGGCGAGCTTGGAGGTGGTCAGATCCGGCTTCTTGTCGACGTTGTTGGCCCCGGTCCGGGCGGCCACCGGAAACTTCTCGGGGTTGTCCAGCCGGGAATCGAAGAAGCGACCCTGGCCCATCATCTCCAGGTTGGACACCAGAGCGTTCCAGTGCGGGACCGAGCCCCAGCCGGTGTAGGTGTGCAGGCTGACGCCGGCCATCCCGAACGCCGAGGGTATCAAGGTGGCCGCCGTCTTGCCGTCCGGTCGGAACGCCTTGCCGTCCAGAGCCAGCTCGGCGTCGAACTTGCCCGGCCCCCAGCTGAGCACCACGCTCCTCACCGTCTCGGCGTCCACCTGCAGCAGCTCGGTGAAGGCAGACAGGTCCGGCGCCAGCGCGATGATGGCGCCGACGTTCAGATCGCGGTTGGCCCATCCATCCAGCCGCTTGCCGATGCCAGGGGCGAGCGAATCGTCGACCACCGAGTGGCAGAGCGCGCACTGGATGCCCACCGAGCGGATGGTCTTGTCCTCGTTGAAGAAGCCGGTCAGGCCCACCACCGCGTTGATGGACAGCAGCTGCAGGGTGGTGGCGGGGCTGTTCAGGTCCACCTTCCCGTCTTTCAGCTGCTGAACGAGATCCGCGGGCAGGGCCTCCACGTCGACCTTGAGTCCGAGCGCGAGCGCGGCCTTCGGGCTCAGCCCGTCGCCGACGCCACCGTTGGCCGCCCCCGCGATGGCCTTGTGGAGCTTGAGCTTGTCGCCCCAGAAGCCCTCGTCGCCGAAGGTGTCCGTCCGGAAGGTCTTGCGACCCGCCTTCAGGGATTCGCCAACGGACATCAAGAGCGGATCCATCGCGCACCCTTGCACGGCCGCGTCGGACATCCCGCCCAGCGGCCCCTGGGCCGTGCTCGGCTGCGAGTCACACGTCAGCGAGCCCACCGCCACAGCGGCGCAGCCGATGAATGCGAGCCCGGCCGCCATCCGGGACATTGCCTTCCTGAATCCCTGTGCCGCGAACTTTCCCATGGGTCACCCCCGCCGATACGAAGGGGTCGGTTCGCGCAGATGGACGGGCCCCCGCGCAAAATACGCGACCACACCCGGCGGAAGATTCCCGAGCAGCGGCGGACGGCGGTAGAGCCGGACGGCGCCGACACTACGGCATTGACCGGCCTGCGCCGCCGAGCGGCCGGTCGGTGTACGGTGATGACGGGAGGGCAGGGGCCCCGCGCGGCGATGGCGCCACGTTTGCTCTCCGTCCACCCGGGCCCTACGATGCGCCGCCATGGATCAGCGGATCGGTCCCGGCGACTCGAGGTACCAGGCGGTCGTGGACAGGCGGTTCAACAAGCGCTTCAGCGCGCGGCCGGAATGGGTGCGGCTGGCGGCATCGACCGAGTCGGTGGTGGCGGCGGTGAACGACGCTGTCAGCGCCGGGAAACGGCTGGTGGTGACCAGCGGCGGGCACTGCCTGGAAGGGTTCGTGTCCGACCCCGCCGTGAAGGTCGTGCTCGACGTCTCGCCGATGAAACGCGTGTACCACGATCCCCGGCGCAACGCGATCGCGGTGGAGGCGGGCGCGACCGTCGGGGAGACCTACCGGGCGCTGGCGGACGGCTGGGGGACGATGATCCCACTGGGCCAGCATCCGCAGATCGGCATGGGCGGTCACGTCGCCGGAGGGGCCTTCGGGTTCTTCCACCGGCAATTCGGGCTGGCCGCGGACCACCTGTACGCCGTCGAGGTGGTCAGCGTGGATGCGGCGGGCACGGCCGGCGTGGTCGTGGCCACGCGCGAGGACACGGATCCGAATCGCGACCTGTGGTGGGCGCACACCGGCGGCGGGGCCGGCATTTTCGGCGTGGCCACCCGCTTCTGGTTCCGATCGCCCGGCACCAGCGGCAACGATCCGGCCGGGTTCTTGCCCCGCGCGCCGAAGGTCATCACCAGCTTCCGCGCGGAGTGGAAGTGGGCGGACCTGGATCGTTCCACCTTTGTCAGGCTGCTGGCCAACCACGGGACCTGGAGCGAGCGGAACGCCGCTCCCGATTCACCGAACCGCTCGCTGTTCACCCTGCTGGCCGTGCACCGCCGGCAGCTCGGGATGATCGTCACCCGCGGCGTGTCCACGGCCGGCGCCGGCGCCGAGGGCCAGTTCGCCGACTACCTGGCAGCGCTGAGCGCCGGCGTTCCCCCGCCGTCCCCCCCGCAGATCGAGCGCCTGTCCTGGCTGGAATTCGTGCTGAACCCCTGGCCGGAGCTGTTCGCCGCGCCTCCGGGCGGGGTGCGCGTCAAGGTGAAGGACGCCCTGCTGCGGCGGCGGCTGAGCGACCAGCAGATCGGCGTCGCCCACGATCACCTGACCAGCACCGACCACGACGTCATGGGCGGCATGCTCGGGCTGGCGACTTACGGCGGCCGGATCAACGCAGTCGCGCCCGCCGCCACCGCCTCCGTCCAGCGTGGTTCGATCCTGGATCTCGCCTGCACGACGGGCTGGCTGGACCCCGCCGAGGACGCGCGCAACCTGGCCTGGGTGCGCGCCTTCTATCGCGATCTCTTCGCCGCCAGCGGCGGCGTCCCCGCCCCTGGCGACGCCTGCGAGGGCGCGATGATCAACCACCCGGACGCCGACCTCGCCGACCCGGTTCTCAATACCTCCGGGGTGCCGTGGCACGCGCTGTATCACGGGCAGAACCATGAGCGGCTGCAGCGGATCAAGGCGCGCTGGGATCCGGGTAACGTCTTCCGCCACGCGCTCTCCGTGCACCCCGACGCGGGCAGCGGCTGACGTGATATGCAAGCGCGCACGATGGCTTCGTTTCCTGTCGTCCTGGTGTGGCTCCTCGGCACGAGCGGGGCAGCGAGCGCCCCGCCGTCGGCGCCCGCCCACGCCACCGCACGCGTAATCAAACCCAGCCCCGGTTGCGGCAAGCCGGTGGCGGCCGCCGGCGCGCAGACCATCTTCAGCCAGGGGGTCAAGCAGCCCTACCTGGTCGGCCTGCCTCCGGGATACGACGGCAAGAAGCCGCAGCCGCTGGGGTTCGCCTTCCACGGCCACGATCGCACGCACGTCGACTGCCGCGACGACGACTGTCCGGGGTGGCAGACCGTGGTCGCAAGCCACGCCGTCGTGGTGTACATGAAGTCGATCGGCGAGGGCTGGCAACCGGAGCTGGCGCGCAACACCGCCTACTTCTCCGACGTGCTGGCCCGCATGAAGCGCGACTTCTGCGTCGACGAGAACCGGGTTTTCGTGGCCGGCACCAGCTCCGGCGCCGGCTTCGCCAACCACCTCGGCTGCAAGCTGGGCGACCAGTTGCTGGCCATCGCCCCGGTCCACGGCGAGCTCGCCGACCGCTCTGCCTGCAAGGGCCATCCGGCCGTGGTCAACATCCACGGCATCGCCGACAAGCTGATCCCGCGCGCCGAGGGCGAGAAGGCGCGCGACTTCTTCCTGGACCGCAACGGCTGTCGCCACCAGGCGGTGCCGGACGTGGCCGGCGTGACCCGCACGATCACCGCCGCCCGCCAGGCCCACCGCACCGAGTTCACCTGCGTGGACTACCAGGGCTGCCGCGAGGCCCCCGTGCGCTGGTGCGTGCATAGCGAGGGCGGCTACGAGGACCTGAACCACGGCTGGCCCACCCTCGGGGGTCAGGTGATCTGGGAGTTTGTTTCAGCGCTGTGACGGCCGGGGCGATCGGACCGTCAGGGTAAAAGACCGGTCATACGCAGACGGCGGCGATCGAATCTCTTCCGGTAAAAGTTCGGTAATTTCGAATCAGCCGGACGAGCATTTTTTCGCCCGTGAAAACATTCTCGTTGATCGGGCTTCGGCGGTCCTTCTATAAGCCGCAGGCATGTCGAACCGTTTTCGCGCCGGCTGCAAAGCTGCCCTCTTCCTGATCCTGCTCAGCTCCGCACCGGCCGCCCGGGCCGATCAATCCGGTGCCGGAGCCCTCACCGGCACCGTCACCGACGCCCGTGACGGCAAGCCCCTGCCCGACGTGATGGTCACCGCGACTTCGCCCGCCCAGCAGGGCCAGCAGGTCGTGGTGACCGACGCCGCCGGCTATTACCGGATCCCGAACCTGCCCTCGGGCGTCTACCAGCTGTCGGTCGACAAGGACCTGTACCTGCCCTACCTCGCCCAGAGCATCGCCATCCGCGGCGGCTCCACCGTACGCGTGAACGCCACCCTGGCCCCGCTGGCCACCAAGGCGGAGGAGGTGGTGATCATCGAGAAGGCGCCGACCATCGACATCGGCTCGAGCTCGACGGGCACCACCATCACCGAGGACTTCACCCGCCGCGTGCCGGTGACCCCGACCTCCAGCAAGGGCGGCTCGACCCGCTCGTTCGAGTCGCTGGCCGAGGTGACCCCGGGCGCGCGCGGCGACACCTACGGCCTGTCGGTCTCGGGCGCCTCGTCGCTGGAGAACGGCTACCAGGTCGACGGTCTGTCGGTCAGCAACCCCGGCTTCGGCATGATCGGCACGCCGCTGTCGGTCGAGTTCCTCAAGGAGGTGAACGTCATCAGCGGCGGCTACCTCCCCGAATACGGCCGCACCACCGGCGGCGTGCTCAACGCCATCACCAAGTCCGGCTCGAACGAGTTCCACGGGGGCGTGTTCGGCTTTCTCACCCCCGGCGGCCTGCAGGGTGACCCCACGCCGGTCAAGTCGACGGTGGGCAGCGTCTCCAGCACCACCCCGCTGTCGTACCTGGGCGACGCCGGCCTGGACCTGGGCGGGCCCATCATCAAGGACCGGCTGTGGTTCTACGGCGGCCTGGACGTGTCGACGACCAACTTCAACGCCAACCGCTCGTTTTACCGGCAGGTGGCCGACGCCAACATGCCGGGCGGCTTCGCACTCGGCCCCGACGGCAACCCGATCAAGGAACACATCGCCGGCGCCGACGAGAGCTACTCGGCGGTCGCCCGCCAGATGCAAGGAATCCTCAAGCTCACCTACGCTGCCAACGCCAGCAACCAGCTGACCCTGACCGCCTTCGCCGCGCCCTACAGCAGCGGCGGCGCCGGCAAGTTCGCCATCGATCCGCTGCAGGACATCCCCGAGACCCTGGTCAACACCACCACGCCCTTCAACGGCACCTACAACTCGATCGCGCACAAGGTGAACAACCGTCCCTACGACGGCTCGCTCCGCTGGAACACGGCCCTGGCCAACAAGCGCATGGCCATCGACACCGTGGTGGGCTGGCACCACCAGGAGGTGGACGTGTTGCCTTCCGACGGGTCTGACCCGGGCGCCACCAGCGGGCTCGCCTCGGTGCCCAGCGTGACCTGGACCCGCAACCCCTACCACCCGATCACCGACTTCGAGCGCTCGCCCGCGCTGACCGCCGCCTGCGGCGCCAACGGCAGCCTGTGCCCGGTGGTGACCTACACCTCCGGCGGCCCCGCCACCAACACCGGCCTGCTCGAGCGGCAAAACTTCGACCGCTACACCCTCGGCAGCACGTTGACCTACCTGTTCCGGGGGCTCGGTCACCACGTGGTCAAGGCCGGCGTGAACCTCGAGCTATCGACCTTCGATCACATCGCCGCTCACTCCGGCGGCGTGGCCCTGCTGGAACGCGGGGACGGCTCGCGTTTCGACGACCTGGAAGGCTTCGGCGTGTTGCTCAGCCCGGACAACCCCGGCTCGCTGGAGCCGCGCCACATCTCGTCGAAGTCGATCACGGAAGGTGGTTTCGTCCAGGACAGCTGGTCGGTGCAGGACAAGATCACCGTCAACCTGGGCGCGCGCTACGACACGCAGCAGCTGTACGGCAACAGCGGCCGGCTGGGCCTGACCCTGCCGCACCAGTGGTCGCCGCGCTTCGGAATCATCTTCGACCCCACCCAGGAGGGGCGGGCCAAGTTCTTCGCCAACTACGCGCGCTACTACCAGATCGTCGGCGTGCACCTGGCCGACGCCTCGCTCAGCGGCACCCCCAACATCGTGGCCAGCCACCCCGGCATCGACAGCGGCGTGTGCGACGTGCGCGTGCCGCCTTACTGCCAGAACCCGGCCGGCCGGGTGGTCGGTGACAGCAACCGCGGCAGCGCCGCCAACACCGCCTGGTCCTCCTCGCAGCAGTACGGCGCCATCGGCGGCACCGCCAAGTCCATCGACCCGGATCTGAAGCCCACCTCCTCGGACGAGATCGTCGTCGGCGGCGAATACGAGCTGTTCAAGGACGCGCGCGCCGGCCTGTCCTTCTCGCGCCGGTGGCTGAACCACTTCGTCGAGGACATGAGCAACGACGGGTTGCAGACCTACTTCCTCAGCAACCCGGGCTACGGCATGGCCAGCGATTTCCCGCGCGCCGTGCGCGACTACAACGCCCTGACCGCCTACTTCTTCAAGACTTTCGGCAACGACTGGCTGGCCAGCGCCAGCTACACGGCCGCCCGCCTGCGCGGCAACATCAGCGGCCTGTTCCGCGCGCAGAACGGCGAGCTGGACCCCAACCACAACGCGGACTTCGACAGCAAGATCTACACGATCAACGCCGACGGCCCGCTGCCCGGCGACCACACCCACGACATCAAGCTGTTCGGCGCCCGCGACTGGGCGTTCTCGCCCACCCACCGGCTGTCGTCGGGCGTGGGGCTGCGCGCGCGTTCGGGCGACCCGATCAACTACTGGGCGTCGGACTCGCAATACGGCTCGCAGATCAACCTGCTGTTGCCCCGGGGGGCGGGCGGCCGGCTGCCCTGGCAATACAGCCTGGACGTCAACCTGGGCTACCGGTTCGCGCTGCGCGGAGGCCAGGCCGTCATCCTGACCATGGACGTCTTCAACCTGCTCAACCTGCAGCAGAAAACCCAGGTGGACGAGAGCTACACCCTGGTGTCCGCCCAGGGCAAGAACGGCGGCACCCTGAGCGACGTGTTCACCCAGGGCAGCCGCATGCCACTGACCGCGACCGACCGCAACCCGAACTTCCTCAACCCCACCAAGTACCAGGCACCCCGCAGCTTCCGTTTTGGCCTGCGCTCGACCTTCTGAGGCAACCGGAGGAATCCCCATGACTCACTCGAACTTCGCGTCCGGAACCCTGTCGTCGCTGCTGCGCGGCTCCCTGGTCGTCGTCATGGCGCTGATCGCCGCGGGTTGCGACCAGCAACCCAAGAACCTGTGCAAGGTGGCGCCCGGCCTGGGCGTCGCCAAATACACCCGCAAGGCTTCACCGGCCGGCAGCTGCACCAACGTCGACATGCCCTCGCGCGGTGAAGCGGTGGGGATGCAGGCTTTCGTGCCCAACCCGACCGACCCCAACGCGCCCAACGTGCCCACCTCGCTGGCCATCAAGCCCTCCTGGCTGGGCGAGCGCATCTCCGAGGCGCGCGACCGCGCCGCCGCCGACCCGGCGCTGAAGAACCAGGCCGCGGCGCTGCTCAACTACCCCTACGGCACCGGGATGGCCCCGCCGGCCACCGACCTGCAGACCACCCGTCGGCCCTACGCCTTCGGCCGCTTCGAGACCGTGGTGCCCGACGACGCCGGCATCTGCAAGGCCACCGCGATGAACGCGTCCGACCTGGTGTACCCGGCCATCCCCGGCCACAGCTATCCGGATCCGGAGGACGGCACCAAGATGATCACGGTGCCCGAGCTGCCGGAGACCTCCGTCAAATACGCCTGGAGCAACCTGCGGGTGGTCCAGCTGCCCTCGTCGCCCGGTACCCAGACCTTCGCCGATCTGACCATCACCCGCGATGGCTGCACGGCCGACTACACGGTGGCCATCCTGGTGCCGCGGGTCGACTGCGGCAAGGAAGAGGGCGGCAAGATGATCGCCAACCCGCAGGCCTGCGACCCCAACCCGAACCCCACCAACCTGTTCGGCTCGGGCATCAGCCAGGGCGTGCCCACCGCCTGCGAGGACATCAGCCAGGACCCCGCCAACCCGAACCAGCCCGACCCGTCACACCCCAGCTTCGTGTGCGTGCCCACGAAGACAGCGCCGTAGTGTTCAGGCGCGCAGCTCGGGCAGTGGCGTCTTGCTGGCCTTGAAGTCGGGGCTGATGTCGCCGAAACCGGTGAAGTCGGTGACGCCCATGGCCTCGGCCAGGTTCAGCAGGACGCGCTCCTGGCGGTTGTTGCCGTTGATCTTCAGATAGCGGCCGGTGGGGGCGGTCTTGAGGTAACCGCCCTTGCCCTGGGCCAGCACGAACTTCATGTTGCGCGAGTTGTGGGCGTCGGCGTCGCCGAAGTCGCGCGTCCAGACCACCAGCGTGTTGTCGAACAGGGTGCCCGACCCGTCGGGCTCCGGCACCGCCTGCAGCTTCTTGATCAGCGCCGCGAACTGGCCGGCCAGCCAGTTCTCGATCTTGATCGCCTCGGCGGTGCGCTGGACGTGGATGATGCCCATGTGCAGCTCGCCGCGCAGGCCCTCGGGCGTGTCGAACTGCCAGGTGTGGCTGTTGCCCCACTGGATGGCGGCCAGCCGGGTGATGTCGCAGGCGAAGGCGTTGACGATGAGATCGAGGTGGGCCATGTCGGCCAGGGTCTTCTGGCGGACCGAGCTGAGGTCGTCGCTGGGCGCGGTCGGCCGCGCGCAGGCGGCCACGCCCTTCTCCAGGGCGTCGGCGATCCGGTTCTCGAAGCCGCGGATGGACTCGAGGTGCAGCTCCAGCTTCTGCTTCTCCCCGGCGCCCAGGGCGCCTTCCAGCTCGCCCACGTCTTCCTTGATCACGTCGAGGATGCTCTTGCGCTGCTCGAGCAGCTTGCTGGGCGCTTGACCGGCGCTGCCGGCGCCCGAGAACACGGTGTTGTACGCCGACAGCGGTGAGGCGATGGTCTGCAGGCGCATGTTGTTGCGATAAAACACCGCCTCCGAAGCAGCGCCGGTGCCCAGGAGCAGGCTCTTGATCGGCCGTCGCTCGGGGGAGGCCTCCAGCTTGTCGCCGATGAACTGCTCGATGGAGATGATGCCCTTGTCGGGGCGGCCCTCCCGGCCCACACCGGTCAGCGCGTGGGGCGAGAAGTGGTTGTCACCCGGGCGCAGCGGCGCCAGCCCGTCGACCAGCACGATGTCCGGCAACACGTCGGTCAGCGCCTTCAGCATGTCGGGCAAGGTGAAGCTCGACTCGCCGCTGACGTTCTTGGGGTTCCACTGGGCGGTGTTGCAGGGCTCGCTGTGGAAGATGAGCAGGCGCTTGGCGCGCGGTCCGGCGGCGGCGAGGGCGCGCCGGGGGCGCAGGAGATCGTAAAACGGGGACAGCACCAGGCTGGCGCCCGTGCTCCGGATCAGGGTTCGGCGGTTGAGCTTCACGACGTCCTCCTACTGGACCCGGCTGGTGAAATGGGGCGCGTGGGTGATGGCGGTCAGCACGCTGCGGATGCTCCAGCGGGCGGCCTTCGCCTCGGTGGTGATGGCGTCGAAGGTGCAACCGTCGTCGGCCCAGCTGGCGGCGCCGTAGGCGGCGTAGGACATGAAGCGCACCAGGCACTGCCGGACGTCGTCCTGGCCCTGCAGGTAGTCGACCAGCTGGGGCAGGCCCTCGAAGCTGACGTCCCGCCCGGTGATCAGCCCGTGGGCGTCGACCGGAACCCCGTTCTCGCTGGTGCGGTGGCGGCCGACCACGTCGTAGTTCTCGAAGGCGAAGCCGATGGGGTCCATCAGCCGGTGGCAGCCCGAGCAGGCCGGGTCCTGCACGTGAGCCTCGAAGATCTCCCGGGTGGTCTTCGCGCTGGCCGGCACCTTGATCATGGTGTCCACGTCATCGGGGGGCGGCGGCAGCGTCTCGCACAGCAGGCGGGTGCGCACCAGCTTGCCGCGCAGGGTGGGAGAGCTGTAGGTGGTGCCGGCGTGGCCGGCCAGCACGCTGCCCTGCCCGAGCACCCCGGGCCCGCGCTGCCCGGACACCTTCACCAGCTGGTCGCCGGTGATCCCGCTGATGCCGTAGTGCCTGGCCAGGCTGGCGTTGACGAAGGTGTAGTCGGCGGTCAGAAGGTCGGCCAGCGACCCGCCGCGGGTGAACACCACATCCTCCACCAGGGCGGCGGTCTCCCGTTCCATGTCGGCGCGCAGGGCCGGAGGCAGGTCGAACACGTTGGGGTCCTTGAGCACCATGGCCACGCGCCTGGATTCCAGCCACTCGCCCATGAAGGTGTGGACCGTGCGGCGGTTGTCGGGGTCGGACAGCAGGCGCTCGACCTGGGCGTCGATCTGCTCGCGGGTGGCCAGCTGGTTGGCCTCCGCCGCCGCCAGCAGCTGGTCGTCGGGCATCGAGCGGGTCAGCAGGTACGAGAGGCTGCTGGCCACCTCGAACGGCGTCAGGCGCACCAGCCCGGGATGGGCCGGGTCGGGTTGCCCCAGCTCGCGCCGGTACAGGAAGTAGGGCGACTGGAGCAGGGCGGTGATTGTCAGCTCCAGGCCGGCCTCGAAGCTGGCGGCGCCGGCGAACAGCCGCTCGTAGCGCGCCACCTGGGCGTCGGTCAGCGGCTGGCGGAAGGCGCGCCGGCCGAACTGCCGCACGAACTGGCCGCGGCACTCGGGCGTCATCTGGTTGCAGGGCGCGATCTCGCTGGCGACCGCGCCGACCGCCCAGTGCGCCACCTGCTCGGCGTAGGTCATCAGCTGCTGGGATCCCAGGTCGCGCACCAGCAGCGCGGCGGCATCGGCGGAGAAGCCGAGCACCTCGGGGTCGTTGAACACGTCGCTGCGGGGGGTGTTCGGGTTGCGGAACAGATCGCGAACCGTGTTGTCCAGCTGCTCGGCGCTCAGACGGCGGAGCAGGCGTGGGCCCGGCTTGCCGCTGGAACAGGTGCGCGAGCCGGAGATCGTCGAGGGCGGCTCGGCGGGCGGAGCCGGGTCGTCGGGGCGCATGGGGGCCGCGCCGGGCGGGCGGGGGACGACGGGTGCGGACCCGTCGCTGTCCTGGATGCTGCCCGTGCAGGCCACCGCCAGGATCGGGATGGCGAGGAGGGAGATCTGCCTGGGGCCGTCAACCATCGCCGGGTCCTCCTGTCGAATGGGGTCTCCGGGGCGCGGACGTGCAGCCCCGGCAGCGATCAGTGGCCTGACCACCTGAAAACGGTCCCACCTCCGCGCCGACTCAGCACAATTCGTGCCGCGTAGCGTCGGTCGGTGTCTGTCGGGCGATCGCGGCTATCGAGGCGCGCGCTCCCGGATCGACCGCGTCCCGCGCGGACATCGCGGTCAGCGGGGCCGCGCTCTCATTGCGACGGGGCTGCTCGGAGCCAGCTTGAGACGAAACTGGACGCGCGCCGTGAGCGTGTTGGTGGAGGTCAGTGGATGATCAGGCGAGAGGTTTTGCTTACGTTGGTCCTGGGTACGGCCGTCGCCGTGGCGGCCTGTGACGATTCGGAAAGCGGCGACGTCGGGTACCCGGACGCGGGTGGTGGAACGACGACGGCCCCGGACGCTGCTCGTCCCCCCGACGCCGCCGTCGCGGATGCCGCCGTCGCTCCGGACGCCGGCGCTGTGCCCGACGCCGGGGCTGTGCCCGATGCCGGGCCGGACGGCGGGGCCGCCCCTACCTGGACGATGGTCTACAACCAGGTCATCGCCACCCGCTGCACACCCTGTCACACGATGGCCGGCCAGATCGGCATCACGATGGGCCAGCTGGACATGAGCTCGCAGATGACGGCGTACTCCAATCTGGTCAGCGCCCCGGCCATGGGCGTGTCTTGCACGGGCATGGGCACGCGCGTGGAGCCCGGCGCTCCCGACTCGAGCCTGATGTACCTGAAGGTCAGCCTCGACGATCCCTCGCCGTGCGGCTCGAAGATGCCCCTGGGCGGCATGCTGACTCAGGCCGAAGCCGACATGATCGAAGCCTGGATCATGGGCGGCGCCCCCAACGACTGACCCGCGGCACGCCCGCGGGCGGCCACGCGCGGGTCGGTGGAGTCATGCCCCGCCGGACCCGCGCGGCCCGACCGCGCTCAGTCGGTCGTCAGCCACCAGGGCTGGTTGTGCAGGATGAACGTCATGAGGGCGTCGAACTTGGGCGCTTCCGAGCGCGGCTGTCGCAGCGATTCGAGCGCACCCCAGCGTCCCCACTTGCTGTAACCCGAGCAGTTCACGAAGTGAACCATCAGCTGGCCGCCGCTGGCCTTCCAGCCGTCGAGGTAGGTGAGGTACAGGTCGCGCATGCGGGGGTCGCGGTTGGCCTGGTCGAACAGGCGGTTGAGGTCATCGTTGTCGACCAGCGGGCCGACGCCCACCAGGTGCTGGCCGCCCTCCGAGCTGACCAGGCGCAGCCCGCGGCTGCCCGCGATCTGTGCCTGCTCGCGGATCTCCATCAACACGGTGGGAATGGTCTTGTCGCGCAATTCGCCCATCAGCTGATCGACGGTCAAGGTCTGCGCCCGCATTCCCTGGTCTTCGGGGTCGCCGAACGGGTATCCGAAGAACGGGGCGATCGCCAGCGCGTCGGCGTCGGCCTTGGCGTTGCGGAAGTCGAGCACCGTTGTCGAGGCGAAGCTGCTGCCCGCCTGGCCACCCAGCACCCGGACCACGCGCGGCGAGTTGTCGAACACGCCGCGGAAGATGCGGAACAT
>JBKPRZ010000585.1:0-3172 GCA_046734815.1 Myxococcota bacterium | reverse complement strand
CGCCGGCGGGGTGGCCGACGCGCCCCGCCCGGACGCCGCCCCCGACGGCGCCCCGGCGGTCACCGACGCCGCCGCCCAGACGGTGTTCCTGATCGTGGGCGCTCAGCCGCTGTCGGCCGGCGACCTGGCCATCGACCGCCTGCTGCTGGGCCGCGGGCTGCGGGTGGTGGTGGTGGTCGACGAGACCCTGGCCACCGTGGACACCACCAGCGCCTCGCTGGTGCTGATCTCGCAGACCGTCAGAGTGGGGATGGGGAACGTGGGCGTCCGCTTCCGCGACGTCCCCCGGCCGGTGATCGTGGCCGAGCCGCTGCTGTACGACGACATGGGCATGGTCGACGCCACCGCGGCCATGGGCCTGAACCGCGACCTGGAGATGAACGTCAGCACCTTGCGCATCGACAGCCCCGGCAACCCACTGGCGGCCGGGCTGCAGGGCAATGTGGCGGTGGTGAACGTCGCCTCCGCGGCCGGCTGGGGCACGCCCAACGCCAGCGCCACCCGTGTGGCCTCGCTGGTCGGCGCCCCCGACAAGGTGGCCATCTTCACCTACGAGACCGGCGTGCGCATGCCCGAGCTGATCGCCCCCGCCCGCCGTCTGGGGCTGTTCCTGTCCGATCAGGCCGCCCCGGTGCTCAACCGCAACGGCAGCGCCCTGCTGGACGCCGCCATCACCTGGGCGCTCGGGCGCTGACAGATCTTCAGGGCTGGGTGGCGGCCTGGGCGGCCAGGGCCAGGGTCAGCCAGGCGCCGTGGGCCAGCCACTGCTCGGACCAGCGCCAGCGCTGCCCCGGGTCGCGGGCCTGCGGATCCGGCAAGAAGTCGATGTCGTGCTCGTCGGTGAAACCGGAGGTGATGCCGTTGGCCACCCCGCCGGGGATGTTGGGCTGGTCCACCTCGTACTCCGCGTTGTTGCGCCCGCGCCCCTGCAGCAGGCAGACATCGAACGGGTTCAGCCCCAGGATCCAGTCCAGCTGATCCACCGCGTACCGCTGCAGGGCCTTCTTCTGCTGCGGCAGCAAGGCCGAGGCGGCCAGCGCCGCGGTGGCCAGCGACCCCTGGCGCGCGCTCTCGCCCTGCCACCAGTAGCCCGACTCGTTCTTGTGGGGGAAGAAGAACGCGCTGCGGGTGCCGCCGCCCAGGTCCTTGACGTACTGGCGGGCGTAGCCGAACGGGTTGGTCACCTGGCCGGTGATGGCCAGCTCGAAGGACAGCGAGGTGGCCACCGCCTGCAGCGCCGCCTGCTGGAGAGCGGCGTCCGGCTCGATGGCCCGGTAGCGCAGCAGCGCCACCACCGGGAAGCCGGCCTCGGCCGCGTGGAAGTAGGGCCGCTGCCCGGCGGCGTCGGCGCGCCAGAAGCCCTTCTGGTGATCGTCGTCGGTCAGGCGTTTGGTCAGCGATTCGCGCCGCTCGCGCGCGGCCTTCAGGTAGGCCGGCTTCTTGGTGGCCTGGAAAAGCTCGCTGGCCGCCAGCAGGGCGGCGTAGTCGTCGATGATGTTCTCCTGGTGGTCGTCGACGTATTTCGTGTTGTTGGCCTGGAGGTGAGCGAACCCCTTCTCGGCGGCCGCGAGGTAGCGCCGCGCCGGGTGGTCGCCCAGCGGGCCCACCGCCGGAAACAGCCCGGCGGTGCGGGCCAGCGCCGCGATTGTCACCCCGCCGCCCTCGCGGAACGCGGCCTGGTAGTCGTTGCTCTTGATCCCCTCCTGCCCTTTGTAGGCGCAGATCTGCCGCTTGGTCGGGTCGTGCGTCCAGACGTCGAAGACGGTCAGGTAAAAGTAGCCGCGCGGGTCCTGCATCCGCACCAGGAAGTCCGCTCCGTAGATCGCCTCCTCCAGCAGGCGCGGGCGCAGGGTGGAAAGGCGGACGCTCTTGACCGCGGCCAGTCGATCGGCGGCGTCGATCAGGCTCCAGACCACCAGCGGCGTCTGCTGCGGGTTCATGTAATTGGCGTAGCTGAGGTGGCTGAGGTACTTGCTGAAGTCGCCCGAGGCGTCGTACCAGCCCCCGTGCACGTCGACCGGCGCCCGCTTCTCGCCGAAGAAGCGGATCGAACGGTCGGTGCGCTCGTAGATGCCCGACGAGCGCTGCGCCTTCAGGAATGACACCAGGTCGCTGACCAGCGTCTCGGACAGCAGCCGCGGCGCCACCTTGAACGGTTCGGAGCGGAATTCACCGGCGGAGGTGCTCACCCGGATGCGGTAGGTGCCGGCGCGGCCGAGCCCCGAGAAGTCGCCGCGCAGGAAACGCCACCGCTTCCAGTCGTCGACCTTCAGCAGCTTGTTGCCCTCGTCGCTGACCGGGCCCTCCTGCACCACCTGACCTTGCGGGTCGATCACCGCGAAGCGCGACGCGGTCAGCTCGGACGGCGCCTGCACCACGAACTTCTTGCTGCCGGCGAGGTCGTAGCCGATGTGGTTGACCAGCACCTGCACCGGCGGCGGCTGCGCGACCGCTCCCCCAGGCGCCGCCAGCGCGGCCAGCAACGACGAAAGGACCAGGGGCCGCTTGCACGAGCGTCTGTTTTCAGCCAAGGGGACCGCATTGTTCGCGAGCGGGCCCCCCCGGTCAACGGGAACGTTTTGGGCCTCCCGGGCGCCTCTTCTTCGACTGTCGGCGGTGCAAGCACGGCAGACGAGCACGGTGTCCGTCCGTCAGACGTGCACGAGTCATGTGCACGTGCACGGTAACCGTCAGACGTGCACGAGTCACGTGCACGTGCACGGCAGACGTGCACGGTAACCGTCAGACGTGCACGATCCGGTGTCGGCAGGCATACCTTCCCATCCCTGCCGGCGACCGCACCGATGCCGTTTCCGCCTCCCCGGTCTCCTGCAGATCGGATTCCTGGTAGGCCCCTGGCCGGCTGCGCAACTAATGAGCGTGACCAGAGCCCCAGAGCAGCGCGTCTCCCTGCCGGCCTTGCCGCCCCGATCGCCGCGCCCGCTGGCGCACGCCCACCTGGCGGCGGCTCTGGTGCTGGCGCTGGTCGCTTCCTGCGGGTCCCCCCCTTCGGACGGCTCGACTCCGCCGACGTCGGCGCCTGCCCCGACGCCACCGCCCGGTGCGCCGGCGGCGGGTGGATCGGGTGGTGCCGGAGGCGGGTCGCCGGGGACACCCGGCGGCGCGGGGGGAGGCGGTGGCGCTGCAGGCGCTCCGGGCGGGGACGCCGCAC
>JBKPRZ010000584.1:0-3862 GCA_046734815.1 Myxococcota bacterium | reverse complement strand
GATGGCGTCGGCGGTGGAGCGGCCCTCGCCGGTGCAGATGCCGGTGCGCAGGTAGCCGCCCGCCTTGCCGGCCATCACCCAGGGCTGCTTCTGGGTCACGTGGCTGGCGCCGTCTTCCATGTGGTTGCCCCACACCACCAGGCTGTTGTCCAGCATGGTGCCGCCAGGCTCGGCGATCGACTGCAGCTTCTTGATGAAGTTCGCGAACTCGTTCATGCACCAGCGGTCGGCGATCAGCTTGTGGTTCTTGCCCTGGAACGACGGGTTGTGCCCCAGGTCGTGCCAGTTGCGGTACTTCGTCTTGTACCCGGTGCCCAGCTCGGGGATGTCCGGCACGAACGAGCCCCAGCTGACCTGCTTGCCGGTGGCGTCCGAGATCTGCAAGGTCCCGACGTGCGAGATGCCGGCGCTGAGGCCGGCGATGATCATGTCCATGTAGGCGTGCATGACGTCGGGGAACATCTTGTTGGCGTTGGGGCCGGCCAGGATGTCCTCGTCGGTCATGGCGCCCGGGTTGGGCACGCTCACCTTGATGCCGCGACCGTTGGCGATGGCGTCCAGCTCGGACTCCAGCGAGCGGACCGAATCGAAGTGCCCCTCGATGATCTTCGCGTCCTCGCTGGCCACCCGGTTCTTGAAGCGGGTGAGCGCGCCGCCGACATAGTCGAGCACGCTCTTGCGCCGCCGGAACAGCTTCTGCACCTCCGGGTCCGGCTTGCCGTCGCTCGACGGGGCCAGCCCGGCGAACAGCGTCTGGTAGGTCTTGAACGGGTTCAGCTCGGGGTTGATGGGTTGCCCGGCCCCCCGATAAAAGCAGCGGACCGCGCCCACCCCGCCGCTCTCGGGCTTGCGGTCGACCTGCACCTGGAAGTTGAGCGACAGCCGCCCGCCCGGCGTCATCGGCAGTGCGTTGGCTACCACCTGATCCAGGGTCGCGCCGGTGGGCTGCGGGTATTGCCCGCCGCCGTTCTTGCCGCCCCAGAAGATCGTCGCGTAGGCCTGGTGCCCGCTGATTGGCCCCGTGTAGCTGGGGTTGGTCATCGGGTGCAGGAAGTTGACGTAGCTCTTGTACGGCTCCAGCGGCGCCGACGACGGCGGCAGGGTCTGGTCCATCAGCGACCCGGTCTTGGGCCGCCAGCCGCTGATGATGTAGCCCTCCGAGGCCAGCACCAGCACCAGCTTCTTCTGCGGCTTGCCGTCCTGTGCCCAGGCCTTGCTCATCCGGAGCGCCGGCAACATGGCCGCGCCCACGCCCAGCTGCTTGAGGAGATCGCGACGTCCGAGTTCCCAGTTCTTCATGGTCGTCATTCCTCTCAGTTGGCAGCCCGGTGGGTGAATGCGCGGGTCCTGGTCAAGCCCAGCATCATCTGGCGCAGGTCGTACGACGACGAGCCGAACGCCTTCTCGACGGCGTCCAGCGACCCCATCTCCTCCGGCCGCTCATCCCGCCGCAGCAGGAAGCGCATCCAGTTGCGGGCGGCGCAGTCGCGCAGCTCGGGCGTGACCGCGATGGCCTTGACGAACTCGATGCCGTTCTTCCAGGTGACCTTCCCGGAGGGCAGGTCCAGGCTGCCGCTGGAGTCGACCACCTGGCCCTCCTCCTTGTCGCGGTAGCCGCCGGTGGCGTCGTAGTTCTCGAAGGCGAAGCCGACGCCGTTGATGCGGCCGTGGCACACCTGGCAGGCGGCGGCCTTGGTGAAGTCCTCGTACAGCTTGCGGGTGGTGGTGCCCGGCGTCTGCTCGGGCGCGGGCGGCAGCTCGATGTTGGGCTCGGGCAGCTCCTGGCACAGCACCTGGCGCAGGACGTGGACCCCGCGGGCGATGGGGAACGAGTCCGCCTCCTTGGCGTGACGGGCCAGGTAAGCCCCCTGGGTCAGGATGCCCGCCCGCTGCATCGGGTTCAGGTCGACCTTCTGGGGCGCGTCGCCGGTGACGCCGCCGACGCCGTAGTGCTTGGCCAGGGCGGCGTTGACGAACGAGGTGCTCGAGGTCATCAGCGCCTCCAGCTTGCCGGTGGCCGACGCGCCGAAGAAGGCGGCGTCCAGGAAGGCGCCGGTCTCGGCCAGCATCGCCTTGGCCACCTCGGGCGAGTAGGTCTTGAAGCTGTCGTCCTTCTCCAGCTCGTCGACGCCGTAGATGCCCAGCCACTGCATGTGAAAGTCGCGCAGGCCGTCCCTGGCCTTGTCGTCCTTCAGCAGGCGCTCGGCCTGGGCGGCGATCTGGTCGGGCGTGGACAGCTTGCCGGTCTTGGCCGCCGCCAGCAGCTCGTTGTCCGGCATCGACGCCCACAGCAGGTACGAAAGTCGCGACGCGATCTCGTAGGGCCCGAACTTGATCAGGTTGCCGTCCTTGATCGGCGCCCCGTCGAGCTCCCAGCGGTACAGCAGCTCGGGCGACTGCAGGAAGGCCAGCAGCACGTCGTGCACCGCCTGCTTCCAGTCGGCGCCCACCTCGGCGCTGCGCAGCTGCTTGTACAGGGTCGACATGCCCTCGGCCTCGGCCGGGTTGACCGGGCGGCGGAAGGCGCGCAGGCCAAACTCCTCGACGAAGCGGGTGATGCAGCCCTGCTCGGCGTCGGGCGCCGGGGCTTCACAGCCGGCCGGCATAAGCTTGCCCAGGGTCGCCACCGCGGTGTCGGCCAGCTTGGACGAGACGTCGAGGAACTGGCGCGAGTCGACCGAGGTGACGATGGCGGCGCCGCTGCCGAAGCCGCCCCCCTGCACCTGGTCCTCCGAGAAGCCGCGCCGGTCCTCGTCCGACAGCGTGATCCCCAGCAGGTCGCGGATGGTGTTCTGGTATTCGAGGCGGGTCAGCCGACGAAGCGCGTACGGCCCCGCCGAATCGCTGCCGCCGCCCGGTCCGGGCGTCGCGCCCGGATTCGAGCCACCCGGGCTGCCGGGAGCGCCGGGGTTGGGGCGGCCTTCGGGGCCGGTCGGGCCACCGCCGGCGGGACCGGCGCCGGGCGCGTCGCCGACCTGACCGGTGCAGGCCGAGCCGAGCAGCCACAGGGCGGTCACCAGCGCTCGCGGAGCTTTGTGCGTCGAGTTCATGCGAAGACTCCCCTCGAGTTCGGGCACGCCTCCGTCACAAAGACGGCCGGCCGCGCACCTCGTGATCCATATATGCGGGAACGCCCGCCGAACTGGGAAAGTTTCTCTCCGTTCACCCGACGGACACGCGCTCACGCTATGCCCTAACCACAGCGACAGTGGAGGCGGCGGATGGAATCGTTTTCACAAGAAACGCAGCTGCCAGGCGCGCGTAGTGAGAGGTCGCCATGAGCGACAACGGCATGACCGCCTCTCCGACCACGCCGCCGGCCTTCGCCGCGCAGATCCGCCTCGCCCTGCTGCTGCCCTTCGCCCTCATCGCCCCCGCCTGCGGACATCAGGGCGCTCTCCCACCGGCCGGTTCGCCCGCACGTCCCTCGCCTGTGGCCGACCGGATCGCTGCGCAGCGATCGCCCGCCGAACGACCGCGCTCCGACACCGGGAGCGGTCGCCCGCCCGCGACGGTCGCCGTCGAAGCACCCGAGCGATCCCCGGCGGGGGGCGAGGGGGACATCCGCCACAACCCCGCGGCCCCACGGGGTGCCGACCGCGCTTGCCTGCGCGCGCACGCCCGCGGGCGCATACCGCCCGTCTCGCTGGGCGAGGTGCGGGGCGTGCGCACCCCGGTGGTCGTCTCCGGATCCATCCGCGGCTTGCGCCTGCTGCCGCGGGCGGGGCGGCCGCCGCTGATGGACTGCGAGCTGGCGCGCGCGCTGGCCGAAGCCGCTCCGGTGTTCCGCAAGCTCCGGATCACCGCTCTGTCGTTCTCGGGCGCCTACGATTACCGGACCCGCCGCGATTCCAGCAAGCTG
>JBKPRZ010000583.1:0-18735 GCA_046734815.1 Myxococcota bacterium | reverse complement strand
CGGCCCTTGATCTCGTAGGCGTAGGTCGGGTGTTGCAGGCCGTGCAGGGTGCGCGCGGTGCTGGCCAGCGTGCGGTCCATCGCGTACTGGTAGGCCTCGCCCAGGGTGACCTGCCCATCGCCGCTGGCGTCCCCCACCCCGCGCAGCGCCGAGATCAGGTGGTGGCTGAAGAACGATCCCTGCAGCGCCTCGGACTCCTGCGCGTCCTCGCCGGCCGCGGTCGAGGAGACGACGGCGAACCCCTCGGGCGTGGAACCGGGCAGGGCGAAGGGCGCGTCGAGCCGCGTGCCCTTGACCTTGGTGGCCTCGCCCGACCGGCAGGCGTCGACGACCAGCAGACGGAAGGTGGCCGACGAGCCCTTGGTCAGGTTCTGCAGCTCTTCCCAGGACAGGCTGGCCGGGCCCAGGTGCAGCGACAGCGCGTCGGCGTGCCCGGAATAGAAGACGAGCAGCAGGCTGCGGTCGGCCTCCTGAGCTTCGGTGCGCACGCGCGCGTTCAGCCGCACCAGGGTGTCGCGCACCTGCGCCGGCGAGGGATCGGGCAGCACCACCACGTCTTCGGGATGAAAGTCGCCCATCGAGGTGAGCACCTCCGCCATCCGGCGGGCGTCGCTGACGGCGTAGCTCAGCGGCGTCTCGGCCGGGCCGCCGCGGTTGGCGCCGATCAGCACGGCGTAGCGCGGGCCCGCGGCGGCCGGCAGTGACCGGAGCCCCACAACCAGGGTCAGCGCCACTACGGAGGCGGCCCGGAGCGAGGTCAGCGACATCATCCCGACTGTAGACACGCGACCCGCGGCCGGCGGTCACCTGTCCGCCGCGACCGGCCCGCGGGTCCTGGAGGCAGGTTCCGACAGCGGCTAGAAAGGAGATCCATATGAAAGACAGGATGATATCCCGCTCGATGCTCGGGGTGCTGTGCGCGTTGGCGGCCTGCGGAGATGCGCTGGAGGACGGCAAGTTCCAGGGCACGCCGCGCTACCAGCTCCGCGGCTCGGTGCGGTCCACCCCGGGCGACCTGGGCAACAAGCCCTCGTTCGTGGCGGTTCTGTGGGACAACTGGGCCCGGGACGGAGACATCGCCACCTCGCAGAAGACCGGCCTTTCCGTGTCGGGATTCCCGGCCACCTTCACGCTCGAGCTGTACGACGAGCCGGCGGTCGGCTCGCTCAACGACTTCAACCGTCCCGCGCTGGGCACCGCCGGCTATCTGGGCGCCGGCTACATCGTGGCGTTCGAGGACCTGGATGGCGACGGCGAGCTCGGTGGCCTGGAGAAGGGCCCCGATCGGCTGTGGGCCCAGGCCCCGCGCCAGATGTTGCTGTTCGCCAAGGACCTGAACCAGGCCACGATGGACCGGCTGCGCGAGCATGGGCCGATCGAGAATCCCGAGGCCCTGCAGCCCGGCTTCAATCTGGCCGAGGCGGTCTGCCACGCCGAGGGGGAGACCTTCGATCGCCTGCGGGTGGTGCCGCAGCAGGAGGTCACCCTGGAGGCGCTCGATGACCCGAACGTGAAGAACTGCCTGAACATCCACTGACATGATGAGGACCATGAACACACGATTCCCGATCGCGACGGCCCTGATGGCGCCCGCGCTGCTGCTCTCCGCTTCGCCGGGGGCGGCGTCGGCGGCCGTCTTCCTCCGCGGCAGCGCCGGTCCCGCGCTGCTGAACGAGGAGGGGCATGCGCCCCCGCTGTGCTGCTACGAGCGCGAGGACTGGGTGGCCCCCGGGGCGCGCGCCGGCGTCAGCGCCGGCTGGACTTTCGGGGAGCTCCGCCTGGGCCTCGACCTGGGCCTGTCGCTGTACCAGGTGGTCGACCAGCCCGGGCTCGAGCTGCGCCTGCTGTCGCCCGACGCCGCCGGCACGGTGGGCGGGCGGCTGCGCTGGCCCGCGCTCACCCTCGACTTCGCCGTCGGCGCCGGCTGGCGCTACTTCTCGGGCACCGCCCGCGGGCCCCGGGGCTACGGCCGCGACGTCAGCACTCATGCCCCCGACCTGCGCGCCGGCGTCGGTCTGCACGTCCCCACCGCCGCCGGACACAGCGTCGGCGTCGAGCTGACCGTGTCCAAGGTGATGATCGAGCAGACCGTGGCGGGGCTGTCGTTCGTGATCGGCTGGGAAGGGCTTGCTAACCTCGGGCATGGTCGAGCCGCACAAGTGCGGGCCGTGGCTGGCGGTGGACACCCGGGTGGGGAAGGACGCGAACCATTTGCCGGGGCGGGACACGATCTGGGTCTGCCAGGTGTGCCGCCGTCCGATGTTCATGGACGAGGGGCGAACCCCCTGCCCCCGCTGCGGCGAGCTGCTGCCGTTCGATGAGGTGCTGGCGCACGGCAAGTGCGGCTACAGCGCGGACGTCAGCGACCGCGACAGCGACCCGGAAAAGGCCTGACCGGCCGCCACCCGGGGATTGCATCCTGCAACCCCGCCCCGCCTCGCGGTTGCAACCTGCAGGGAGCGACGCGCCGGAGTGCCGGGGCAGCGGCCCCCGGGCACGTGCTCTGCTGGCACGAACCGTGCCTTTCGGCAGAGCGACATGGAGAGACGGCGCTCGACGCCCATCGTTCCGGAACGGCTGGTGGACAGGGGGCGCTCGTCGGGCCGGCTGGGACCGCTGCTGGCCTGGGCGGTGGTGTTCGCCGACATCGGCACATCGATCTATTACGTCCCCGGCCTGCTGTTCGGGGAGCTGGGCAGCAAGAGTCCCTCGCCCGCGGCGGCGTTCGTGCTGGCCACCGGGCTGGTCTTCATCCTCCTCGCCCTGAAATACGTCGAGGTGGCCGACCGCTACCCGGAGGGCGGCGGCGTGGTGTCGGTGGCCTCGGACGCGTTCTCCCCGATGATCGGCTGCCTGGGCGGGATCCTCATCTGTGTCGACTACTTCCTGACCGGCGCGATCTCGTCGGTGACCGGCTTCGAGTACCTGGCCGGGCTGCTGCCCCGGGTGGGCGAGCACATGATCCTGTTTTCCTGCTCGGCCATCGCGCTGCTGGGGGCGCTGAACATCGTCGGCATCCGCGAATCGGCGACCCTGACCGCGATCATGGCGGTCAGCTCGCTGGTGATGAACGTGGTGGTGGTGGCGGTGGTGGGCGTCCAGCTGGATGCGCAGGACTGGCGGGCGGTGTGGGAGCAGTTCAGCTCGGTGCAGAGTCTGAAGCCGCTGCCGATCATGCTGGGGTTCGCCAGCTCGTGGCTGGCCTTCTCGGGGCTCGAGTCGATCAGCCAGATCGCGCCGGCGCTGGCCGAGCCGCGCCGCCGGGTGGCCCTGCGGGCGATGCTGGGGGTCATCGCCGCCATCCTGATCACCTCGCCGATCATCACCGCCTTCGAGACCGCGCTGCTGAACGCGCAGACGGTGCGTCCGGAACGGTTCATGTTCGAGCTGGGCGGGGCCTACGGACCCGCGCTGCTGCAGGTGGCGATCGTGGTGACGGCGGCGACCATCCTGATGGGCGCGGCCAACACCGCCATCATCGGCTGTTACCACGTGTTCCTGGCCCTGGTGCGCCTGGGCTTCATGCCGCCCTGGCTGGCCGGGCGCAACCTGCGCTTCAACACGCCCCACCGGGCAATCATCATCTCGGTGGCGGTGCCCATCGCGGTCATCATCGCCAGCCGCGGGCACATGATCCTGCTGGGGGACATGTACGCGTTCGGGCTGCTGGGCGCGTTCACATTGACCTCGGTGGGCATGGACCGGATCCGCCTGCAGGAGCGGACGCGATCGCTCGGCGTCTACCTGGGCCTGCTCACCTCGGTGCTGGTGGCCAGCTCGTGGCTGGTCAACCTGTGGCACAAGGAGCTGGCCACCCTGTTCGGCGGGTCGGTGACGGTGCTGGGGATGGCGCTGGCCCTGTCGGTCAAGCGCGGCTGGCTCGCGCCCAAGCAGGGCTACGTCACCGCCGAGGCGGCCGAACGCGCGGCCAGCGGTCTGGCCACCGCCACCGAGATGTTGACGGTCGAGGAGGCGCTGGAGATGCGCTCGATGTACCGGTCGTCGACCCTGGTGGCGCTGCGCTCGCCCAACCTGCGCCTGTTCCAGGAGGGCCTGGCCCGGGCGCGCGGCTCGTCCGACGGGGCCCTGTACCTGATCTTCGTCGACGAGGTGCCGGGCCTGTTCTTCCCGCCCAAGACCGGGCCGTCCAAGGAGGCGCGCGACGTGCTGGCCGGGGCGGTGGAGTTCTTCAAGCAGGCCAACATGGTCGCGGTCCCGATCTGGCGCATGGCCCACGACTCCGGCGCCTCGATCGCGGGCGCGGCCCGCCGGCTGGGCGTGGACGGGGTGCTGGTCGGCACCTCCCAGCGGAGCGCGGTCTGGCATCTCCTGCGCGGCAACGTGCTCAAGTCGCTGGTGCGCGACCTGCCGAACAGCATCCGCGTCTGGATCTGCAACTGACGAAAATCCGTCAGGGTCCGTCACGTCCCGCGTGATTCCGGGCCGATCGGCGCCTGGCCGCGGTTGGCGCCGGGGTTGCACCAGCGACCGGCATGCGAAAGACGCCGGTTGCGCTCGTCGGACTGACCCTGCTGGCCCTGCTGCTCGCGACCGCCCCGGCCCGCGCCGCCGAACCAGCGGCGCCCCCGGCTGCCCGGTCCGTGTCGGCGGAGACGGGCATGGGCGTGCTGCAGTTCTTCGCCGGCGCCGCCGTGGCCACCGGGACCTTGATGGTGATTCCGGAATTCGACGACGTGTTCCTGATCTCGGCGCTGGTCGCGCCGGCCGCGGTGGGCGGAACCGTCTGTCTGGTGGGCAACCTGAGCCGCCGCGTCTCCGGTTCCTGCTGGGCGCCGATCGGCGGGGCCTACATCGGCGCGCTGCTGGGCGTGCCGCTGGCGCTGATCTTCAACGGCGGCCGCGACAACCGATCCGACGCCGGGCTGGACGACCCGCTGGGCGGCATCGGCCTGGCGGCGGGTTTCGCCATCGGCTGGGTGGTGTTGCAGCCGCTGATCTCCACGTTCCTGTGGCACGGCAACACCCACCCGCGCCCGGACCTCGCGCTCCAGTCCACGCCCCCCGCCCCGCCCCCCTCCGAGCGCCTCCGCCTGGTCAACCCGCCCCAGCCCCACCGTCCCGGCGCGCACGCCGCCGGACAGCTGACCCTCCCCCTGCTCGCCGCCCGCTTCTGATCGACGCCGGGTCGGGCGACCGCCGATATCGATCAGGTGACTTTGTCGGGGAAGCCGCAGAGGCCCATCAGGAAGAAGGTGAGATAGGCGCCGCGCTCGAGTGGTGGGCGGGCCTGCAGGCGGGCGGGGATGCGGAGCTGGAGCGGGCCGCTCAGCCCGTATGCCATCTGACCGCGGTACCAGGGGTCACGGTCGTCGGCGCGGCCAAGGTCGTAGACGCAGGTCCCGATGCGGCCCACCAGGCGGGTCGCGGAAAGGGCCAGCTCGGCGCGCTCGGTGCCGAGGCGGCCCCGCACGGAAAGCAGGTCGGGGCCCGCCTCGACTTCGAGGTCGGCCGAGCTGTCGCCCACCAGGCCCACGAGGTGCCGACCTCGGCTGCTCAGGTAGATCCGCCGACCGCTGGCGCCGCCGCGGTAGTCGCCCGCGTCCTGCCAGACTCCGACGGTGCGGCCGAACAGACCCTCGCGGTCGAGCCGCGCGTCCACGGTCTCGTACCGATTCCGGAAGGTGAATGTGCCGGCCGGATCGGCTGGCAACGGGCGCAGCGCCGCGCATCCGAGGAAAGCGGTGGCGGTCAGCAAGACGGGAACCGGTGACGGCATGGGGACCTCCTGCGCGGATCAGGCTACCGATCGCGCAGGCGCGCGCGGCGGACGATTTTTTTGGCCGGCCGCAGATCGGCGCCGGCGACGCGTCAGGGTTGGTGATCCAGAACGCGTCGCCGCCGCATTCAGGTGACGTCTTCGGTGGCGGCGGCGATGGCGGGCGCCACCGGGACGGTGAACCAGAACGTGGTGCCCTGGCCGGGGCTGCTGTGCAGGCCGATCTGGCCGCCGTGGGCCTGGACGATGCCGCGGGCGATGAAGAGACCCAGGCCCGATCCGCCTTCGGGACTGCCCGGCACCCGGAAGAACTTCTCGAACAGGCCGGCCTGATGCTCGACGGGGATGCCCGGGCCCTGGTCGTGGACCTCGAAGCGTACCCAGCCGTCGGGGCGGGCGTCGTCGGGGCTGGCGTATTCCGGGCGGGCGCTCACCCGGATCTCCGAACCGGGCGGGGCGTGGCGGATGGCGTTGCTCAGCAGGTTGGTGAACACCAGCTGCACCCGGTCGGGATCGGCGAAGGCCTCGGGGCAGCCGGGGGCCACCTCCCCGCGTAACATCAGGCGGGCGTCCTCGGCGGCGCTGCGGTGGACGTCCAGGGCCAGGTCGATCAGCGACTGCGGGTCCACCCGCCGCTTGTGCAGATCGATGCGCCCCGATTCGATGCGCGACAGGTTCAGCAGGTCGTCGACGATGGTCTGCAGCCGCTCGCAGTCGTCGCGGGCGGAGAACAGCAGGTCCGACTGCTCGCGGGAGATCTCGCCCACCACCCCTTCGGTGACCAGGTGCAAGGACATGCGCAGCGAGGTCAGCGGGGTGCGGAACTCGTGGGCCACGGTGGCCACCAGGTTGTTCTTCAGCTCGTCGAAGCGGAACAGCCGGGTGATGTCCTGCAGGACGATGGCCACTCCGCTCACCTGTCCCGACTCGCCGTAGATGGGCGCGGCCCGGGGCAACAGGATGTATTCGCTGCCCGCCGCGCCCACCCGCACCACCTCCTCCAGGCCGCGGGGCAGGTAGCTGCCGCGCCCGCCCATCACGTGGGCGCGCAGGCGTTCGACCAGCGCGCGCACGCCGGGGTCGGCGGCGTCCAGGGGGGACTTGCCGGGCTGCTCGGGATCGATCTTCAGCAGGCGGGTGGCCACCGCGTTGACGTTCAGCAACTGGCCCTCCGGATCCAGCACCAGCACCGGATCGGGCAGGGCGTCGATGGCCGCCTGCGAGGCCTGCTGGGCCTGCAGCAGCTCGCCCAGCGAGCTCGCCCGGTAGCGGGCCAGCCGGTCGGCCATGGTGTTGAACTCGCCGGCCAGACGGGCGATCTCGTCGTGCCCCACGATGCGGGCGCGGGCCTGCAGGTCGCCCTGGCCGAACCGCCGCACCGTCGCGCTGACCACGCCCAGCGGTCGCAGCAGCCGCCCGGTCAGCAGGCCCGAGGCCGTGAGTCCCAGCAGCGAGGCGAGCAGCACCGCCGCCAGCACCAGGTCATCGAAGTGATCGGCGGTGCGCTCGGCGCGGCCGCTCTTGCGGACCATGGCGTCCTGGTTGATCTCGAGGATGCGCCCGGCGCTGCGGTCCATGCGGTCGAAGGCCGGCTGAAGCTCGCGGAAGTAGAGGTGCTCGCGGGTGGGGTGGTCCGAGGTGGCCAGCAGGCGATCGAGGGCGCGGCCATAGTCGATCCAGGCGGCGCGAAGAAGCCGGGTGGGCTGATCCTCGCCCGCTTCGGTGATGTTGTCCTCCTGCACCCTCAGCTCGCGCTCCAGCGCGGCCCGCTGCTGAGCCACCAGCGCGGTCACGTCGTGGGCGTGGCCGGCCAGCAGGAACAGCACCGAGCGGTCGATCCGGTCCAGCGCCTCGTGCATGCGCTGGGCGGCGAGCACGCTGCGGTAGTTGTCGGCCAGGATGCGCGAGGCCTGCTGCCCCAGCGAGCCGGTGGCCAGCCGGAAGATCACGCCGAGGACGGCCAGGGCCAGCACCAGCGGCAACTGGCCGATGAGCAGCTTGGTCTTGAGGGTCACGGCGGCCCCTCGTCTGGCTCCACGTCCGTCTCGACCGAGACGATGTGCAGGTCGAACCCGGCCGCCTCGTTGACCAGCCGGCTGGGCAGCGACAGGCCCAGCCGCCGCCGCCACCAGGGCTGGTGCGAGCGGCCCACCACGATCTGTCGCACGCTGTGCGAGCGGGCGAAGTCCAGGATCCCGTGCACCGGGTCCTCGTCCTGCATGCGCACCACCTCGGCGCCCAGCTCCCGCGCCCTGTCGAAGTTGGCCAGCAGGTGGCGCTGGGCCTCGGCGTCGATGGCGGCGGGGGCCTCGCGGGGGGTCTCCACGAACACCACGAACCAGTCGGTGTTGAACCGGCCGGCCAGGCGCGAGCCCCGGCGCAGCAGGGCCGCCGCCCGCGGCGGCGAGGAGGACAGGCAGACCATTACCCGGTTGCGGGTGGCGCGAAAGGCGTGGGCCCTGGCCCGCTGCTCGGGCGCGGCGGCGCTGGCCCGTTCCAGGCTCTCGGCCACCTCGCGCAGGGCCAGCTCGCGCAGCTGCTGCAGGTTGCCCTCCTTGAAGAAGTGCTCGAGGGCCCAGGGGATCTTGTCGGCGGCGTAGATCTTGCCGCCGCGCAGGCGCTCCTGCAGGTCCTCCACCGCCAGGTCCAGGTTCACCACCTGGTCGGCTTGCTTGAGGAAGCTGTCGGGGATGGTCTCGCGCACCGCCACCGAGGTGGCGCGCTCGACGATGTCGTTGAGGCTCTCGAGGTGCTGGATGTTGAAGGCGCCGATGACGTTGATTCCGGCGTCCAGCAGCTCGAGCACGTCCTGGTAGCGCTTCTTGTTGTGGCTGCCGGGGACGTTGCTGTGGGCCAGCTCATCGACGATGGCCACGGCAGGGTTGCGCTTGAGGATGTTGTTGATGCTCATCTCCTCGACGGCGATCCCGCGGTGCTCGAGGCGGCGGCGGGGGACCACCTCCAGGCCCTCCATCAGGGCGGCGGTCTCGGCCCGGCCGTGCGTCTCCACGAACCCGATCACCACGTCCACCCCCCGCTTCTTCAGCTGGTGCGCCTCCTCCAGCATGCGGTAGGTCTTGCCCACCCCGGCGGCGAAGCCGATGTACAGCTTCAGCCGCCCGCGCTTGCCCTTCTGCACCAGCTCGAGGAAGTCCTCGGGCCGCGGGCGGGCGGGCAAGGCGGTGACGGGCGGGCGGATCGACACGGCGGTCACGGGGCGGCCGAGGCCGCGGCGGGTGCGATGCGGACCGGGCGGCCGAACTGGCGATCGAGGGCCAGGTTCAGCAGCAACACGTTGACGGTGGGCTCGCCCAGCAAACCGAGGAAGCGGCCCTCGGTCTGCTCGTCGAGCGCGGCCTGGATCCGGTCGGGCGAGACGTTCCGGGCGCGCGCCACCCGGGGCACCTGCCAGCGGGCCGCCGCCGGCGACAGGTGGGGGTCGAGGCCGCTGGCCGAGGTGGTCACCAGCTCGACGGGGATGGGGCCGGGCGCGTCGGGGTTCTGCCTGCGCAGGCGCTCGACGTCGGCCTGGATGCGCGCGCGCAGCCTGGCCGAGGTGGGGCCCAGGTTGGCCCCGCCCGAGGCGGTGGCGTCGTACCCGTTGCCGGCGGCGGACGGGCGTCCCTGGAAATAGGCCGGGTTGGTGAAGGTCTGCCCGATCAGGCGCGAGCCCACCACCTTGCCGCTGGCGTCCTCGACCAGGCTGCCGCTGGCCTGGCGGTGGAACGCGCTCTGGGCCAGGCCGGTCATGGCCAGCGGGTAGGCCAGCCCGGTCAGCAGCAACGTCACGGCGGTGGTGCGGAGAGCGATGAACAATGTGCGCATGGCGAACCTCAGGTCAGATGCAAGGCGGTGAGCAGCAGATCGATGGCCTTGATGCCGACAAACGGCGCGATCACGCCGCCCACGCCGTAAAGGAGCATGGAGCGTCGGAACAGCTGCGCGGCGCCGAGCGGCCGGTACTTCACCCCGCGCAGCGCCAGCGGGATGAGCAGGATGATGATGAGGGCGTTGAAGATGACCGCCGCCAGGATCGCGCTCGACGGCGAGCGCAGCGACATCACGTTCAGCGGCGCGATCTCCGGATAGGCGCCCACGAACAGCGCCGGGAGGATGGCGAAATATTTGGCCACGTCGTTGGCGATCGAGAAGGTGGTGAGCGCGCCGCGGGTCATCAGCAGCTGCTTGCCCACCTCCACCACCTCCAGCAGCTTGGTGGGGTTCGAGTCGAGGTCGACCATGTTGCCGGCCTCCTTGGCGGCCTGGGTGCCGGTGTTCATGGCCACGCCGACGTCGGCCTGGGCCAGCGCCGGGGCGTCGTTGGTGCCGTCGCCGGTCATGGCCACCAGCTTGCCCTTGGCCTGCTCGCTCTGGATGAGGCGCATCTTGGTCTCGGGCGTCGCCTCGGCCAGGAAGTCGTCCACCCCTGCCTCGCGGGCGATGGCGGCGGCGGTGCGCGGGTTGTCGCCGGTGATCATGATTGTGCGGATGCCCATGGCCCGGAAGCGGTCGAATCGGTCCTTGATGCCGCCCTTGACCACGTCGTTCAGGCGGATGAGGCCCAGGATGCGGGGGCCCTCGGCCACCGCCAGCGGGGTGGCGCCCTCGCCGGCGATGCCGCTGGCCACGCCCTCGAGCTCGCTGGGCACGCTGCCGCCCTGGGCCTTGACCCAGGCCGCGACGGCGTCGACCGCGCCCTTGCGGATGCGGCGGCCGTCGAGGTCGCAGCCGCTCATGCGGGTCTGCGCCGAGAAGGGTATGAAGGTGGCACCCAGCTCCTTGACGTCGCGACCGCGCAGGTGAAAGCGCTGCTTGGCCAGCACCACGATCGAGCGGCCCTCCGGGGTCTCGTCGGCCAGGCTGGCCAGCTGGGCGGCGTCGACCAGGGTCTCGAGGCGCACGTCGCCCATCGGGATCATCTCGGTGGCCATGCGGTTGCCCATGGTGATGGTGCCGGTCTTGTCCAGCAGCAGGGTGTCGACGTCGCCGGCGGCCTCGATGGCCCGCCCGCTCATGGCGATGACGTTCTTGCGGATCAGGCGGTCCATGCCGGCGATGCCGATGGCCGATAGCAGGCCGCCGATGGTGGTGGGGATCAGGCAGACCAGCAGGGCCACGATCACCGTCGCCGACAGCGGGATCGACCCGTACCGGGCCATCGGCACCAGGGTCACGCAGGCCAGCAGGAAGATGATGGTCATTCCCACCAGCAGGATGTGCAGCGCGATCTCGTTCGGGGTCTTCTGGCGGGAGGCGCCCTCCACCAGCGCGATCATCCGGTCGAGGAAGGTCTCGCCCGGGTTGGAGGTGATGCGCACGACGATCACGTCCGACAGCACCTTGGTCCCGCCGGTGACGGCCGACCGGTCGCCGCCGCTCTCGCGGATCACGGGCGCCGACTCGCCGGTGATGGCCGACTCGTCGACCGAGGCCACGCCCTCGACCACCTCCCCGTCGCCGGGGATCAGCTCGCCGGCCTCGACCCGGACGCGGTCGCCGGCGCGCAGGGCGGTGGCGCTGACCACCTCTTCGCGGTCGCCGCGCAGCCGGCGGGCGGTGGTCTGGGTGCGCATGCGGCGCAGGCTGTCGGCCTGGGCCTTGCCGCGCCCCTCGGCCACCGCCTCGGCGAAGTTGGCGAACACGACCGTGAACCACAGCCAGGCCGCCACCCCGACGGTGAACCAGACCGGGGCCGCGGCGGGGCCGGGGTGCAAGAGGTCCCGCACCATCACCAGGGTCACCAGGGCGCTGCCCACCTCCACCACGAACATCACCGGATTGCGGGCCACCTGGCGGGGCGACAGCTTGCGGAGGCTGTCCAGCAGCGCGCGACGGAGCACGTTGCGGTCGAACAGGCTGGGGGTTGCGATGCGGGCGCTCATCAGAAGGTCCTCCCGTGCAGCGACAGGAAATGTTCGGCCACCGGCCCCAGGCTCAGCGCCGGGAAGAAGGTCAACGCGCCGACGATCAGGATCACCGCCACCAGCAGGCCGGTGAACAGCAGGCCGTGGGTGGGGAAGGTGCCGGGGCCGGCGGCGACGGTGCGCTTGCCGCTCATCGAGCCGGCGATGGCCAGCACCGGGATGATCATCAGGAACCGGCCCGCCAGCATGGCCAGGGCCAGGGTGATGTTCCACCAGGGGGTGTTGGTGGAAAGGCCGGCGAAGGCCGAGCCGTTGTTCCCGGCGGCGCTGGTGAAGGCGTACAGGATCTCGGTCAGGCCGTGCGGACCGGCGTTGCCGAGGGCGCTGGTCCCGTGGCGCGACACCGAGGCCCAGCCCGCGAAACCGAGGATGATGAACGGGAAGATGAGGGCGTACAGCATCACCAGCTTCATCTCGCGGGCCTCGATCTTCTTGCCCAGGTATTCGGGCGTGCGGCCGACCATCAACCCGGCGATGAACACCGACAGCAGGACGAAGACCAGCACGCCGTACAGGCCCGCGCCGACGCCGCCGAAGATCACCTCGCCCAGCAGGATGTTGGTCAGCGGCACCAGGCCCCCCAGGGCGGTGTAGCTGTCGTGCATCGAGTTGACGGCGCCGCAGGAGGCGTCGGTGGTGGCGGTGGCGAACAGCACCGAGCCGGGGATGCCGAAGCGCACCTCCTTGCCCTCCAGGTTGCCGGCGGCCTGCACCGGCAGCCCGGCCAGGGCGGCGTTGCCGCTGGCTTCGGCGTGGTAGGCGACGGTCACGCCGGCCAGGAACAGGAACATCATCGCGCCGAACAGGGCCCAGCCCTGGCGCTGGTTGCGGGCCATGCGGCCGAAGGTGTAGGTCAGGCCCGCCGGAATGGCGAAGACCATCACCATCGACAGGAGGTTCGCGAGGGCGTTCGGGTTCTCGAAGGGGTGGGCGCTGTTGGCGTTGAAGAAGCCGCCGCCGTTGGTGCCCAGCTGCTTGATCACCTCCTGCGAGGCGACCGGCCCCATGGCGATCACCTGCTTGGCTCCCTCCAGGGTGGTCAGCTCCAGGTAGGGTGCGAGGTTCTGGATGACTCCCTGAGAGGCCAGCACCAGACCGAAGACGATGGACAGTGGCAGCAGCAGGTAGACCAGCGACCGCACCAGGTCGACCCAGAAGTTACCGAGAGTGAGCGGCGCGCGCCCGTCGCCGCGGCGGGTGAGGCCGCGGGCGATCACCAGCGCCACCCCGATGCCCGCGCCGGCCGAGACGAAGTTGTGCCAGGCCAGGCCGACCATCTGGGTCAGGTAGCTCATGGTCGATTCGCCGGCGTAGGACTGCCAGTTGGTGTTGGTGGTGAAGCTGACCGCGGTGTTGAAGGCCAGGTCGGGGCTGGGTGGCGGCAGGTGCTGCGGATCGAGGGGCAGAACCGCCTGCAGGCGCTGGATCGCGTAGGTGACCAGCACGCCGATCAGGCTGAACAGCAGCAGCGCCCCGGCGTATTGTTTCCAGGTCTGCCCGCTCTCGTTCGGGCCGGTCGATCGGATCCCGCACAGGCGCAGCAGGGCGCGCTCGATGGGACCCAGCAGGCGCGGCAGGGGCTGCCGGTCGCCCTCGAAGACGCGGAACATGTAGGCGCCCAGCGGTCGGGTGACGGCCAGGACGGCGATCGTGAAGACGGCGATCTGCAACCAGCCCTGGGCGGTCATGGTCAGAACCTCTCGGGCCGAAGCAGGGCGTAGACGAGATAGACGGACAGGGCGAGCGCCAGCGCGCCGCCCAGCAGGTAATCGAGGGTCATGGGACGCAACCTCCCGTTGCTCGCCGCCCGTGATCAGCATCGGGGATGCCAGCCCGGGGCGGCGTCCCGCCGCGCCGACGCAACGATGGCGGTTGCAGGATGCAGGCAGGGACGGTCAGCAGCCTGCAGCCTGCGGTGGTGGTCTTCGGGAGCGGCCCCGGCCGCCGCCGCGCCTGGGGGTGGCTTTGCTAGATTGCGCGCATGAACCCGCGCACCGACCTGTGGATGCAGAACCTGATCGACGAACGGGACGGGGCGGCCCTGTACGAGGGGCTGGCGCGGCACGAGAAAAATCCAGAGAAGGCGCAGGCGTTTCGCGAGCTGGCCGAGGCCGAGCGGCGGCATGCGGATGTCTGGCAGCGCAAGCTGGAGAAGGAAGGGGTGGCCATCCCGCCCGATCGGCCCAGTTCGCGCATCCGGGCGCTGGTCTGGCTGGCGCGGCGGCTGGGGTCGGCGGCGGTGGTGCCGATGGTGCTGGAGGCGGAGGAAGGGGACGCCGACAAGTACGACAAGCAGGGGGGTGAGGCGACGGAGATGGCCGACGAGGAGCGGTCGCACCGGCGCGCCCTGGTGGGCATGAGCCGCGGGGACCCCACCGATGCGCGCGGCCTGATCGCCGAGCGCGAGCGCTGGCACCGGGCCGGGCGGCGGGCGGGGTCGGTGCGGGCGGCGGTGTTCGGCATGAACGACGGGCTGGTGTCGAACCTGTCGCTGATCCTCGGGGTGGCGGGCGCGGGGGTGGAGCCGAAGACGGTGATGGTCACCGGATTCGCGGGCATGCTGGCGGGGGCGTTCTCGATGGCGGCGGGCGAATACGTGTCGGTGGCCAGCCAGCGCGACCTGCTGGCCCGGCAGATCGCCATGGAGAAGCGGGAGATCGCCGAGGCGCCCGAGGAAGAGGCGGCCGAGCTGGCGCTGATCTTCAAGCAGAAGGGCCTGTCCACCGAGCAGGCCAGCCGCACCGCCGCCGAGATCCTCAAGCACCCCGAGACCGCGGCCGACACGCTGGTGCGCGAGGAGCTGGGGCTGGATCCGGATCAGCTGGGGTCGCCGATGAGCGCGTCGGTGGCGTCGTTCGCGCTGTTCTCGGTGGGGGCGCTGATCCCGCTGGCGCCCTTCCTGATCGGCTCGGGCGGCAGGGCGGTGGGCGCGGCGGCGGGGCTGGCGGGGCTGACCCTGGCGGCGGTGGGCGGGCTGCTGGGGTTCCTGTCGGGCACCAGCGTGTGGGTCTCGGCGGGGCGCATGGTGGGCCTGGCGGCGCTGGCCTCGGGTGTGACCTACGCGCTCGGGCGGATCTTCGGCGCGACGCTGGGGTGAGGCTCGTCGGCGCGACGCTGGGGTGAGGCGCCCGCCTCGACGTCACCCCGCCCGTCTCGACGTCACCCCCCTCGACGTCACCCCCCTCGACGTCACCGCACGGGTCCAGAGGCTCGTTCGCCCTCGCCCCGCGCCAGCGGGGAGAGGGAGGGGTGAGGGGCGGGCGTCATCTCGACAGCGGCAGCCCCTCACCCTGTCCCTCTCGCCGCTGGCGCGGGGCGAGGGCAAACAATCGCGGGGGGTCGGGGCTCTGGGCTTTACAGGGGGGCGGCGTGGCCAGGGCAGACGTGGGCGGGGGCGTGGTCGAGCAGGAAGTGTTCTTGTTTCGTGGGGCAGCCTGGGCCCGGGAGGGCGCCGGTGATGGTGCAGATGGCGTGGGAGATGATGCCGGGGGGTGGGGCCGGGAGGGTGAGGGGGGAGCCGTGCAGGTCGCGCACGGCGAGGAGGGCGGCGCGCACGAGGGGGGCGGCGCTCCACATGGCCAGCCGGCCGCGCGTTCCCGAGCCGTCGAAGGCGCCAGCCCAGGCGGCGACGATCGCTTCGCGGGTGGCGGCGATGGCCAGGGTGTCGGAGAAGCCGGAGGAGGTGCCGGTCTTGGCTGCGACCTTGAAGGGCAGATCCAGGGGAAGGTCGGCGCCGAAGCTCGCGCGGCGGGCCTGCGGGTCGGCGAGCATGTCCATCACCAGGTAGCTCGCCTCCGGTGAAAACAGGGTCACGCGCGTGACCGGCTGGTCGGCGCGGCTGCGCGGGCGGGCCATCCAGCCGCCGTTGACCAGGAAACCGTAGGCGGCGGCGAGGTCCACCAGCCGCACGCGCGCGTCGCCCAGGGCGAGGTCCAGACCGTATTCGGGCGCGCTGCCAGCCAGCGGGCCCACGCCGGCCCGGCGCAGCCGCTCGAGCAGCGCGGGCACGCCCACCCGGTCCAGCACGTCGACGGCGGCCAGGTTGTACGATCCGGCGAGCGCCTCGCGGTAGCGGGCCAGGCCGTGCTCGCGCATCTTGCGGCCGGGCGCGTAGCCGGGGATGGCGCCGAGGGAATCGTGCGCCAGGCTGGCGGGGTGGTCACCGCTCTCGAACGCCAGCGCGTAGATGAACGGCTTCAGCGTCGACCCCGGATAGCGAAGGGTGGACGTGATGTTCACCTGCGCCGACCCGTAGTCGGCCGACCCCACCATCGCCAGCACCGCGCCGGTGGCCGGCTCGATCACCACCAGGCCCGCGTCCAGCCCTCGCTCCCCTGCGTGGGCACGAACGGCCTGTTCCAGGCGGCGCTGCAACCCCAGGTCCAGCGTGCTGCGCACCGGCCCGGCCGATGGAGCGCGGGGCCCGATCACGGTTTCCTCCGCCGGCCTCGGGCGGTCTGCTCGTCGCGCATCACCGCTGCCGCGCTCCCGATCGACCTGCTCGGCTTGCGCGAACCGCATGGACTCGCTGCCCGCGCCGCCGTCCATCCAGTCGAGAAAGTGGGGGGCCTGGAAGGGCTCTTCCATCCGGGCGATCGTGATCGGCTCGGCCTCGATGCGCGCGCGGGTCGCCTCGTCGATGTAGCCGGCCTCGACCATCAGCTCCAGCACGTGGGCGCGGCGGTCCAGCGCGCGCCACAGCGACCTTCGGGGGTCGTAGGTGCTGGGCGCGCGCGGCAGGACCGCCAGCAGGGTGGCCTCGCCGGCGCTGAGGGCGGCGGCGGACTTGCCGAAGAAGCGCCGGGCCGCCTGCTCGATGCCGTGGGCGCCGTTGCCGTAATAGACGCGGTTCAGGTACTGCTCGAGGATCTCGGGCTTGGACAGCGCCCGCTCGAGGCGGATGGCGTCGACCATCTCGATCAGCTTGCCCGCGCCGGTGCGCGGGTGTGGTTGCACCAGCCGCACCAGCTGCATGGTTACCGTCGAGGCGCCGGAGACCACCCGGCCGTGGCGGCCGGTCAGGTACACCGAGCGCACGACGGCCCGCGCGTCGACGCCGGGGTGCTCGAAGAACCGGCGGTCCTCCCCCGCCAGCGTCGCCTGCAGCACCGCCGGCGCGATCCGGTCGAGCGGCACCCAGATGGCCCGCCCGCCCCCCGGCAGCGGGAACGTGCGCAGCGGCTCGCCCCGCCGATCGATCACCGCCGCCGAGGCCAGCTTCTCGATCGGATACGGACGCCCCAGCACCACCACCACCGTCAGCAGGCCCAGCGCGGCCAGTGCGGACAGCGTGCGCTTGCCCAACGCAGGCACCGACCGGATCGCCGCCAGCGCGCGCCTCATCGTTCCACCACCAGGGTGGCCGCGGTCGAGCGGGCGTTGAGGTCGGGGCGATACATGGCCTCCACGGTGGTGGCGGGCGTGGCGAAGGTGCCCACCGCCACCGCGCGCACCAGGTACGACTGCTCGGAGGTGCCGGCGCCGAGCACGTCGGCGAACAGGCGGGCGCGGTCGTCCTTCAGCTCCTGCTGCTGCCAGGCGGTCTCCCAGCGCGCCCACCAGAACGACCGCTCGGGCTGCCAGTCGCTGGCCGAGGGAGCAAAGCGCGTCAGCACCGGCTCGACCCCCGCGGGCAGCCGGTCCACCACCGCCACGTGTGCCAGCCGGTCCGCCGAGGTCACCCGCACCCGCACCTTCGCCACCTGCCCCAGCTTCAGGCTGGCCAGCGGCGCGCCCGTTTCCGGGTCGAGATAAGCGCGCTCGACCGACAGCCCCCCGTGGCTGCGCGCCGTTGGATCGAACGGGCGCTCGACCTGCAACCGCGCCGCATAGAACAGCTCGCCGCCGGTGCTGTCGATGACCACCGGGCCGCCCCCCAGCTCGGCCAGCGGCAGCCGCAGCCGCGCCGGCGTGCGCCCGGACAGCGCGGGCCGCCCCAGCACCCGTCCGCCCACCGACACCGTGGCGGTGATGGGCCCGCCCGACGCGCGCGCCTTGCCCAGCTCGGCCAGGGCCAGGACGCTGTACAGGTTGTCCTGGGTGCTGGGCCAGCGGCCGTCCACCCGGCGCCCCAGCAGCCCCTCCGCCAGCCGCGCCACCGCCGGGGCCGCGGGCTCGATCTCCAGCAGCGCCGACAGCACCAGCGCGGTGGTGCGCGTGTCCGAGCTCCAGTACCAGCCCAGGTCCCCCTCCCCTTCGCGGATGATCGCCGGTCCGCTGCCCGGCGCCAGCGCCACCAGCTCGCTGGCCATCTGCCGCGCCTGCTCCTCGCGCCTCGCCGCCTTCATCGCCCGGGCGAGGAACGCGCGCCCGAACACCGGCAGCTGCGCCCGCCGCTCGAACAGCGCCGACAGCTTCCCGGCGTCGGCGTGCCCCAGGGTGGCCAGCACGTACGCCGCGAAGGCCTCGTCCCCACCCTCGCCCAGCGCCTCCGCCGCGCTGGCGCCCGCCTGCCCGCCGCGCGCCAGCCGCCGCTCGAGGTAGCGCGCCCCCGACTCCAGCGCCTGCGCGTCCACCGCGTACCCGCCCGCGCGCGCCACCTGCAGCCCCCACAATGCGTAGGCGGTGTAGTGCACCGCCGGCGGCGTGCCCGGCCACAGCCCGAAGCCGCCGTCGTCGTGCTGGTGTCGCAGCACCTTGGCGATCCCGGTCTCGACGAAGCCGCGCGCGGCCGCCGCCGACACCTCCTTCAGGTCCACGATCTCCGACAGACCGGTCAGCGCCACCATCGGCACCATCTTCGAGGTGGTCTGCTCGACGCAGCCGTAGGGGTAGCCCACCAGGTAGCGCAGCCCCTCTTCCAGCCGGGACAGCCCGGTGCGATCGACAGTCACCTCCAGCGCCCCGCGGCCCGGCACCACCGCACCCAGCGGCGGCAGCGCGTGCTGGGCGCGGCTGCGGGTCGAGCCCTCGCCCACCACCAGCAGCTCGGGCGTGCTGGGGCGCTCGACCGGTAGCTTCACCTCCACCGCGTCGCCCAGACCGCCGCCGGTGGCCCGGAAGGTCAGCACCACCTCGCCCGCCTCGCGCGCCACCGCCGCGAAGGCCACCCGCTGCGCGCCGCCCGCCGCCACC
>JBKPRZ010000582.1:0-6626 GCA_046734815.1 Myxococcota bacterium | reverse complement strand
CCGCCGGGTCGCCCGCGGGCAACGCCGCCAGCTTGTGGTGGGCGATCTCGGCGACCACCACGTCGCCGCGGCCGCTGGCCTCCAGGGCGGCGGCCACCCGCTGGTGGGCCTGCGCGCGCCCGGCCGGATCGATCTCGCGGTACAGGGCCTCGCGCACCAGCACGTGCGAGAAGCGCCAGCTGCCCCGGGCCAGGGTCAAGACCAGCGCGGCCCGGTCCGCCTCCTCCACCCGCCGCTCCACCTCGGCCGGCGGCAGGCCGGTCACCGCCGCCAGCAACGGCAGGGCGAAGTCGCGGCCGATCACCGAGGCCGCCGCCAGCGCCGCCCGCGTGTCGGCAGACAGGCGCGCGATCCGCCGCCCCAGCACCTCACGCACGGTATCGGGGATCGGCAGCGCGCCCGCGGTGTGGCCCGCCTGGAAGTCGCCGCGCGCGGCCAGCAGGCGCAGCAACTCGCTGAGAAACAGGGGGTTGCCCTCGGTGGCCCGCTCGACCGAATCGACCAGCCCTTCGTCGACGGCGTGCCCGGCGGCGCTGGTCACCAGCGCCGCGATCCCGCCGCGATCCAGCGGCGGCAACGGCAGGTAGGCGCCCTCGCGGGCGACGTCGGACAGCGCCCGGCCGACCTCCGACGAGGGGCGGGCCTCCTCGTCGCGGTAGGTGCCCACCACCAGCGCGCGCAGCCCGCGCAGGTTGCGGGCCAGGAAATGCAGCAGCGCCAGGGACGACGGATCGGCCGCGTGCAGGTCGTCGAGCACCAGGTACAGCGGCGCCTGATCCGCCGCCGCCCGCAGCAACCGCACCGCCGACTCGAACAGCCGGAAGCGGTCCTGCACCGGATCGGCCGCCTCGGGGGCGCCTGCCTTTGGCGATCCGGAATCGGGGAAAACGTCCGGCAGCAGCGCGGCCAGCCGCCGCCCCGCAGGTCCGATCGACTGCACCAGCGCCGCCCCGCCGGGGCCGTGGGTCAGCTCGCGCAGGATCTGGATCCAGGGCCAGTAGGCCGGCGCCCCACCCGTCTCCCAGCAGCGCCCCCACGCCACCGTCATCCCGCGCCCCGCCGCCGCCCGCGCGCCCTCGTCGGCCAGGCGGGTCTTGCCCATGCCCGCCGGGCCCACCAGCAGGAACAGGGCCCCCCGCCCGCCCGCGGCCTCGTCGAAGCCGCTGCGCAGCTCCTCGAGCTCTCGATCCCGCCCGACGAACAGGCGCCTGGTCGCAGCCATCCCCGGGTCGTTTGCCATGTCACGCCGCTCGCTGTCCACAGGGTCGACGAAAATGCGGCGTGGGAGCCTCGTGGCCCCCACGCCGCGGGTGTTTTCCCGTCAGGGTCTCAGCGACCGCTGCGGGCGACCTTGACTCCGCCGGTCATGCGGTCCCAGTCGCGCCGGAAGGTCGCCTCGTCGACCTGCAGCCCGTCGACCAGCGCGCCAAAGCTGCGCGCCATGCCCGAAGCGGTCACCGCCTCGGCGATCTCGCGGTCGGTGGCGCCTTCCAGCCTGGCGAACTCGGTGTCGGCGACGATGCAGTAGCGGCAGGGAATCTGCGCCGAGACCGCCAGGCCGATGAGCGACTTGACCTTGCCCGGCAGCGCGGTCTTGCCCAGCTCCACGTCGCGCGTCTGCAGCCAGGCGCCCGCCGCAGCCTCGGCCGGGATCTTCTTCATGAACTCGGGCACGAACCCGAAATTCTGCTTGATGTCCTCCTGGGCGGTGCGCGCGTCGACCACGGCCACCGGCTTGGGCGGGGCTGCCTGCGGCTTGCCCGCCGCCGCCCTGGCGCCCTCGACCAGCTTGGCGATCTCCGCCCGGAAGTTGGCCTCGTCCAGCTGGATGCCGTTCATGAAGGTGCTGAAACGTCGGCTCAGCCCGGCCATGGCCACCGCCTCGCCGATCTCGGCGCTGGTGGCGCCGTTGGCCCGCGCGCAGCGGGTGTACGAATAGATGGTGGCGCGGTTGCCGGACTGGGCCGCCACCGCCAGCGCGATCAGGTCCTTCTCCTTGGCCGACAGCGCCGTCCTGGGGTTGTTCTCGAAGCCCTGGATCTCGGCCCACAGCCCGGGCAGCCACACGTCGGGGATGGCTTTGACGAACTCCGGCATGAACCCGAGCGTCTTCTTGATGTCCGCCCGCACCGCGTCCGCCGGACCCTCCGCCCGCGCCGCGCCCGCCGTGCCGATCACCAGACCCAGAACCGAAACCGTGATGAATTTGTTGATCATTGTCGAGGTCTCCTTCCGACCTCGAGGGCGTGATTCCGCGAGGAACAGTGTGCCCGCCACCCCCGGCACGGTGTTCCTGGCGCCGCCGCCGACCTGGTATAGACTGGTATCTATCTCGTGGCCTCGTCCCCCAAGCCGACCCGCGCCCGGTTGTTCAGGAACGGTCGTTCCCAGGCCGTTCGTCTGCCGAAGGACTTTCGCTTTCAGGGCGAGGAGGTCAGCATCCGCAAGGAAGGCGAGGCGGTGATCCTGGAGCCGATCAAGCGCGACAGCTGGCCGCGCGGGTACTGGGAGCGCCTGCGAGAGATCAACGCCGATTTCCCGGTGGAACCGCTGCAGCCGCGTCTGCACGAGCCGGATGTCGACTGAACGTGAGCTTCCTGCTCGACACCAACACGGTCATTCACCTGATGAAGCTGCGTGAACCGCTGGTCGGTCGCGTGCGCGATGTCGGTCCCGCCCAGCTCGCCGTTTGCAGCATCACCCTCGCCGAGCTGTGGCACGGAGCGGCGAGGAGCCACCGGCCGAGACAGAGCCGACAGGATCAGGATGTGGTCCTGTCGCCATTCCGGGTCCTGGACTTCGACGCCGCGGCCGCGGATCGGTACGCCGAGGCGCGCGCGCATCTGGCCACCGCGGGACGCCCGATCGGAGATCGAGACTTGATGATTGCCGCCATCGCGCTGGTCGCCCGCATGACGGTGGTGACGTCCAATCTGTCGGAATTTTCGCGCGTGCCTGGCCTGAAAGTGGAAGACTGGATGTCCTGAACCTAGGCCGGGCGTCAGCCGAGCGGGGGGCCGTCGGTGTGGACGTAGCGGAACCAGAGCAGCTGGTCGAGGTCGGGGCGGCCGGTGGGGGGGTTCCAGCGCGGCGGCGGAGCGGCGCGCAGCCGGCCGGCGGCGGCGTGGGCCTCCTCGAAGTAGCGGGCGCGTTCGGCGCGCAGCTGCGCATCGGTCAGCGGCGAGTCGGCGGGCGCGGGCGGGGTGCTGCAGCTGGCGGCGGTGACCGCCTCGACGGTCAGCTCCAGGGGCAGCTGCGGCGGGACCGGGGTCTCGCGGTGGCGCCAGACGCCGTCCAGCCACGACAGGCTGTAGGCGGGCACGAACGCCTCGCCGTGGTCGGCGATGAACTCGACCGCGGCGAGGATGAACTCCAGATCCTCGTCGGAGGCGTAAAACGGGAGGGTCAGCCGCACCCAGCCCGGCTTGGCGCCCTGGTTGCCGCGGGCGATCTCGCGGCGGTAGCGTTCCGAGCGCGCGCGGTCGATGCCCAGCAGCCGGTGCCCGTACGGTCCGGCGCAGGAACAGCCGGCCCGGTTCTGGATGCCGAACAGGTGATCCAGCAGCACCGAGACCAGATCGTGGTGCAGCCCCTCGATGTTGAACGAGACGATGGCCAGGCGGGGCAGGCGCGGCGGGCCCAGCAGGTGGATGCGCGGGTGGCGGCCCAGCCGCTCGAGCGCGCGCCGGGCCAGCGCGGTCTCGTGGGCCAGCATGCGCTCGGCGCCGGCCAGCTCCTTGATCAGGAAGGCCACCCCGGCGCGGATGTCGCCGACGATGGCGGGCGTGCCGCCCTCCTCCCGGTCCTCCAGGCGGCGGGTGTAGTCGATGGCGCCGTGGTCGATGCCGCCCACGTAGTCCACCGTGCCGCCGCCCGGGCGCTCGGGCACCGCCGTGCGCACCAGGCCGCGGTCGAGGACCAGCACACCCGAGGCCTGGGGCCCGCCGACGAACTTGTGGGTGGACAGGGCGATGGCGTCCAGGGCCGCGCCGCCGCGCGGGTGCATGTCGATCGGAACGTAGGGGGCGGCGGCGGCGTAGTCGAAGACCGCGTGGGCGCCGGCCGCGCGCAGCAGCCGCGCCACCGCCGGCACGTCGGTGAGGATGCCCGTGACGTTGGAGGCGGCCGAGAACGCGCCGATCTTCAGCGGCCGGTCGCCGAAGCGTTCGAGCTTGCGCGACAGATCGCCGAGGTCCAGCGCGCCGGCGTCGTCCAGCGACACCTCGACCACCTCGGCGTTCGATTCGACCCAGGGCAGCTCGTTCGAGTGGTGCTCGTACGGTCCCACCAGCACCACCGGGCGCGGGCGGCCGGCGCCGCCGTCGCGCGCGCGCAGGCCCAGCAGGCCGACCAGCTTGTTGATGGCGGCGGTGGCGCCGGCGCCCACCAGCAGCACCACGTCGTCGGGTCCGGCGTTGACCGAACGGGCGATCACCCCGCGCGCCTGCTCGCGCAGCTCGGTCATGATCCGCCCGGTCGAGGAGATGGCCGTGTGGGTGTTGGCGTAATACGGGCGCAGGCAGCGCACCCAGGTCTCGACGAAGTGGAGAAAGCGGCCGGTGGCGGTCAGGTCCGCGTAACACAGCAGGCGGCGGCCGTACGGCGTCTGGATGGAGCTGTCACGCCCCACCTCGTTCCGCCGGATCAGCGCGATGACCTCGTCCCACTCCATGCACCGCTGATTTTCGCACGCGGATCGGCGGGAGGAACAAAAACTCCCCGGGTGCGTACAACGGGATCGACGGTTGAGACCGGACGTGCGGCAGCGTCACGGCCGGCGGGCGACCCAGGAGACGTTCTCCATCTCCAGGACGACCTCGCCGCGCTGGTTGCGGGTGCTCGAACGCATCAGCGCCGTCCCCCAGCCGGGGCGCGAGGCGGAGGGCCGCGTCTCGACCACCTCCGCGGTCACCGTCAAGGTGTCGCCGGGGCGGGCGGGCCGCGGCATCCGCAGCTTCCGCACCTCGATGCCAACCAGGCCGTTGGCGATGGTGCCGAGGACGCCGTCCACCAGCATGCGCATGGTCAGCGCTCCGGTGTGCCAGCCACTCATCACCAGCTCGCCGAAGACGCTGTCCTTCGCCGCCGCCGCGTCGGTGTGGAAGGGCTGAGGGTCGAACTGGCGGGCGAAGGCGATCGCCTCCGCCTCGCTGACCGTGCGTGGGCCTCCCTGCACGATCATCCCGGGGGTCAGGTCTTCGAGGTAGAGCGGCATCAGGGGGCTGATGTTAGCGCGCCCCGCGGCCTTCAACCTTTTTCCGACAGCTCCTTGATCTTGGGCAGGCAGCGGTCCCATCCGGCGGCCGCGCCCAGCGGGGAGCCCTCGTCGGCCGGCGCGTCCTCGTCGAAGTCGCCGACGGTGACGCGCAGCTGGGTGTGGCCCCAGCGCTCGTCCAGGCGGTAGGTCACCTGCTGATCCCGCGGCGACGGCGCTCGCTGCAGCTGGACGCGCAGGGTGAGCCGGACCGGGCGGTCGATGGCTGAGATCTCACCCAGCGCGCCGACGTCGCCGCTGCGCCCTCGCAAGACCACCTGATCGCCCAGGCGCCAGTCCGACTCGATCCGCTCCACCTCCGGCCACCACTGCCGGATCCACTCGCGGGTCCAAACGGGTTCGGTCAGGACCCGCCACACCTTCGACGCCGGGGCATCGATCTGGATGGATTTTTCGACCAGCTGCCGAACCATCACGGTCCTCGGTGGGGCGCGAACGGAATCTGAGATGCCCGTACGCGGTCCGCAACCGTGCTCTCGCCGGGCCGGTACAATTGCAGATTGGCCCGGCGTTACGGCCGCGGAACCAGCGACGGCGCGCCCGGGTCCGGCGGTGGTTACCAGGCGTCGTAACAGTCGTAGTTACGCTGTCGGCGGATGCGATCGCCCTCGAACTCGATGAAAGCGCCGATGCGCGCACGCATCTGGTCACCGGGCCGCAATGTCCCCAGCGGCACGGACAGGGTCCCGGTCCAGATCATCTCCAGGGCCATCGTGGAGGGACCCTCGGTGGCGGAGATCAACTCGAACCGTTGCCGCTGCATCACCTGCTTGCCGCGCGCGGCGCCCTCCAGCAGGCCGGCGAGGTCGCGCCGCGCGCCCTGGGGCACCAGACGGTTGGGAAACTCCTCCTGCACGACGTCGTCGGTGAAGAAGCGTGCCAGCTCGTCACCGACGGCGAACGCCTCCAGCGCGGCGAGGTACCGCTTCACGAGGTCCAGCCTGGATGTGGTCATGACCCAGGTTTTACGACACCGGTGCCGACCCGGACAGCCGCGCCGATCAACGCGCGCGAAAGTCGAAGCGCAGGAACGTGCAGAACGGGATCGGGCGCCCCGCCGCCAGCAGGGGTCGGTAGCGCCACGTCGGAAGCACACTGCGCACCTCCGCGTCGACGGCGGGATGGGCGCCGCGCTCGATGGTGACGGTCTCGACGCCGCCGCTGGCGTCGACGCACAGGCGGGCGAGCACCAGGTAGCTGGCACCGGCGCGGGCCAGCGCGGCGGGCAGCCGGGGCATCTCCCCTGACACCTTTTGCGACGAGGCGAGCATCTCGGGCAGAAAGCGCGGCCGCGCGGGGGCGGCGGGTGCAGCGGCGGCCGGCGCGGCGACGGGCGCGGTCGGCGCGGCGA
>JBKPRZ010000581.1:0-50509 GCA_046734815.1 Myxococcota bacterium | reverse complement strand
GATCGGGGACCGTCACCGGGCGGGAGGCGACCTGGGCGCCGTCGGCGTCGGTGGAGCCGACCACCTGGCCGCCCTTGATCCCACCGCCGCCCAGCAGGACCGAGCTGCTGGCCGGCCAGTGGTCGCGGCCGCCCTTCTCGTTGATGCGCGGGGTGCGGCCGAAATCGCCGGCGCAGACGATCAGGGTCTGCGAGAGCAGGCCGCGGCCCTGCAGGTCGTCGAGCAGAGCGGAAAAGCCCTGGTCCAGAGTCGCGCTCAGCGCCTTGACCCGGTTGAAGACGTCGTCATGGGTGTCCCAGCCGTTCAGGGTCACCTCCACGAACGGCACCCCCGCCTCGACCAGGCGGCGGGCCATCAGGCAGCCGGCGCCGAACTCGCTGCTGCCGTAGGCCTCCTTCACGTTCTCCGGCTCGTCCTCCACCTGGAAGGCGCGCGAGCCTTCGCTGCCCATCAAGGTGAGCGCCTGCTCGGCCACCTGGCGGCGGCTGGCCACGTAGCCACTGCTGCGTGTGCCGGCGAAGCGGTCCTCCAGCTTGCGCCATACCTGCAGGCGACGCTCGAAGCGCGGGCCTTCGATGCCGCGGGCGGGGGCCAGGTGCCGCACCGGCCGCAACGGGTTCTTCACCGGGAAGGGTGAATACGCCTTCGACAGAAAGCCCGCGCCCTCGCCCGGGCCGCCGATGGCCACGTAGCCGGGCAGGCCGTGGGCGCCGCCGGCGTGGGTCTCGGCGACGATCGAGCCGAAGGCCGGGTGGTCGGCGCCGCCGGCGGGGGCGTATCCGGTGTGCATCAGGTGGCGGGCGCGGTCGTGGTTGCCCTCCTTGGCGGTCAGCGAGCGGATGAGCGCCAGCTGCTTCATCCGTTCGGCCAGCCGGGGCAGGTGCTCGCTGATCTGCAGGCCGTCGACGCTGGTGGCGATGGGCCGGAACTCGCCGCCGGTGGGGCGGCCGGGTTTGGGATCGAAGGTGTCGATGTGGCTGGGGCCGCCCGCCAGGTAAAGGAGGATGCAGGCGCGGGCCGGGTTGGGATTCTGGCCGGCCAGCCCCCGGCCGGGCGCGACGCCGGTGGCGGCCCAGGCCCGGCCGGAAAAAGCTGTCGCCAGCGCGGTGCCGGCGCCCAGTTGCAGGAAGCTCCGTCGCGAATGGGGTCGTTCCATGATGTCCGTCCTCAGTGGTTGGTGACCGATTCGCTGGAGATCAGCAGGGCGAAGAAGGCGTCTTCGTAGGCCTGCCGGCCCTGCTTCTTGCTGCCCTCGACCAGCTGGGGCAGCAGCCAGGCCGCCTCCTCGGCAGTGGGCGGGCGGGTGTAGACCGCCAGGAACATGTCGCGCAGGCGTTCGGCCGGGTCGCGCGTGCGGCGCAAGATCCCGTCGAGCACGCCGTCCTCGCCGGCGCGCGCGCCGTTGTTGGTCACCTCGCCGTTCAGCAGCAGCAGCGCCTGGGGCATGCTGCCGTCGAAGGTGTCGGCGTCGGCCATCTCGTCGTCCTCGAAGGTGAAGCGGTACTCGCGCAGGGCCCGCTCGATCTGCCGCTCGGCCCGGTCCTGGTTGCGCCGCCGCACCATCTGATCGGCGCCGGTGGCGATCAGCAGAGTCCGGAACAGCTGCTCGGACGACAGCGGGCGGACGCGGGCGCGGGCGAACGCGCGCACGGCCGCGCCGCCGTCGTCGGCCACGCCCTGCGGGCGGATCGAGCTGCGCGCGTAGGCCGGCGAGAGCACGATCTTGCGCAGCAGGGCCTTGATGTCGTAGCCGCTGGAGCGGAAGTCGGCGGCCAGCCGGACCAGCAGCGGCGGGTGGCGGGCGTCGTTCTCGGCGCCGAGGTCGTCCCAGGGATCGACCATCCCCTGCCCGAACAGCTGGGCCCAGGTACGCGCCACCATCGCCTTGGCGAACAGGTCCGACTGGATCACGGCGCGGGCCAGGGTCTCGCGGCGGCCCTCGTCGCCCTGGGGCTCGGGGGTACGTCCCAGAAAGCGCGGCTGCACCGGCACGTCGGTCTCGGAGTGCGGGGCCCGCATCTTGGCCTCGCCCCGGCGCTGGTCGAAGACCACGAAGGAGACGCCCGCCGCCGGCATCATGCCGCCCACCTCCAGCGGGTTGAGCATGCTGGTGTCGCGCTTGACCTTCGTGCGGGCGAAGTAGCCGACCAGACCGTAGAAGTCCTGCTGCTTCCAGCGCGTGTCGTAGGGGTGATCGTGGCACTGGGCGCACTGGATCTGCAGGCCCAGGAAGAGGCGCGCCGAGGCGCCGGCCAGCGCCTCGGGACCGCCCCCGCCGCGCGCGCGGGCGGCGATGAAGGCCACCGCCCCGTTCTCGCGCACATCGCCGGCGGCGGTCAGCAGCTCCCAGACCAGGCGATCGTAGGGCCGGTTCTCGTTGAAGGCGGTCACCAGCCAGCCGCGCGGGTCCTGGCGCTCGATCCGCTTGCTGCCGTCGACCCGCCACAGGAGATCGCTGTACACGTCGGCAAAGTGCTCGGCGAACTCGGGGCTGGCCAGCAAACGGTCGACCAGGCGCAGCCGCCGGTCGGGCGCGCCGTCGGTGAGGAAGGCGCGCGCCTCGGGCAAGGTGGGCACCCGGCCGATCAGGTCCAGGCTGGCCCGACGCAGGAATTCGCCGTCGGTGGCCGGGGGCGCGATCTTCAGATCGTCCTTCAGCCACGAGCCGACCAGGATCTCGTCGAGGTTGGCGCCGGGCGCAGCGGCAGCGGGCGCGGGGATGGGGCTGGCGGGCAGGCCCAGCACGCCGCGCGTGGCGGTGCATCCGGCCAACAGCAGAACGAACGCGTACGGGACCGACTGTTTGTTCATCGCGATGCCTCGTGGGACGACGGGCGTGGGCGGCTGTGTGCGGAGCGCGCCTGCGACGCTATCAACTACGTCTACACATTATCGTGCGTTTTCGATGACCCTGTAACCGCGACGGAGGTTACGGCGCGCACGTTCGCGGACGTCTCTCAGTGACGTTGTGCTTCTTGAGGCGGGCATTTTCTGCAGCGGCGTGTAAGCTGGCGGCCGTGAACCTCCTGGCGGGAACCAGCGGGTACAGCTACGCGCCCTGGAAGGGGTCCTTCTATCCGGAGAAGCTGCCGGCGGCGAAGATGCTCGGGTATTACGGCACCCGCTTGCCCACGGTGGAGATCAACAACACGTTCTATCGGATGCCCGGCAAGGAGGTGGTGGCCGGCTGGGGACAGGAGGTGCCCGCCGGGTTCCAGTTCGCGCTCAAGGCGCCGCGCCGGATCACCCACGAGCGCCGGCTGGTGGGCGCAGAGCAAGCGCTGGATCTCCTGATCGAGGCCGGCGACGGGCTGGCGGAGCGCATGGGGCCGATCCTGTTCCAGCTGCCGCCCAATTTCCGGCTCGATCTCGCCCGGCTGGACGCCTTCCTGGTGCAGCTGCGCGCGCGTTCGGCGACGGTGAAGCCGGCGTTCGAGTTCCGTCACGCCTCCTGGTTCGTGCCCGAGGTGTACGCGGCGCTGGAACGGCACCAGGCCGCCCTGTGCATCGCCGACGCCGAGGAGCTGGCCACGCCGGTTCAGTCGACAGCGCCCTGGGGCTACCTGCGGCTGCGCCGGCAGGACTATGATGACGCCGCCGTCGCCATGTGGGCCGAGCGGATCGCAGCGCAACCCTGGGAGCAGGCCTTCGTCTTCTTCAAGCACGAGGACGAGGGCAAGGGCCCCCGCCTGGCCGAGCAGCTTTTGACGCAGTGGGCATCACGCGGACCGGGCGCGGCCGCGGCGGGGAGCTGAGTTATTTTCGCGCTCGCACACACCAACCTATAATTACCTACATGCCACCTCGCGCGGTCGGTACCGGAAGCATCTCGTTTGGCCTGGTCGCCATCCCGGTGAAGCTGTTCCCGGCGACGCAGTCCCAGGGTCACATCTCGTTCAACATGCTTCACCAGCCGCCCTGCGGGTCGCGGCTGAAGCAGCAATACATCTGCGCGAAGGAGGAGGTGATCGTCCCGCGCGACGAGATGGTCAAGGGCTACGAGTTCGCCAAGGACCAGTACGTGGTGTTCACGCCCGAGGAGCTGAAGGCGCTGGAGGAACGGGCCAGCCCCACCATCGACATCACCGAGTTCGTGCCCATGTCCCAGGTGGACCCGATGTTCTACGACAAGCCGTATTACGTCGCGCCCGAGAAGGGGGGCGAGAAGGCGTATTACCTGCTGGCCGAGGTGATGCGCGAGAGCGGGCGGGTGGCGCTGGCCCGTCACGCCGCCCGGGGCAAGCAGTACCTGGTGATGATCCGCCCGATCGAGCGCGGGCTGGTGATGCAGCAGCTGCTGTACGCCGACGAGGTGCGGGGCCTGGAGGACGTGCCCCTGCCCGACGTGCCCACCGTGCGCGAGTCCGAGCTGAAGCTGGCCCACCAGCTGGTGGATCAGATCTCCAGCGAGACCTTCGAGCCGACCAAATACGAAGACGACGTCAAGAAGCGGACCCTGGCCGACATCGAGCGCAAGGTGCAGGGGCAGCAGATCGAGACCGCCCCCACCGAGGAGGCGCCGGCGCCCGTGATCGATCTGATGGAGGCGCTGAAGGCGAGCCTGGAAGCCGGGTCCAAGCGCAGCCCCAAGCCGGCCGGGCGCGGGCGCGAGGACGGCGAGCGGCGGCCGGCTCAGCGGGCAGAGGAGGACGAGGAGAAGGTGGCGGAGAAGGCCATGCGCCGCAAGCCCGCCGCCACCCGCGGCAGCAAGCGCTGACCACGCACGCCGCTCGGCACACGAGCATCAAGCCGCCCGTAGCCGGCGGTCTGACCGCATCCGTCGCTCAGAAGACCGCCATCAGCGACAGGCGTCCGTAGGCGGCGGTCTGGGTCAGATCGCCCGCCGGGACCGACTGGACGGCGATCGGCTGCTTCTCGGCGGGCGGTGCGACCCGGACGCCTTCGAAGGAGTAGCGGAGCGAGGTGCCCGCCTGCGCGCCGATCTCGGCGGCGAGGGCGAAACCGAACAGCGGCGAGCCCGCCCGCTTGACGGTCAGCAGGTCCGGTTGCAGGCGCAGGCCCAGGCTGGCCCGCCCCACCACCCCGCGCGCGCGGGCGCTCAGCAGGTAGTAGCTGTCCATGCTCAGCTTGCTGTCGGTCACCCCGCCGCCCAGCGCGAGGTAGGGCTGCAGAAGGTGGGCGGTCCGCCAGCGCAGGGCCGCTCCCAGGTGCCACAGCTGGGTGCGCAGGCTGATCGCGTTGGTCTGGACACCGCGCCCGACAGCGACGGAGGGTCGCGACGGATCCGGCCCGGCCTGCTCGCTCATCCAGCCCGCGGCCAGCGCCAGCCGGGTCTCCTCACCCGGGCGCCACAGATCGTAGGCCAGCGCCAGGCCGCCCGCGTTCTGCTGCACATCGGCCCAGGGCGCGCGCGCCGCCTCGGGTCGGCGCAGCTGGTACAGATCGAACGAGAGCGCGAAACCCAGCAGCGAGCGGGGGTCGCCGGAGATCTCCAGCGGCTCCTCCGCGCGCGCCCGAGCGGGAGACAGGATCGTCGCCAGCGCCAGGGCCGGGGCCAGGGCACACAGGCTCTTCATGGCTTCCTCCGTTCCAGCAGGTTGGTCCACATGAATCCCACCAGCGAGCGCGCGGTCTGGCGCTCGGGTTTGTCGGCGTCGAGCACGGTGATGGTGCCGCCGGGGCCGTGCTCGACCACCACGAAGCGAGCGCCGCCGGCCGAAGCGGCCAGGGGCAAGACGCGGCTGGCGGGCAGGTCCAGCCGCACCTCGGTGGTGGTGAGGTGCGCGAGGGACAGCCGGCCCAGGCGCGAGTCGGAGGTGGGCAGCAGCCACAGCTCGTCGGTGGGGGTCGGTCCCGGCTGCAGGTCCTGCATCGATTCGCTGAACAGCGGTGAGACCGTGCGACGGTGAAGGTCGATGATCGATAGACCCGCGCCGCTGGCACGCTGGGCGCCGTGGCTGGCCAGCACGACCCCCCGCTCGACCATCGGCAGGAAGCGTTCGACCCTGGCCATCGGACGCAGCTCCAGGTTGCGCGCTTGCAGGTCCTCCAGCCGGTCCAGGTCGAGGAAGCCAACCTGCCCGCCTCCGCTGGCCAGCAGCAGCGCGCGGGGGCGGCGCTCCGGTTCGGCGGGTGAGGCACCCTCGAACAGGACGATCTGCTCGGCGCGGGCGTCGAGCCGGAAGGTGGTCACGCGGCTGGTGCGCGGGTCGATCACCGACGCCTCGCCCGCGTCCGGCGCCACCATCAGCAGCCGCAGGCCCTCGGAGGCCTGATAAATCGCCAGGTCGCCGGGGCGCGAGCCGCTGCCCAGCAGGCTGAGCACCGGGCGGAAGTCGTTGCTGCGGTCGGGCCGGGGCGGCGGCGAGGCGACCAGGCGCAGGGCCACGATGTCGCTGGAACCGTCCGATCGGATGAACAGGGTCGGGTCGTTGCTGGCGTTGCCCGGCTCGAACAGCACCTGCAGCGGCCGCACCACCCGGGGCTCGTCGGCGCGGGTGAGCGACACCGTGATCTCGCTGCGGTCGTTCTCCAGGTCGACCAGGGTGACGTAGTTGTCCGACAGCACCACCGCCAGGCGCAACATGCGCGCGCCGGTGTCGGTGTGAAGCGCGAGCGGCGGCGAGAAGACCACCTGCCGGGGCACGCCCCCGTAGCTGCGCAGGCCACGCGACGGCGCCGCGTCCGCGCCGGCCATCGGGGCGTCGAGGTCGAGCACCGCGATCTCGTTGGGGTTCACCACCAGGCTGGCGGCGGCCTGGGCGGACTCGGGCGCAAAGTGCAGGACCGCGAAGCGCCCGTCGGGCGACACCGCCAGGTCGGTGAAGCGGGTGTCCAGCAGGTGCCGGCGGGGCGACTTGCCGGCCTCGGTGGGCACCACCGTCAAGGCGCCCGGCTCGGCCGTGCGGCCGGCCTCGTCCCGCACGCCCGTGGACAGCACCAGCACCTCGTCGTGTCCGGGTCGGACCAGGGCCCGCAGCGGGTTCTCCCCCACCGGCTGCAGGCGGGCCCGCAGCTCCCGCTCGGCCGGATCGATCACGAAGACGGTGGCGCTGGCCTGGTCGACGAAGGCGACCCGCGATCCCACCGCCATCGAAGCGATGGGGAAGTTGCCCCGAGGTTCGGGGGCGGGGTTGTCGCAGGCGGCGATCACAGCCAGGGGCCCGATGACGGCGAGCAGCGGGAACGGCTTCATTGCACGATCCTCCCGTTGAGCTCGAAGCCGGTGACCGATTCGACCACCCCGGTCTCCCAGTTGATGAAGCTGATGCGGCCTTCCGGGTGCTCCTGGCTGACGAACACGCGCTTGACCGCGTCGCCCAGCACCGCCAGCGCCAGCGGCGGGCTGCCCAGCGGGAACTCGTCGACGATGAAGCTGGACAGGGCGATCCGCTGCACCAGGCGCGGCCCGCGCACCAGCACGAAGCCGCGGCTGCCGTCGGGGGTGAGCGTCAGGGAGGAGACCTCGTCGCTGGTGATCTGCAGCTTGGCGAATCCGCTTCCCAGGTTGACCACGGTGTAGCCGTAGGAACGATCGATCTGCGCCTCCACGTCCAGCCCGGGCTCGCGGCTGTCACCGGGCAGCTTGGTGTGCAGGACCACCGCGGTCTTGCCGTCGGGGGCGATGGCCACCGCCCGCACGCCCTTCTTCAGGGTCACCGGCAGCGGCGGGGCGGTGGGGGCGTCCAGCTTCACCAGCACCAGGCGCTCGACCGCCGGGGTGGCGGCGGTGGTGTACAGGATCGCGGTGGTGCCGTCGGGGCTGACCACGGCCGAGCCGATGGCCTCGCCCGCCAGCACCCGGCGTTCGGGCGCGGGGGTGCCGCTGAACGAGCCGGGGATGACCAGCTTCACGAAGGCGTTCTGATCGCGCAGCACCGCCAGGGCGAAGCCGCCGCCCGGGGCCAGGTCCAGGTCGGTGACCGGGGCCTGCAGGTCGACCATGGTGACCGCGCCGGCCGCGGCGCCGGGGGCGCCCAGGTCCAGCAACATCACCTGCGAGGCGCCCTCGCGGCGGGCGATGGCCCAGCGGCCGTCGGGCGTGACCGAGACGTCGCGGGCGGCCGGGGCGGTGGCGCCGGCGTCGGGGAAACGCACGAAGGGCGCCACCGTCGGGCCGGTGATCTGGGCGAAGCGGAGGATGGAGATGCCGTCCTCGGTGACGACGTAGGCGCCGCTGCCGTCGTCGGAGAAGACCACGTCGCTGGGGCGAAAGCCGACCGTGAGATCGACCGCCTTGTCGGCGCCGGGGGCCAGCTGGATGACCGTCACCTCCTGGAAGCCGCCGCCCGCCCCGGCGCCGGCCGCACCGGGGGTGCTGCTGTCGTACCAGGCGACGGCGTTTTTACCCTGACGGCCGACGGTGATCCGGTTGGCGGCGGGCACCACCGGCACGCGCGAGACTGCGGTCGCGCCGGCGGCGTCGGTGCGCAGGATGTTCACGTCGTGGGTGCCGGCGTTGATGACCAGGGCGACGTCCTGGCCGGGCACGGTGGTCAGGAACCCGGGCGCGTCGCCCACCGGGACCGTGCGGATGGCCAGGCCGGTCGAGTCGATCACCGCGACGTTGTCGCGCTTGCGGCTGGCGGCGTAGACGAAGCGCGCGCCCCCGCGCGGCAGCTCGAAGTCCTGCCGCTCCTCGATCTCCGGGGGCGGGGGCGCCATTCCGGGCGGGGGATTGATCGGCGGCGGCGCTGGCTGCGCCGGCGGGGTCCCCGCCGGGGGCGTCGTGGGCGGGGGCACCGGACCGCCCGCTTCGCCCGGTGCCCGAGAACCGTTACTCGCACCGTCGAGGGAGGCGGTGCAGCCCCCCGCGACGACGGGAAGGAGACCAAGGAAAAGACCCAGCCACCGGACCGACCCGTCGTGACGGCCCGGCGCGATTGATCGCCGCATGCGGGGGCACGAAGCAAGCGACGTACCCCCCACCACCGGTGGGGATTTCCCGCATCGGCGCGACCGGACCGTGACAGGGCTGTCGCGGCCGGGGCGCGATTGCCCGACCGCGGGCGCTCAGGGCGCCTTGGCCGCGGTCAGCGCCTTGCGACGGGCGGCCTCGAACTCGTCGCCCGGTTTCCAGGCCGGCAGCCTGCTGTCGTTGGCGACGGTCAGGCCCACGCGCAGCAGCAGCTCGGCGTCCTCGACCGCGCCGGCCAGGTCCCAGCTCTTCTCGTCGTATTCGTCCGACGGCTGGTGGTAATAGCGTTTCTCGTAGATGTCGTGCTGCTCGCGCCCCCAGTCGGCCGGGCGGCCGACGTAGCTGGGCCCGCCCCGGCCGTACACCGCGGGCACGCCGATGCGGGCGAAGTTGAACTGGTCCGAGCGGTAGAAGCTGCCCTTGTCCGGATAGGCGTCGCCGTGCACGGTGCGGCCCTGCGCCTTCGCCCCGGCGTCGACGATCCCGTCCAGCGACGACTTGCCGTAACCGATGAAGCCGAAGTCCTTGGTGCGGCCCTTGTTGTTGATGCTGTCGACGTTGATGTTGGCGGCGATCTGGCCGGGGGCGATGGTGGGGTGGCGGCAGTAATATTCCGACCCCAGCAGCCCCTGTTCCTCGGCGGTCACGGTGATGAACAGCAGCGAGCGCTTGGGCCGCGGCCCGCTGGCCGCCGCCTTGGCCATGGCCAGCAGCTGGGCGACGCCCGAGGCGTTGTCCAGCGCCCCGTTGTAGATACCGTCCCCGTCCTTCCACCCCAGCCCGGCAGACCGGTCTGGGGACCCCGGCTTGGGCGTGCGCACGCCCAGGTGATCGTGGTGGGCGGTGTAGACCACAACCTGGTCGGCCAGCTTCTTGTCGGCGCCGGGCAGGCGGCCGATCACGTTTTCGCCCTCCAGCTTGCGCACGGTGTTCTTGAAGGCGACCGAGAAGGAGGCACCCAGCGGCACCGCCCGGGTGCCGCGTTTCTCGGCGGCGGCGCGCAGGGCATCCAGGTCCTTGCCGCCCAGGGCGGCGATCTTGCGGCTGGCCTCCTCGGTGGCCCACATCTTCGCCTGCAGGCGCGGCTCGTCGGCGGCGGGCAGCTCGAACTTCTCGCCGGTGTTCGAGCTGGTGACCACCTGCCAGGGGTAGGCTGCCGAGGGCGTGGTGTGGATGACGATCGCGCCGGCGGCGCCGTGGCGGGCGGCCTCCAGGTACTTGTAGTCCCAGCGCCCGTACCACAGGCGGGTCTTGCCGGCGAACAGCGCCGGGTCGGAGGCCGGGTCGTTGTTCATCACCAGCACGACCTTGCCCTTCACGTCGGTGCCCTGGTAGTCGTCCCACTGGTATTCGGGGGCCACGATGCCGTAACCGACGAACACCACCTCGGCGTCGGCGATGCGCGCGTCGGGGGCCTGGGTGCCGCTCATGATCACCAGGTCGGTGGGCAAGGTCAGGGGCAAGGTCTTGCCGCCCGGGCCCTTCACCGTGACCGAGGTCGGCAGGGTGGGAGTCAGGCCCACCAGCGGGACCTTCTGGAAGAAGGTGCCGCCCTCGCCGCCCGGCTGCAGCCCCAGCGCCTGCATCTGCGCGGCGATGTAGCGCGTGGCCAGCTTCTCGCCGCGCGAGCCGGGGGCACGACCCTCCAGCAGGTCGTCGGCCAGGAAGCGGATGTGTGGGCCGATGTCCTGCGGCTGGACCTTCCCCGCCGCGCGCGCGGGGACCGCCGCCAGCAGACACAGCGCGAGCGCGGCTGGAAAAGACGCGGCTTTCTTCATCCGGGGTGCATACCACGGATGCCGGTCGGTCACATCTGGTCGGGCGCGGTGATGCCCAGCAGGTCCAGGCCGCGGGCGAGCACGTGGGCGGTGAGCGCGGTGAGAGCCAGCCGGGACGAGCGCACCGGCTCGTCCGCCTTGATCACCGGGCACTGCTCGAAGAAGGTCGTGAAGGCGCCGGCCACCTGGTAAAGCTGCGCGCAGATGCGGTGGGGTTGCAGCGAGTCTGCCGTCTTCTCGATGGTCCCCGGCAGGGCCAGCAGCTCCAGGGCCAGCGCCCGCTCGGCCGGGGCGTCGACGCGCAGGGCGTCCCCGGCGACCGATTCGATCGGCACCTCGGCCTTGCGCAGGATCGATCGGCCGCGCGCGTGGGCGTACATCAGGTAGGGGGCGGTGTTGCCGTCGAAGGCCAGCATCCGGTCCCAGTCGAACACGTAGTCCTTGACCCGGTCGTTGCTGAGGTCGGCGTATTTGATGGCGCCGACGCCCACCGCCTCGGCGATGCGGGCGCGGCTGGCGGGATCCAGCTCCGGAGACTTGCCCTCCACCACCTTGGCGGCACGCTCGCTGGCCTCGTCCACCAGCGCCGCCAGGCTGACCGTCTCGCCGGCCCGGGTCTTGAACATCTTCTTGTCGGGGCCGAGGATCATCCCGAAGGGGACGTGCTCGATCCGGATCGAGTCGTCCACCCACCCGGCCATCTTCGCGGCGGCGAACACCATGGCCAGGTGCTGGCTCTGCGGCGCGCCCACCACGTAGACCAGGCGGTGCGCGCCCAGGGTGTGCACCCGGTAGCGCAAGGCCGCCAGGTCGGTGGTGGCGTAGCCGTAAGCGCCGTCCTGCTTGCGCACGATCAGTGGCACCGGCTCGCCCTCCCGGCCGGAAAAACCGGGCGGAAAGACGCAGACCGCGCCCTCGCTCACCCGCGCCACCCCCTTCTGCTCCAGCTCGGCCACCACGCCGGGCAGGTCGTCGTTGTAGCGGCTCTCGCCGGCGATGTCGGCGGGGCGCAGGGTGATGTTCAGCCGGCGGTACAGATCCTGGATGTGCTGGACGGAAAGATCCATGAAGCGCCGCCACAGCGCCAGGGTGGCCGGGTCCCCACTCTGCAGCAGCACCACCCGCCGCCGGGCCCGCTCGGCGAAGGCGGGATCGCGGTCGAACTTCGTGCGCGCGGCCTTGTAGAACTCGACCAGCTCGCGCACGCCCGAGCCGGAGGCGTCGTCACCTTCGTCGGCCAGCTGCTCGAGCAACATGCCGAAGGGCGTGCCCCAGTCGCCCAGGTGGTTCTGCCGGATCACCCGGTGCCCCTGCCACTCGAGCACCCGCACGATGCTGTCGCCGATGATGCTGGAGCGCAGGTGGCCGACGTGCATCTCCTTGGCCAGGTTGGGGGCGGAGTAGTCCACCACCACCACCTGGGGATGGGCCGCCGGCGGCGAGCCCAGGCGCGGGTCGGCCAGCATCCGCCGCAGCTCGCCGGCGATGAAGCCTGGTTGCAGGGTCAGGTTGATGAAGCCCGGCCCCGACACGGTCGCCTCGGCGATCACGTCGTCGGCGGGCAGCCGGGCCGCCAGCTGGGTGGCCACCTCGCGCGGGTTCTTCTTCAGCCGGCGCGCCAGGGCCAGGGCCACGTCCGCCTGGAAATCGGCGTGCTGCGAGCGGTGGATGGCGGGATCGGCGCCGGCCGCCTCGGCGCCGAACAGCGCTTCGAGGGCGGTCTGCACGCGCGCGCGCAGCGGTGCGATCAGATCGATGGGCGCAGCGGGCGTGCGCTCCGGCGGTGATGCGCTCACGGCTTCTTCGGGAGGGCGGCCAGCAGCTTCTTGAACTTGTCCTGCGCGCCGTCGACCAGCTTGCTGTAGTCCGCGTCGGTCTTGTGGCAGTCGTCGCACTCGAACTTGGTGCCGGCCTTGCGGGCGTCGCGCACCAGCTCCTTCATCTTGGCCTTGGCCGCGGGCACCCCGCCCTGCTTGCACGCGTCGTCGACGGGCGAGGCCAGCGGGTCACCGCCGGTGGCCAGCTTGCAGGGGGTCCCCTTGTCGGGCTTCTCGGCGGCCGCCAGCACCGACCCGGTGCCGGCCAGGATCAGGAACACGAGACACGGAATCTTGCACACGCGCGGATAATACACCGGCGCGTGCGCGGGCGACGAGGCTAGGCGGCTTCGCGACGCAATTCGTCGCCGAAGAGGAGCTCCATCAGGCTGGCGGCCTCGCCCTTGACGCCACCGGCGTGGGGAGCCAGGGCGGCGGCGAACTGCTCGGCGGTCTGGAAGCGCGCACCGGGATCCACCTGAAGCGCCCGGATCAGGATCTCCGCGGCGGGCGGCGGCACCCGCCTGATCAGCTCCAGGTCCTGCGGGCTGGGGCCGCAGGCGGCCTTGTACAGAACGTCCAGGTCGTTATCGCCGGTGTAAAGGAGCTGGTTGGTCAGGCAGAAATACATCACCAGCGCCAGCGAGTAGAGGTCGCTGCGCCCGTCGACCTGCTGGCCACGGGCCTGCTCGGGGGACATGAAGTTGGCGTTGCCCTTGACCATGCCGGCCTGGGTCTGGGTCTGACGGGCGTTGGCCTTGGCGATGCCGAAGTCGAACAGCTTCACCTCGCCGGCCGACGACAGCATGATGTTGCTGGCCGAGACGTCGCGGTGGACGATCCCCAGCGGCCCGCCGTCGCGGCCGCGCTTGCCGTGGGCGTAGGCCAGCGCCTGCAGGGTCTCGTACATCAGGAAATACACCAGCCGTGGGTCCAGCCGGAAGCCGGTGCGCTCCACGCAGCGGGCGGACACCCGGGCCAGGTCGCGGCCCAGGATGTACTCCTCGATCATGAAATATTCGCCGCCCATCATGCCAAAGTCGAACACCTGCACGATGTTCGAGTGCGACAGGCTGGCCTGCACCCGGGCCTCGTCGATGAACTGGTTGACCGCTTCCTTGTTGTGGGCAAGCTCCGGGCGCAGCCGCTTGATCACGAAGGTGCGGGAGAAGCCCTCCGCCCCGTGGGCCACTGCCGTGTAGACCTCGGACATGCCGCCCGCGCCCAGCCGTTCCAGCACCCGGTAACGGCCGAACAGCTTGGACGACTCCTCGTTCACCGGCACCACCGTCACCGGCAGCGCGGCGGCGGCGTCCACCTGGGTGTCGGGCAGATCGGTGGGCAGGTCGGAGTGTGGATCGGGGGCCGGCTCGGCGGGTGGAGGCGGCGGCGGCGGCGGGGCGGGCCGGGGCAGCTCGCGCGAGACGCCCACCGTGCGCTGACCGACCGCCCGCACCGGCGCGGGCAAGGAGGTGGCCGGCCGCAGCCGCCCGGTGACCCGGGCGTGGTGGCCGGTGCCGAAGGGCAAGGTCTGCTCGGGCTCGACCTCGTGGGCCGGGACGAAGGCGGGCTTGCGGCGCGGCTTGCCCGGGCGGACCAGCAGCAGGGCCAGCCCGGCCAGGCCCAGCGCGCCGGCGCCGCCGAAGAACACGCCGCGCGGGTTGGCCGGCGGCTCGGGCGCCACGGTGGTGCGGGCGGCCCACAGGCTCAGGGTGCGCGACATCGCGATCCGGGCGGCCTCGCGGCCGCTCTTGCCATCGACCACCGTGTCGCTGTCGTTGCGGCGGATCAGCGTTTCCAGGAAATCGCGGTGGGTCTCCGAGCCGGCGATCAGCAGCGACGACTTGCCGTCGGTCACCAGCAACGACAGCCGCGTCCGGGTGGCCACGGCGGCCAGGGTCTTGAGCTCCAGCGGCATGGCCAGCACCACCACCGGATCGCCCTTGATGTTCAGGTCCACCCGGGCGGCCGCCAGCATCAGCGGGCGCCCGTTGACCGCGGCCAGCTCCGCCGCCTGCTGGTTGCGGCGGGCCGCCGCCACCACGCTCTGATCGACCTCGCCGAGGTCGACGGGGCCGTGGTGCGCCACCAGGTCGCCGATCACCAGCCGCGAGCAGAGCACCTCGTCGCGGAAGGGCCGCCACCAGTCCTCGGTGGCGAACAGGTCCACGATGGTGGGGACGTCCACCCGCGACGACAGCGCCGCCCGCAGCGGCTCGAGACCGGCGGCCATCTTGGCCCGCGTGCGCAGGGCATCCAGCTCGAGGGCGAGGACGTTGGCGGCGGTCTGCGCCGCCCGGGTGACGGTGCTGCCGCTGTCCAGGGTGGGCGCGGGCGCCGCGCCCCGCCCGAACCCCAGCACGCTGACCAGGGCGGCCCCCACGATCAGCAGGACGCCGAACCCGATCCTCACCTTGGCGAACATCCCCCCGCTCCTCCTCCTCCACTCACTCTTTGTACGAACCGTACGGCTGACCCAGCTTGTTCACGTGCGTCTTCTGGTCGGTGTATTCCATCTCGAACGACACGCGCGAGGCGATCCCGGTGGTCACCTCCACCTTCTGCTGGGACGGCTTGAGGCTGGGGCTCCAGGCCACCACCGTGCGCAGGCCGGTGGGCACGCCCTCGATGCGGAAGCCGCCGTCGGGCCGCACCCGCACGTACAGCTTGCTGGGCACCACCAGGACGTGGGCGCTCATGCGCTGGTGGATGTTGCAGAAGATGTCCACCACCCCGGGCGAGTTGAACACCGCTGCCCGGGTCTGATCGCCGGCCCGGTAGCTGCCCAGATCGAAGCTGTTGCGGGGCGAGTTGGAGAAAACGTTGTGGAAGATCGGGTCCAGGTTGGGGAAGGTCACCGAGGTGCCCACCGGCACCACCTGCACCCGGGGGATGAACTGCTTGTTCTCCTGCTTGATCTCCACCGCCTTGCCGCGCACCATCGGGCCCCGGTAGTTTTCCACGTAGACGTACAGCTCGGAGGTGTCGTTGCCCGGCACCTTGACCCGGCCCTCGATGATCCCGAAGCGCGGCTCGCTGCGCTCGACCGAGGGGCGCGTGGTGGCCAGGGTGGCGCCGCCGCGGGGTCGTTCGTTGTCGCTGTTGGCCGGGGCGGTCGGCGCCGGGGGGGCGGCCGCCGGCGCGCCGCCGTTCGCGTTCTGCAGCACCCGCAACAACATGTCGTAGCGCTGTTGCTCGGTCTGCATCAGCTGGATCAACATCTGGCGCTGCTCGCGCACCTCGGACTCCAGCTCGCGGAACTCGGCCCAGGTGGGCCCCGGCCGGGCGGCGCTCTCGGCCGCCTTGTTCTGGGCCCACGCCGGAGCCGCGGCGCCGCCCGTCCAGACGGCCAGCGCCAGCCCTGCCACCACCTTCTTGCTGCCGTCCTTCATGGGCTCCTCTCAGTTCGAAAAAACAAGCGACGACGTGAACACGTCGTTCCGGATCTCGGGAATGCCGCCGTATTCGCCGTTGCGCAGGTATTCGGCCTTCAGGGTGATCTTCTCGTTGAACACCACCCGCAGGCCGCCGGTGGCCCGCCAGGACTTGGTCAGGTAGGCGCGGTTGGCCCCGTCGGCGGCCTGGGGATCGCCCAGCCAGACGAAAGCGTCGCGGTATTCGGCCCGGCCCAGCAGGCCCAGCCAGGGCGTCACCATGAGGTCGGCCTCCAGGTAGCCGCCGCCGTGCAGCTCCAGACCGTAGACGCTGTCCACCGGGCGGCCGGGGGCCTGCCCCTTGAGGAACTGGGCCTTGAGCGACAGTGCCCCCATCTGCGACAGCAGATCGAAGCCGTAAAACCACATCGCGCCCTTGCTGTCCAGGGCCCGGTCCTGGGCGCCGTAGGCCCCGGACACGCCCAGCTCCAGGTCGAACGGCAGCGGCAGGTGCAGGGCGGCGCGGCCGCTGGCGGTCTTGCCGGCGTTGGTGTCGACCTCGTCGAAGAAGTGGAACTGCTCGGTGGTGTTCGAGCCGTTGGTCACCGCGCCGGCCAGCACCAGCAGGTCGTCGGGGCCCAGCTTGCTGCGCAGCTTGAGGCCCAGGGCGGTGCCGGTGGTGTAGCGGCTGAGCAGCGAGGGGGTGATGCCGAAGCGGGTGGGCGCCTTGCGGTCGCGGTACTCGACCCCCAGCAGCGAATCGAACTTGCCGATGAACAGCGAGGTCTTGCCCTCGCTGCCCAGCACCCATTCGATCTGGGCCAGGTCCAGGTCGATGAAGTCGCCCAGCGCGAAGTCCGAGCCGGTGCGGGGCACGAAGTTGACGCTGATGGTGCCCAGCACGCTCTCGGTGATGCCCGAGCTGAGGGTCAGGTTGATCTCGTTGGCGATGAAGCCGGGGGCGCCGCGCGAGTGGATGCTGTCGAAGCGGCTGGCGCCGGCGGCCTGCCCCAGGTCGGCGGCCTCGCCGCGCGAGTTGACGGCCGGGGCCAGCAGATCGCCCAGGAACACCCAGCCGTACTGGCCCTGGTACTGCGGGAACAGCTCGTTGCCGTTGTCGCGCATGATCCCCGAGCCGTCGCCCTGGGGAATGAAGAAGCCGAAGTCGACGTAGCCGCCCAGGGTCACCGGCGAGCGGCGCTTGTTCATCAGATCGCGCGTCTGATCCAGCCGCGCCTCCAGCTCGCGCAGGCGGGAGATGGGGTCCTCCAGCGGCGGCTCTGGATCGGTGGACTCGGTCTCGGCGGCGGCCGCGCCCGGACCGGCGATCGGTTTGAGCGGCGGAGGCACCTCGGGATAAGCAGGGAAACCCGGCGGCACGGGAGCGTAGTTGCCGGGCGGGGTGGCGGCGGGCCGCTGGGCCATGGCCGGGGGCCGGGCCGGTTCGGTGGATTGTTTCCTGGCCGGCGCGGCGCCGGGGGCCGGCGTGCCGGCCAAGGTACCTGCAAACAGCGCAACCACCAGCTTCAGCAACTGCACCCTCCACGCATGCGAACCACGCTTCCGCGCATGCGAACCACCCTCCCCATCAGTAAGGCCACTTGGGAACGTCCGTCCATTTCGGCAGCTCGGGCGCCCCGATCAGCTCCGGCGGCAGCGGCGCGCCGGTCAGGCTCTCCAGGAACGAGATCAGGTCGGCCTTCTCCGCCGGCGTCAGCAGCAGCGGCTTGACCTGGGCCGAACGGGTGCCCGGCGCGCTGGGCGAACCGCCCTGGTTGTAGTGCTCGATCACCTCTTCCAGGCTCTGCAACGACCCGTTGTGCATGTAGGGCGCGGTCAGGCTCACGTTGCGCAGCGAGGGGGTGCGGAAGGCGCCGCGGGGCACCTGATCCATGGTCATGGTCACCCAGTACTTGCGGGTGGCGTCGGTGGTGTCGTCGCTCCACTCGAGGTCGCGCCGCCACAGGTTGTGCTTGAGGCGGTAAAGCCCGTCGGCAGCGCCCCAGGGGAAGCAGTTGTTGCCGGTGTGGTCCGGCGACTGGGTCACGCAGTCGCAGACCGTGCCGCCGGCGGGGCAGTCCGCCTCGGTGGGCACGCCCGGACCCACCTGGGCCACGGCGATGTTGTGGAACTTGCTGTCCGAGAACAGCGGGGTCTTGTGGCACTCGTTGCAGGCGCCCTTGGTGACGAACAGGTGAGCGCCGCGCTCGGCGGCCTCGGAGAAGGTCTTGTAGTCGCGGGGCGCGCCGTCGCGCAAGCCGTTGACCCAGCGATCGAAGGGCGCGTCCCGGCTGACCAGCTTGAACTCGAAGGCGGCGATGGACTTGGCCACGTTGACCATCACCCAGATCACCGAGCGCTGGTCGTTCTCGTCCATGCAGTCGTAGGCGTCGCCCCAGGGCTCGGTGGTGCTCCCCGGCTGGCAACCCTTCTTGGTGCCGGGCTTGCCCTCCAGCGGAAAACGGGGAAAGCAGCCAGTGACGGCGGGGTTCTCGCTGTCGACCACCGCGCGGCAGGCGGGCGTCGGACAACCGGGGTTGAGCTTGCACTGGCCGGCGCGCGCGCCGGTGGTCTCGATCAGGGCCTCCACCTCGGCGCGCCGCTGGGTCATCGGCACGTGGTACTTGAAGATGGCGTCGTGATCCTGACGGTACAGCTCGGCCACCGTCCAGGCGGTGCGCAGGCGGTTGCCGTTCATGTTGGTGCCCTCGAGCGAGTTCATCACCTGCGCCCAGAGCGAATCGACCCGCCCGTTCCAGTAGACGATGCCGTAGTAGGCGGCGTTGAACAGCGGCAGCGCGTTGGTGTCGGCCCAGGCGGCGCCGATCGAGACGTTGCCGGGCAGCGATTCGGTGTCGGCGCCGGCCCGGGCCAGATTGTGGCAGCTGACACAGCCCAGGTTGGTGGGGGCGCCCTTGGGCGCGCGCGCGTAGCCCACCGGGCGGCGGAGCACGTCGACCTGGTTCGAGGGACCGGACAGGCGCGTGTCGTGGAACAGCTTGCGCCCCAGCTCTTCGGCGGCGGCGTTGCCGATGAACGTGTTCGAAGCGTCCGCCGGTGGCTTCTCGGGCAGATTGGCCATCGACGATATCGCCTGCCAGTCGCGCGCGGTCCATTCGCAGCCGGTGTTGGCCGCGCAGAACCACGAGTCGGCTGCCTGGTCGCAGCCCGCGCTCGCCAGAGCACCCGTCAGGATCAAACCTAGCCGTCTGCGCCTCATGAAACCCTCGTCGTTTCTTTGGTCGGCGGGTAGGTGACGATGGGCAGGGGCCGCCCGCCGACACGTTTCTCATCGGCGCAGCGGTCGATATCTGAAGCTGGCGGCGGCACCGGATGTTGCCGTGCGCCCAGCGAATGCGCGCCGCGCGCGTAGGGCGAAGTGCGAAGGTGACCCGGTTGACCACACGCGCGCGCAACTGTTTCGGCGCGGAGGTCGGGAACCCCTCGGGGGTTTCACATCAGATGAAAGCGCATCCGGATGGCAACCAGATCCCGGCTCTGGTCTATAGTGACCGGCCATGTACACGGCGCGAGAGGTGGCCACCGTGCTGGGCGTGCCGCCCAGCCGGCTTCGCGCCTACCTGCGGGCCGGACTGGTCTCACCCGGACGCGGGGAGCGCGGCGAGCTGCGCTTCTCCTTCCAGGACCTGGTGATGCTCCGGCGGGCCGAGGGGCTGGTGGAAAGCCGCATCCCCCCCCGGCGCGTGCACGATGCCCTCCGCCGGCTGCGCGAGCGGCTGGGCGACGACGTGCCTCTTCTGCGCGTGCAGCTGGAGGCGGAGGGCGGCTCGGTGGTGGCCTCCGACGGCAAGCAGCGCTGGGAGCCCAGCTCGGGCCAGGTGGTGTTCGACTTCTCGCCGGCCACCGCGTCGGCGGGCGCCCTGCACGAGCTGCGCGCGCGCCCGGCCGCGCCCGAGCCGCCGCCGCCCCCTCCCCGGCTGCGCTCGCCGCTGAGCGCCGACGAGCACTACGAGATCGGCTACGGGGCCGAGGAGTCGGGTGACCCGAAGACCGCCATCGCCGAATACCAGCAGGCCATCGCCCTGGACCCGCGGCACGGCGACGCCCAGGTGAACCTCGGGCGCCTGTTGCACGAGGCGGGCGAGCCCGAGCAGGCGCTGGTCCACTACCGGGCGGCGCTGGCGGTGCGCCCCGAAGACCCCATCGCCGCCTTCAACCTGGGCGTGGCCCTGGAAGACCTGGGCCGCGCCCCGGAGGCCATCGCGGCGTACCAGTGCGCCATCGCCGTCGCGCCCGACAGCGCGGACGCGCACTACAACGTCGCGCGCCTGTACGAGCAGCGCGGCGAATCCGAGTCTGCGATCCGCCACCTCCTCATCTATAGAAGGCTGACCCGCAAGCGCCGATGATCAGGCAACGGTGATCACGACGCTGCGGGTCCCGCGGCGACGCCGCATCGCCTAGGCCAGCTTGGCTTCCAGCGTGATGGTCGTGTTGAGCAGACGGGAGATCGGGCAGCCGCGCTTGGCGTCCTCGGCGGCCTTGTTGAAGGCCTCGGCGCTCGCGCTGGGGACCTTGGCCGCGACCTGCAGGTGGATGCGGGTGACGGTGAAGCCGACGTCCAGCTTCTCGAAGGTCAAGGTCGCGGTGGTGTCGACGCTGTCGGGCTTGAGGTTGGCCTTGCCCAGCTCGGCCGACAACGCCATCGAGAAGCAGGCGGCGTGCGCGGCGGCGATCAGCTCCTCGGGATTGGTGCCCGCCTGGGTCTCGAAGCGCTGGGCGAAGTTGTAGGGCACCGTCTTCAGCACACCGGAGTCGGTGGACACGGTCCCCTGGCCGTCCTTGAGGGCTCCTTTCCACTGGGCGCTGGCTTTCCGGACCATCGGTGTTCTCCTTGCAAAGGTGATCGCATCACGGGCAAAAAGGCAGGGCACAATAGCACGCGTGCCCGTGACGATGCCGCTGCGGCTGACCAGTGAAAGCGCCGACCAGACCCGCCAGATCGGCGAACGCCTCGGGCGGATCATGCAGGCGGGAGACGTGGTGGCTCTGGTGGGCCCGCTCGGCAGCGGCAAGACGACGTTCGCGCAGGGGATCGCCCGCGGCTTGCAGGTGGCCCCTGACAGGCACGTCGCCAGTCCGACGTTCGCGCTGGTGAACGAGCACCCCGGCCGCGTGCCGTTCGTCCACGGCGACTTCTACCGGATCGAGAGACCGGCCGAGCTTCACGAGCTGGGGCTGGACGACGTCTACGACCGGGCGGCCTGCGCGCTCGAGTGGGCGGACCGTTTTCCGGATGCGCTGCCGCGGCAGTCGCTGCGCATCGTCTTTTCTGTCGACGATGCCGGCCGGCGCCAGCTGGAATGCGACGGCGACGGTGGCCGCGCCGGCGCGCTGCTCGCCGCGCTGGCCGCCAGCGTCTGACGCATCGTCCCTGAAAAAACGGGCGTCCGCGGGCCGGCGGGGGGATAATTTAGTAATGTTCCTGCCGCGATAGGTAGCAATCGCCCCCCGCCGATCATGAAGTACGAGCAGTACCTGGATGCTTTCATGGCTCACGGACGCGTGAGTCGGGTGCGCCCGTTCGCCCACATGGTCGAGGGCGGCCGGAATTACCCGCTGCTGGAAGCGACCACGCCCGGCCAGCGGACCTTGCTGATCACGGCCGGCTTCCACGGCAACGAGACCGCCGGGCCGCTGACCTTGCTGGCCCACTTCCGCGAGATCGAGCGCTATGCGACCGCTCGGGGCGTCGGACTGGTGGTGTACCCGTGCCTGAACCCGTCGGGGTTCGAGGACAACACCCGCTACAACCGCAGCGGCGAGAACCCGAACAACGACTTCCTGCGCTACGAGATCACGCCCGGCGAGTGGGTGGGCGAGCTGGTCGCCGGGCAGAGCTTCCTCCGTCACCGGGTGTTCAAGGACGGCCCCAAGGAGACGCGGGCGCTGGTGACTGAGCTGGAACGGCAGCCCACGCCGGCCGCGGCGCTGGACATCCATCAGGACCCCTACCTCGAGCGGCGGCTGGGATACGCATACAGCTTCGGCGACAACGCCCCCTTCAAGCCGATGCTGGGCGCCACGGCGGGGCTGCTGCCGCTGGCCACGCGCATGCCTGTGGACGACGACGTCGTCACCGACGAGGACGGGCTGGTGAAGTTCCACGACGGCAGCGTGACCGACTACTTCCACCGGCGCGGCGTACCCTGGACGGTGGCGCTGGAGACCACGACCGTCACCCCGCTGGAGCTCTGCCACCAGGTGAACCTGGTGTGGATCAAGGGATTCGTGGATCTGGCGGCCTCGGCGCCGCAGCCGTCGGAATCGCCGGCGGTGGACTGATCGCCAGGGTGGTCATTCCTCCCGCTGGAAGCGGGCGGCGCCGGCGTCGCGTCCGGCGTGCAGGTCGAGGACCAGTCGCCCGGAGGCCGGGCCGCCGGGCTGCGGCCAGGTGAGCTTGCGGGTCTTGCCCTTGACCAGCAGCTCGCGCAGCTGCGCGTCGGTCAGCCGCTTGCCGGCGGTCTCGAACCAGATCACGAACGGGCACCCCTCCCGCCAGCGCGTGCAACCCCAGCCGCGGCGGCCGGCCAGCAACGTTCCCCGCCGGCAGGCGGGACAGGGGAGCTGATCGAGGGAGGCGGGCGGGGGTTTGGCCGCGGGCGGGGATTTGGCCGCGGACGCGGGTTTGGCCGCGGGCGGGGATTTGGCCGCGGGCGGACGGACGCGGTCGCGCGGGCGGGGGCTCCTCGGCGTTGCGCGCGGGAGCGGGGATCCGGCGCTCGCTGGCGCAGGCGGGGGAATGCTCGACTCGCGGCGAGACGCTGGCGGAGCGGCGCTCGACTCGCGGCGGGGCGCTGGCGGCGCGGACATCGCGGGATTCGCCGGGGCCGCGCGGATGGCCTGCACCACTTCGCCGACGTAGGTGGCGATGTCACGCATGAAGCCGTCGCGGCGGTCCTGCCCGCGAGCGATGCGGTTCAGACGCGCTTCCCAGCTCCCGGTCAGCTCGGGCGAGGCGAGGCTCTGCACCGGCAGCGCCTGGATCAGCGCGATGCCGGTGGGGGTCGGGTGCAGGGTCTTGCTCTGGCGCTCGATGAAGCCGCGCTTGATCAAGGTCTCGATGGTGGCGGCGCGGGTGGCGGGCGTCCCGAGGCCGGTCTCTTTCATCGCCCGGCGCAGCTCCTCGTCCTCGATGCCGCGGCCGGCGGTCTCCATCGCCGCCAGCAGGGTGCCCTCGCTGTAGCGGGGCGGCGGGCGCGTCTGCCCGCGCGCGGAGGCGAACTGACCGTCCAGCCTGGCGCCCGGGGTCAGCGCCGGCAGCGCCGATTCCTTGCCGGGCCGGTCGCTGTCGTCGCCGAAGCCGGCCACCTCCTGCCAGCCCGCCGCCAGCCGCACCCGCCCGCGCGCGCGAAAACGATCGGGCGGTGGCGGCAAGGTCTCGATCAGCGGCTCGTCGTCCGCCTCGTCGGCGGCGCGCTCCTTCTTCGCGGCCGGCGGCGGCTCTGCCTCGGGCGGCGCCCCGGCCGCGGCGCCCACCCGCACGATCGCCTCGGCCGAGGCGAACTCGGCGTCCGGGAAGAACGCGCCCAGAAAGCGGCGGGCCACCAGGTCGAACAGGTTCCGCTCGTCGCGCCCGAGGCGCTCCCAGTCCACCGGCTTGCCGGTCGGGATGATGGCGTGGTGGTCCTCGACCTTGCCGTCGTCGAACACGCGCCGGTTCTTGACCCGCCCCTCGTTGCCGGCGGCGAGCAAGGTGCGACAGAAAGGTGCGTATTCCGGACGGGTGGCCAGGCTCTCGAACAGGCGGGGCAAGGTGTCGGCCACGTCGCGGGTCAGGTAACGCGAGTCGGTCCGCGGGTAGGTCAGCACCTTGTGGGTCTCGTACAGGGCCTGGGCGATCTCCAGGGTGCGCGCGGCGGAGAAGCCGAAGCGCCGGTTGGCGGTCCGCTGCAAGGACGTCAGATCGAACAGCAGCGGGGGCGGCTCGCGCAGGGTCTTCTGCTGGACCCGCTCGACCGTCGGGCCCAGCGGGTCGGCGCTGCCGGCGTGCTGCCCCAGCCGTTCCAGCAGGGCGGCGGCGTCAGCCTCGGCGGCCAGACGGCTGCGGCGCTGGAACACGAACGGCGCCTCGAAGCGCTCGCCGCCCGCGGTGGTGAAGGTGCCCTTGACCTCCCAGTAGTCGCGCGGCTGGAAGGCGGTGATCGCCTGCTCGCGCGTCACCAGCAGCGCCAGGGTGGGGGTCTGCACCCGGCCGATCGAATACAGCGGCGAATCGCGGCCCACGCGGTGCCGGACCGTCACCGCCCGGGTCGCGTTCAGCCCCACCAGCCAGTCCGCCTCCGAGCGGCAGCGGGCCGCATCCCCCAGAGCGTCGTATTCGGAGCCGGGGCGCAGGCTGTCGAACCCGCGGCGCACGGCCTCGTCGGTCAACGACGAGATCCACAGCCGCCGAACCGGCAACCGGCACCCGGCCAGCTCGTACACGTAGCGGAAGATGAGCTCCCCTTCCCGTCCGGCGTCGCAGGCGTTGACCAGCTCGTCGAAGCGACGCTCGCGCAGCAGCCTCTGGATGGCGGTCAGCTGATCGCGCGCGCTGGCCACCGGGCGCAGCTTGAAACGCTGGGGGATCATCGGCAGCGTCTCGAGACGCCAGGCCTTCCAGCGGGCGTCGTAGGCGGCGGGCTCGTCCAGCTCGACCAGGTGCCCCACGCACCAGCTGATCACCCGATCTTTTCCCTCGAACGCATGCCGCCCCACCGGCCGCACCCCCAGCACGCGCGCCAGGTCGCGCGCGACGGAAGGTTTCTCGGCGAGGACCAGCTGCATGAGCGGAGCTTATCCTTATCGCCGCGGCCGTGCCCCGGTTGCGCGGCCCTGTCTTTCTTCTAATGAAGGAGGCCCACGCTGGGGACCACCAGCGCCACGGTCACCGGCGTGCTGCGGAGCAGGCGTTCGTTCTCGGCCCCGAAGTAGAGACGGTGCTGGATGGCCCGGTTCTCGGCGCCGATCACCACCAGGTCGTAGCCGCCCGAGGCGGCCTGCTCGGCCAGGGCGCCGTCCTGCAGGTCAGGGCCCAGCTGCAAGACGCGCGGGCGGCGCTCGACGGTGGACAGGAGGGGGGTGATCCGGCGCAGCACCTCGTCGTCGAAGGTGGCGCCCTCCTCTGCATCGTTGGGCTGGGTGGCGGGCAGCCCGCCCGCCACCGCCACGGTCAGGTCGGCCTGGGTCACCTCCGCGTAGCGGACCGCGAACTCGACCGCCACCCGCGAGAAGACGCCGCCGTCGAAGGAGGCCAGGATGCGGCGGTACTTGTGCTCGTCGCCGCGGGCCTTGACGATGCACACGTGACAGGGGGCGCTGCGGACCACGTCCTCCAGCACCGCCCCGCCCAGCCAGCGGCCGTGGCTGGAGGCGCCCAGCACGATCAGATCGAAGCCGCGGCTGGCCTCCTGCACGATGGCGGTGGCCACGTTGCTGTGGTTCACCTCGCGCAGGGTGGGCTGCAGGCCCGCGCTGGTCAACGTGCGGTGCAGGGCGCTGGGGCTGTCGACCCCGTTCTGCCGGCGCGACGGATCGAACAGCCGCAGGAAGCGATCCAGCAGCGAGGTCGGCGCCTTCACGGTCAGCAGCTCGACCGGGTTGGCGCTGCGCTGGGCGATGCCCGCGGCCAGCTGGATGGCGCCGGCGCCGTTGGGGCCGCCCACGGTCGGGACCAGCACCCGCACGCGCCCCGGCTCGAAGGCGGCGCGCGAGCTCTCGGCCAGGATGCGTCGCTGCTCCTCCTCGGTCATGCGCACCTTGCGCATGGTCAGCCGCAGGCCCAGCGGGGCCATGAAGGTGGTCACGATGGCGACGAGGACGATGATCGAGAACATCTGCTGGTTGAGGATGCCCATCGACAGGCCGATGGTCGCCACCACCAGCTCCATCGCGCCGCGGGCGTTCATCGCCACCGCGATCGACAGGCTCTCCCAGAAGCGCAGGCCGCCCCACAGGCTGCCCACCGTGCAGCCGATCAGCTTGCCCAGGCAGGCGATGCTGAGCACCAGGGCCAGGATCTGGCCGCTCTGGAGGCTCTGCAGGTTGACCTTGAGGCCCACGCTGGCGAAGAACACCGGGGCCAGGATGGCGTAGACGAACGATTCCAGGCGGTGGACGGCGTCGCGGCTCAGCTCGGGGACCTGCTTGAACAGCGTGCCGGCGATGAAGGCCCCGAAGACGGCGTGGATGCCGATCCACTCGGTGGTGGCGCCGCAGGCCAGGGTGATGACCATCAGCACCACCAGGTCGCTGTCGCCGGTGCGGAAGCGGCGGGTCCAGCCCAGCAGCCGGCGCGCGGCCGGGTAGATCAGCAGCGCCGCCACCGCCACGAAGCCCAGGGTGAGCGTCAGGGTGAACAGCAGCTGGGCCACCCGCACCTGCCCGTGCGAGGCCAGGCCGGCGATGACCGACAGCACCAGCCAGCCGGCGGTGTCGTCCACCACGCCGGCCGACAGGATCACCACGCCGATGTTGCGCCGGATGAGGTCGAGGTCGTGCAGGATCTTGGCGATCACCGGCATGGCCGAGATGGCCATGGCGGTGGCGAGGAACAGGCTGAACAGGATGCGCCGGTCGGGCTGGGCCAGGTAGGCGTCGGGCATGAACAGGCCCAGGCCGAAGCCGGTGGCGAAGGGGAACAACATGCCCAGGGTCGAGGCGATGAGCGCGGCCCGGCCCAGGTTGCGCAGCAGGCGCAGGTCGGTCTCGAGGCCGGTGAGCAGCAGCAGCAGCACCATGCCCAGGGTGCCGATCGCGTCGAGCAGCAGGAACTGGTTGGGGATCGGCGGGAACAGGCGCGAGAAGATCGCGGGCGCGAAGTGCCCCAGCACGCTGGGGCCCAGCACGATGCCGGCGGTCAGCTCGCCGAGCACGGCGGGCATCGACAGACGGCGGCACAGCTCGGAACCCAGCCGCGCCGCCGCAAGCAGCACCGACAGCTGCATCAACAGCAGGAAGATCGAGTGTGTGGCGGCAGGAGCCGCGGCCGCGCCCATTCAGGGCGCCACGTTATCAGCGCCTGCGGACGCAGGCGAGCCCGGCGCGGCCGCGGCCCACGAAACAGGACCGCCCCGGCCCACGGGAATGCCTTACGCCTGCGTCGTGGTCGGGGGCATGGTAGCCTTTGCGCGCACCCATGCTCACGCTCATCGTCTCGGGGATCGTCGCGGTCGTCCTGTTCACGACCGGTTTCATCGCCTTCGACGTGGTGTCCGGTCTGGCCCTCGGGCTGGTGCCGGCCATCGCGCTGGCCGTGATCCTCATGCGGCGCGGCCGCAAGCCGGTGGAGGCGGGCATGAAGGAGATCGAGGGCCACATGAAGAATCAGCGCTTCGAGAAGGCGATCGGATCGCTGGAAGCGTTGCGCCCGCTGGCCCGCTGGCAGCCGGGGCTGGGCAGCTCGATCGACGCGCAGATTGGCATGATCCGTTATGCGCACATGCGTGACTTCGAGGGCGCTCGTCCGAACCTGGAACGGGCCCACGGGCGGGTGTGGCAGGCGGGGGCCATGCTGGGCGCCGCCCACTTCAAGAAAGAGCGCTGGGGCGAGATGGAGGCGGCCTTCGAGCGGGCGGTCAAGCGCAACAAGAAGGAAGCGATGTTGTGGCTGGTCTACGGCTACTGCGAGTGGAAGCGGGGCTCGCGCGATCAGGCCATCGCCGTCCTGACCCGCGCCCAGAAGAACTGCCCCAGCGACGAGCGGATCAAGACCCAGCTGGCCGCGATCAAGAACGGCAAGAAGCTGAAGATGCCGCCCCACGATCCCGAGTGGCTGGCCCTGCACCTCGAGCGCACCATCCCCACCGGCGCCCAGGCCCGCCCCCGCTTCATGCCCCCGGCGAAGCGCCTGGGCGTTCGCTATACCCGGAATTAGGCGCTTCGCGCCTCGGGGAAGAGGGCGCGGCAGACCGCGCCCCCTCCCCCGAACCCTCTCCCCCAGAGGGGACAGGGCCAGGCGAGTTGCCGGTGGAAAGTGTCGTGTCTCTCCGCCAGGCAAGCCTGGCTACGAACGCGGAAAGTGGGGATCTGTTCGGGTTACAGCACGAGCAGGAAAGTGGGGATCTGTTCGGGTTACAGCACCAGCAGGAAGGCGAGGAGGTCGTCCTTTTCTTGCTGGTTGAGGCGGGTGCCGAGGATCAGGTTGAAGAACTCGATGGTGTCGTCGAGGGTGATGAGGCGGCCGTCGTGGAAGTAGGTGGGCGATTCCTTGATGCCGCGGAGGGGGAAGGTCTTGATGGGGCCGTCGGGTTTGGTTTGCTGGCCGTTGATCTCGCGCTGGGTGAAGAAGCGGTCCACGGCCAGGTCGTGCATCTGGTTGTCGGAGAAGAAGGGCGGCGGGTGGCACTCGGCGCAGCGGCCGCGGCCGTAGAACACGGCTTCGCCGCGCACCTCGGGCAGGGTGGCCAGGTGCTGGTCCAGCCGGCCGAAGCGGTCCAGCTTGGGGGCGGGCGGGAAATCGAGGATGTTCTGCATCTCACCCATGACGTGCACCTGCGCGCCCCGGTCCAGGATGTTGACCCCCTTCTTCTGCGCCGAGACCGGATCGCCGTCGAAGTAGGCGGCCCGCTGCTCGAACTCGGTGAAATCCTCCACGCTCTTGAGCGCGCGCTGCGAGCCGAACAGCCGCTGCTGGCCGATCCCGCGCAGCGGCGGGGTGTCGATGCGGTTGCGGAACGGGTTGGGCCGGATGTCGCCCACCAGGTGGGTGGCGGCGTTGGTGTGGCCGTTGATGTGGCACTCGAAGCAGGCCACGCCCAGGGCCGGCCGCAGCGAGCGCCGGTCGTCGGTCAGGTTGAACTGCTGCTGGGCGAACGGCGTGAGCAGCAGCCGCAGGCCGTCCAGCTGCTTGGGGTTCAGGATCTTCTTGAACAGCTCGAAGAAGTTGTCGGTGGTGACCAGTTGCCCCTGGGAGACGTCGCCCAGGTCGGGGCGGGTGGTCAGGAAGATGGCGGGTGGGAACTCGGGCAACACGTGGTCGGGGAGATCGAAGTCCAGATCGAATCGTTCGAGATCCCGACCGGTCTGTCGCTTGACTTCATCGATGGTCGTCTTGGGGAAGACCATGCCCCCCTCGTTGTGGTTGGGGTGAGGCAGCGGCATGAACCCGAGGGGGAAGATGTCGCGCGCCTTGATCTCCTCGGGCGACAGGGAGGCCAGCTGATCGAAGGTCACGCCCTCGGGCAGCAGCACCCGCACGCCCTCCTGCACCGGCTTGCCCCGGGTCATGAAGACGTCCGAGGGCCGATCCGACAGGTCGTAGCGCGAGGCCAGCAAGGCCTGCTGCATCTCGCGCGCAATCGGGCGGACCATCTGGCCGCGCGCCAGGATCTCGTCGAAGTCGAAATGCTGATCGCCCGGGTTGGGCAGCTGCCCCACCGGGGGCGGCCCCGGATCGGGATCGGGCGGCGCCTGCGTCTGCACCGGGCTCTGCGCCAGATCGCCCGGCGGTGCCTGGCAAGCCAGCATCACCATCCCGCCCAGCGCCCCCACCCACTTCAAGGTCATCGAAAAACGTGGATCGCATCGGTTCATGGCCGACCTCCTTGCTCACGTGGACTCGTAAGCCGCCCTCTGAACAACCGCGGCCGCAATATCACGCGCGGCTCGGCGCCCGCCATGGCCCGCGTGCGGTTCCGCGCGATCGCTCCGACGGCGCGCACACCCCCGTCAGGCGTGTCCTGCCCCTTTCCTTAGGGACATGTCCGCGCCTCAGGGGCGAACGTGCGTGGCGATCCTGAAGGCTAGCGGCGCATGCCGAAAAGCCACGCGCTCCACGGCTGCAGCGATCGGCGGCCCGCTTCGGCTCGCCAGGCGCTTTTCAGGGAGCGCCGCCGGTGGCGAGCAGGCGGATGTCGGCATCGGACAGCGCGCGGTCGTACAGGCGCACCTCGTCCAGGATGCCGGCGAGCGGCTGATTGATGCCGACCTGGTTGGCGTTGTTGCCGAGCAGGAGCGGGTTGGTGGTGGCCGGCAAGGGCGTGGAATACGACCCGGTGCCGACGGGATCGCCGTCCTGGTAGAGGCGGATCATGCTGCCGTCCCAGGTGGCGGCCACGTGAAACCAGGTGTCCAGCGGCGCGGTCCGGTTGCCGAGGAACGAGACGCTGGAGGTGGCGTGCATCCAGAGGACGAGGCTGTTGTTCATGACCGCCAGCGTGTAGAGCTCGCCGTTTCCGGTGCCGTACTGGCGGGAGATCACGACCGCGTTTCGATTGGCCAGGTCCGTCTTGCGGTACACCCACGCGCTGATGGTGAAGGCGCTGGTGATCGACTGGACCGAGGGGCTGGGGGAAACGCTGACCGCGTTGCCGACCTGATCGGGGATGTCCAGGCCCTGGCCGACCTTGCCGGGTTTCCAGGCGGTGAGAAGGTCGATCGGCCCCACGATGCTCCCGTGGTTGGCCAGGCCGGACAGATCGGCGACTCGGTTGCCGCTGCCCTCGTCGAACGGCCAGTAGCCGATCAGCCCCGAGATCGACGCGTCCACAACCGCCTGCGCGTCCGACCCCGGCGCATCGTTCTGGGCGTCGGACGGGCCCGGTCCGCCGTCGCGGGGACCGTCGGTCGACAGGCGCAGGTACGCCGGATTCGGACCCGTGCAGGCCAGGGCGACCAGCGGGAGACTGCACAGCACCAGGCGCGGAACGACGAGGACACCCGGCATGAGCGGACGGCGTGGGGCCGTCTGGTGGCATCGTCAGAAGCGGGACCGAAGTAAAGCGGTGCTCAGAACGACGCCACCCGCTGCAGGAGCCAGAAGGTCGACAGGGCGCCGATGGTGTAGGCGGCCAGCAGCTTGCCGGGCAGCGGGCGCAGCGGGCGCAGCTTCGGCAGCAGGTGCAGGAGCAGCAGGACGGCGGCGATGAACAGCAGCTGGCCCAGCTCGACGCCGACGTTGAAGGTGAACAGGGCCAGCGGTACGTCGGTCCGGGGCAGGCCCACCTGGCCGAGCGCGCCGGCGAAGCCCAGGCCGTGCAGCAGGCCGAAGGCGAAGGCGACCGGCCAGGGTCGGCGGGCGCCCAGGCCCGGGGTGCCGCGGGCGAGCAGCCAGACTTCGCGCGCGACGAACACGATGCTGAGCGCGATCACCGCCTCGACCGGGGCGGGGGGCACGCGCACCACGCCCAGAGCGGCCAGGGCCAGGGTCAGGCTGTGGGCGGCGGTGAAGGCGGTGACGGTCTTGACCAGCGCACGGACCGAACCGGCCAGCAGGGTCAAGGCCAGGACGAACAGCAGGTGGTCGGCGCCGGTCAGGATGTGCTCGACCCCCAGGCCCAGGTAGGTGCCGGCGACGCCCAGACGGCCGGGCGTGGTGGGGACGGTGAAGGAGCTGCGGCCGGCGACGATGCGGCCGGTGATGGTGCGGCCGTCGAGGGTGGCGATCCGGACCAGGACCTCGGCGCTGCGGCCGCTGGTGCGCACATCCAGGGTGCGGCCGGCCAGGCCTCCGGGCACCTGCAGGCGGAAGCGCTCGATGACCATGTCGCCGGCGCGCACGCGCTCGCCCTCGCCCGAGCCCTCGCGCGGGCCCTCCCGGCGCACGTCCGGAGGCCACACGGGGGTGGGCGCGGCGCCGCCGGCCAGCTCGATCGGCACCCGCCAGGTCACGTCGTAACGGCCGGGTGCTTCCTCCACCAGCGAAAGCAACGAGGGGGTCAGCTCGTGGGCGGGCGCCGGCCGGGCGATCACGGCGAACGCGAGCGAGAGCAGGCCCGCCAGGACCCACCGCGGGCGGGCGCAGTGGGAGCGAGCGGTCATCGCGCGCGTCCCAGGAAGGGGGCCAGCGCGGGGGCGCCGTCCAGGGTCGCGCGGACCGAGCGGTCGAGCTCGATGCGGTAGCGCGGCAGCAGGCTCTCGGCAGCGGCGCGGACGCCGCGGGTCTCGGCGGTCAGCCAGTCGGCGCGGACATGGCGGCGCGCTTCCTCGAAGGGGGGCAGGCGTTCCGGCTCGCGGCGGGCGACGCGGACCAGGTGCGCGCCGAAGTTCGAGGTGACCGGGCCGGACCAGGCGCCCAGGGGCGCGGCGAAGACGGCCTGGGCGAAGGCGCTGCCGTACAGATGGGCGACCTGGGTGTCGGTGCGTTCGGCCATGGTCGAGGGCAACACGAAGCTGTCGCCGACTCCCGTGGGCGGCGGGTCGCCCGCGGACCGCCGCTGCAGCTGCGGCAGCGCCGCGCGGGCGGCGGCGGCCGGATCGGGGCGCAGCTTGGGATCGAAATACAGCTGGTCGAACCAGATGCGGGCCGGCTGCCGGAAGCGGTGGCGATAGGTCTCGTACCAGCCGCGCAGCACCGCCTCGGACGGTTCGCCCGGCGCGCCGGCCGGTCGGACCAGCACGGTCATCTTTTCTATCAGGCGGCGGCGCACCACCTCGTCGTCGGCGTCCAGGCCCAGGGCGGCGCCCTCCCGGTACAGGACCTCCTCGCTCAGGTAGTTCTGCGCCAGATCGGCCAGCTCGGCGCGGGTGGGTTCGCGCTTGTACGCTGCGGCGTAACCGGAACGCAGGGTATCGAGCTCGGCTGCCGTCAGCCGCACCACACGTTCGCGAGGCGGCGCGGCCGCTCCGCCGCGACCGGAGCCGTGCACGAGCGCGTAGACCGCGAACAGCAAGCCGCCCAGCAGCAGGAAATGAGTCAGCGGCTCGCGGGCGATCTTCTCCAGCGACGTCGCACGCGGCGCGCTCATGGATGTTCCCTCGTGGGCATGTCTCGACCCAGTCACTTCATGTGACGGACGAAAGCGCCGGCTGCGCGTACCGGCCGTGATAAAACGTTGCCCATTGTCGCGCGTGTCCAGCGACCGCGTCATCAGCGGAGGACAGCGTCGGCTCTTTCTGCGTGGGGTTCACGATGGCTAGCCGAGTTTTATCGCGTGTTTCGCTCCGGGTCCTGCTTCCTGTCGCTCTGGTGCTCGCCTGCGCCAAGCCGAACGAGTACGACCCGCTGAAAGACCCCGCTCCCGGCGGCAAGCAGCCCGACGCCAGCAACGGCCCGCGCGGCGGCGGCAACGAGAACCCGCCCGTCACCGACGGACCGCTGGCGGGTCCCACCGATGCGCCCCCGCCTCCCACCCCGGATGGTTCGCCGGTCCGGCCGCCAGACGGGCCCACCTCCCCACCCGACTCGGCGGCGCCCATCACGCCCGATGCCCCGCTGGCCCCGGACGCAGCGCCCGAACCGCCGACCTGCCCGACGGCGGGGATGACCTGCACGCCCACCGACCAGCCCTGCAAGACGGGCAAGATCGAATGTGTGGGGGGCTCCCCTCGCTGCAACCCGACCGGGAACGAGACCAACGGCAAGTCTTGCGGCAACGCCCGGGTCTGTCGCGACGGAAGCTGCGTCGATCTGAAGGACCGCCAGGCGACCTGCAACGCCAACGACGAGTGCAAGAGCGGAAGCTGCGTGGGCGGGCACTGCTGCAACGGCGGCGAGAAGTTCTGCGATGGGCAGTGCCGCGCGGGCGGCTACTGCTGCAACGGAACCGCCTGCCCGATCAGCAACGGCGCGGGCAGCTGCTCGGGCGGCGACTGCCAGCTGTCGAGCTGCAACTCCGGGTTCAAGCCGCAGGGCAACCAGTGCGTGCGCGTGTGCGGCAACGTGGGCGAGCCCTGCTGCGACGGCAGCTGCAACGGGGCTGGACGCTGCATCGACGGCCGGTGCCAGGCCCCCTGCCCCGCCGCCAATTGCACCCGGCGCTGCCTGGACTCGCGGCACTCGGTGCAAGGGTGCAAGAACGTCAACGGGTGCGACGTCGAGGACGTGGTCAGCTGCGATGGGTTCGGCGGCTCGCCGCTGGGTCAGTGCAACGAGTTCGGCAACTGCGAGGCCTGCGGGGACGACAAGTGCTGCGATCAGCGGGGTGACACCTGTGGGGCCGACCTGATCTGCCGGATCTGCAATTCTCGCAGCCTGGTCTTCAAGAACTGCGTGAACCCGTGCGAGGCCACGGTGACCCCCACCGGCATGTGCATCTGCCGCTGATCCGAAACGAGATGACCGGCCTCGCCGCCGCCACGCAACTACCACGGCCGCGGCGACACCGTTTGCACACGAGCTGCCCTACCGGCCTCCTTCGATTGACGCCGTTTCCGGGCGCGCGGTAGCGTCAGCCGCGTTCCACCGGCGGTGCTTCGGCCCCGCGGTCCGATCCGGAAAGGAGCCCCATGTCTCACCGGCTCTCGTCTCACCGGTCCTCGTGGCGTGTCGTCGTCGTCGTTGGTCTGGTGTTCCTGGGCGCCGGCTGCGGCGCTGACCGGCCGCCGGAAACACCGGTTCCCGGCTCTCCACCCGCCGGCGGCGGATCGGCGGGACGGACCGGCGGCGCCGCGGGGAACGGGGGATCCAGCGAAGGCACCGGCGGTTCCGGTGGCAGCGGCGAGCGCGACGCTCCCGCCGGCAGCAGCGGTCCGGTCGCCGACGGCCCCTCGGTGCCGGCTCCCCCCACGCCCGCTCCGACCGCGCCGGCGGGCAAATACGACTGGCTGCAGTTCGGATTTTCACCCGACAAGATGGCGAACCTGGACTTCGCCCGGGTCGAGACCACGGTCAGCAAGGCCAACGTCGCCGGGCTGAAACAGCTGTTCCAGGTGGCGCTGCCCGACGCGCCCGACGGCGCGCCGGTCGCGCTCAGCGGCGTGCAGACGCCGATGGGCACCCACGACCTGGTCTACGTGGTGGGCCAGCACGGTCTGCTGACCGCTTTCGACGGGCTGACCGGCGCGGTGGTCTGGCGGGTGGGTTTCACGTCCACCGGCTACAGCAACTCGGCGCCGGCCATCGATCCGGATCGGCGCTTCATCTACGTCAACACCGCCGACGGATTCATCCACAAGCTGACCGTCGGCGAGGGCACCGAGATCAAGAGCGACGGCTGGCCCATCCCCAACGGCGGCGGCAAGCCCGCCGGCCAGCTGACCGTGGGCACCGACAAGGACGGCAACCGGTTCCTCTACGCCACCAACAACGGGCACGGGCACGTGACCACCGTGAATCTGGAGACCGGCAGCAAGCACCTGTTCAACCTGGCCTGCTCGCACATGCCGGATGTGATCGCGCCGCCCGGCTGCGACACCGGTGCCAACCCCTGGGCGCGTTCGGTGGTGTTCGTGCCCGAGCTGCAGAAGGCGTTCGTCGGCACCGGCACCAACGACGGATCGGGACAGTGGGTGGCGGGCAAGATCTGGCGCACCAGCTGGGTGGCGCTGCCGCCCGACGGCCATACCACCATGATGGACGGGGGCGGCTTCCCGCTGGACAGCTACACGCCGGCGGACTGGTCGGCGGTGGTGCGGGGCGACCGCGACACGGCCGTGGGCGGGCTGATCCCTCTGCCGGCGGGCTACAGCAGCAAGTTCGCCCATCTGGCGGTGCAGCCGGGCAAGGACGGGAACGTGCGCTTGCTGAACATCGCCGACCTCAGCGGCCAGGGTGGACCGGGCCACACCGGCGGTGAGCTCGGGCGCATCGGGCTGGGCCTGGGCCTACTGCGCTCGTGGGGCGCGGTCTGGGTCAGCCCCGAGAAGGTGGCCTGGGTGTTCATCGGGGGCTCGCGCGGGCTGGGCAGCCTGACGGTGGACCTGGACGCCGACGGCACGCCGAAGCTGACCGCCCGCTGGACCAAGGCCAACGGCTGGACCACGGCGCCCTTCGTGGCCAACGGCATCCTTTACGCCACCAACAACGCCGGCGAACGCACGGTGAACAGCACCCCGCACCTGATCCAGGCGATCGACCCGCCCAGCGGCGAGCTGCTGTGGAGCGCGATGGTGGGCGAGCACCACTGGTCGAGCCCGATCATGGTCAATGGCATCCTGTACCTGGCCGACGGCAGCTCGGGCGGATGCAACGTCGCCAACGGCAACCCCACCTGCAAGCCCGCCGGCGACAACGGTCACCTGACCGCCTGGGCACTGAAACCCTGAGCCTTTTCGCAGCAGCCCGGATGGTCGGCCCCCGGCGGCGACCCATCTTGCAGGCACTTTGGGCAAGCAACATCGACGGCGTGAGTTCCTGGCCGCCACCGCCGGCGGCAGTCTGTGGGCGGCGCTCGGCGGCCGCGCGTTCGCCCAGCCGGGCGCGGGGCTGATCCACCGCACGCCCGACGCCGAGGACTTCAAGCTCCCGGCAGGCGCGGTGATGCCCCGGCGCAAGCTGGGCCGCACCGGCGTCGACGTGTCCATCGTCGGTCTGGGCGGCTACCACCTGGGCAAGGCCAAGGACGACCAGACCGCCACCCGCATCATCCGCACGGCCCTCGACCACGGGGTCAACTTCCTGGACAACTGCTGGGACTACAACGAGGGCAAGAGCCACCAGCGCATGGGCCAGGCGTTGAAAGACGGCTACCGCAACAAGGCCTTCCTGATGACCAAGATCGACGGCCGCACCCGCGCCGCCGCCGCCGCCCAGATCGACCAGTCGCTGCGCCAGCTGCAGACCGACGTCATCGACCTGATGCAGATCCACGAGGTGATCCGCCCCGGCGACGTGGACCGGGTGTTCGGACCCGACGGGGCCATCGAGGCCCTGGTGGCCGCGCGCAAGGACGGCAAGATCCGCTTCATCGGCTTCACCGGCCACAAGAGCCCGGACATCCACCTGTCCATGATGGCGGCGGCGAAGAAGAACGGGTTCCACTACGACTCGGTGCAGATGCCGGTCAACGTGATGGACGCCCACTACCAGAGCTTCGGCGACAAGGTGTTGCCGGTGGCCACGGCGGCGGGCACCGGCGTGCTGGCCATGAAGCCGTTCGGCTCGGGCGTGTTCTTCAAGAGCGATACGCTGGGCAAGAAGAAGGTGCACCCGGTCGAGTGCCTGCAATACCCCATGAGCCTGCCCACCTCGGTGGTGATCACCGGCTGCGAGGACATGGGCGTGCTGATGCAGGCGCTGTACGCGGCGCTGACCTTCGACGGCAAGAAGGTGACGGCCGAGCGCCAGCAGCTGCTGGCCCGATCCGCCCCCGAGGCGGCGGCGGGCAAGTGGGAGCGCTACAAGACCACCGAGGACTTCGACGGCACCACCAAGCACCCCTGGTGGCTGGAGACCGCCTCGCTGAACAAGAGCAAGAGCTGACTGACCCGGGCCGGCGACCCGATCAGCGGACCACCCGGGCCACGCGGAGCAGGTCGCTGCTGAGCGCGGCGCCGGCACCCCGGGCGGAGGTGATGTTGACGAACAGGGTGGGCTTGGACTCGATGAAGACCACGCCCAGGGCCACGCCGCGGTTCACCTGCTCCTCGCTGCTGCCCATGGTCAGCACCTGGCGCTTGCGCGCCACCTCGATGATGGCGGGAAGGTCGGACTCCAGCCCTTCACAGTTGTACAAGCCGTCGATGCCCTGGCTGCTGATGGCGCCCGCCAGCGCGTCGCTGCCCCCGAACCAGAGCGCCGTCACCTTCAGCGGGACACCGGCCACCTTGGCCGCGCCCAGCGCGCCGAAGCCCTGGCGCATGCTGGTGCTGCACGCCTCGCTGGCGGGGGTGCCCTTGCGGGCCAGCACCGCGATCACCAGCTCGCTGCCCACCCGGTCGCGCAGGTTGGCGTCGTACGACAGGGCGCGCACCAGGATGACCGCACGCTTTTCGGGCGAACCGTCGCCGGCGCGGGAGGTCCCGGACAGGACCTCCAGCGCCAGCACGGCACCGGCCACGACGGGTGCGCGTCGCAACCATCCCATGTGGGTAGCCCGGGTGGGCGGTGTTACTGGATCCGGTTGCAGTTGGGGCTGGTGGGCGAGCAGTCGTAGGCCTCCAGCTCCTTGAACCTGCCGCCCTCCACCGTCCAGTGGACCATGCGGGGGAAGTTCTCACCGGCGGCGTCGTATTTGACGCCCGAGGCGCCCTTGTAGTTGATGGTCTTGCCTGCCTTGAGGGCGTTGTAGGCCTTGCCGAAGTCGGCCACCGTCGGGCGGATGACCTCGCCGGCCGGGTCGAACAGCTTGGTCATGGCGTCGCGCACCGCCTCGCTGGTCACGGTCGACGGATCGGTCAGCGGCAGGCCGGCAGCCAGGGCCGCCAGCATCAGGGTGGCGGCGCCGTCGTAGGTGCCCGAGCAGAGCTGCTCGGGGGGCTCGCCGTTGGCCGCCATCATGGCCGCGTTGAAGGCGCGGCCCGACTCGTCGTCCACGTACAGCGGCGGCGAGTTGCCCTCCACCCCGTTGGCCGCGGTCTGCAGGTTCTGCAGGATGTAGGCCCGCCGGAAGGCGGTGGTGGACAGCAGCGCGGGGTCGTATTTGCTCTCGCGGTAGGCCTTCACCGAGGCCATGGCCAGGTTGGGCAGCACCGCCAGGAAGACCGCGTCCGGCTCGCCGCTGGCGCTGCCCGGGTCCTTGTCGTCGCCCTTGTTGTCCAGCAGCTTGCCGAAGTCGTTGGACCAGTTGTAATTGGCCAGATCGATGCTGGGGCTGACGTAGACCGTCTCCCAGTACGCCGGGATGGTGCCGTGCAGCTTGTCCACCGCCTCGATCACCTTGGCCGCCGAGGACTTACCGAACGAGTCGTCCTGGGCCAGGATGGCGATCTTGAACTTGCCGTCCCCGTTCACGTCGCCGTCGCCCTTGCTCCCCTTGCCCAGAGCGATGCGGGCCCCCACCAGCGATTCGTATTTGCTGTTGAAGAAGGCCCGGAACAGCCAGTTGTCCAGATCGCGGGTGGCCTTCTCGTTGGCGCTGCCTGGATTGGCGGCGTCGTTGTAATTGGGGTCGTTGAAGAAGGCCGACGAGCAGGCGTAACAGGCGATGGGCACCTTGCCGGTGGCGCCCTTGCTGGGGTCGTAGTTGAGGACGTTGGCGGCCAGCGAGACGCCGCTGATGTCCGAGACCAGGCCCCGGATCTTCTTCTCGTTGATCAGGGTCAGCGCGTGCATCTGGCTCAAGGTGGCGTCGCCGCGCGAGTCGCGGATGTTCAGCTCGAACTTGACGCTGCCGCTGACCGAGCGGATGCCCTCGTTGATCTGGTTGGTGGCCAGGGTGGCCGCTGCTCCGTACAGCAGGGTGGCGCCGCTGCCGGTGTTGTCCACCAGCGCGCCGATGGGGATGGTGTACTGGGTGGACGGCGTCGCGGGCGGGTCGTCACCACAACCCGCCAGCAGCGCCAGCGGGACCAAGCTCAGGGCCTTCTTGATGTATTGCATGTTCGTCTCTCTGGTTTTTTCGGCGCGAATCACCACCTGCCCCCACGTGCGCCGCCGCGGGGGAGCTACCCGGGAGGTCAGAAGGTCTGTTGCACCTCGAAGAAGACGCTGCGGCCGGGGGCGGGCAGGTCGAAGCCCCCGAAGCCCGGCTCGGAGTGCCGCTCGTCCAGCAGGTTGCGCACCGAGAGCGAAAAGCGGGTCTTGGTCGTCTCACCCAGCAGCGCCAGGCGCCCGGTCGACAGGTTGAGGTCGGTGCTGGTGTAGGAAGGAAGCTCGTAGGCGTTGGTGAAGTTCTGCAGGATGTTCTGGGTGGTGGCGCCGCGCGCCCCCACGTAGCGCACCAGCGCGGTCAGATGCAGGCGCGGCTGCAGCAACACCTCGGCGTCCAGGCCGGCGGTCCCGCTCAGACCCGGATAGGAAGGCAGGCCCGTGCTCATGGCATCCTCGCCGGCCAGGGCCCTGCACAGATTGGCCGCCAGGTAGGGGCTCAGCCGCCAGAAGCTGAGCCGCAGCGAGCTCTCCAGGCCGGCGTAGCTGCTGCGCCCGGTGTTGCGGGCGACGTGGTCGGTGCCGGCGGCGACGAACTCGATCTTGTCGGTGATGCGCTGGTAAAAGCCGGCCACCTCGAAGGCGGCCACGTCGCCCAGCAGGGCGTAGGCCACCGCCTCCACGCTGCTGAGGGTCTGCGGCTTCAGCGGCGGCACCGAGGAGCCCAGGGCCAGGTTGCCGATCACGTTGTTGGCCACCCCGAACCCAGGCTGGGCGTACATCAACACGCCGGACGGCGCCTGGAAGGCCCGCCCCGCGATCAGCTTGGTGACCAGCCAGGGGGCCCACTTGTAGACGATGCCGCCGCGGGCGCTCAGCTGCAGCGGCGGCTCGAAGTCGCCGCCGTACGAGACCTTGTCCACCCGGCCGTTGCCGGTCAGCTGCAGGCCGGGAAGCGCCAGCAGGGGCTGGCCGCTGACCTGCAGGCCCAGGCCCACGTCGCTCAGGATCTCGGTCTTGTCGACCTCGGGGGCGACGATCGGCAGCCGCTCGCCCGACATGCGGTTGCCCTGGGCGGCGTTGAACAGGGCCGTGTAATAGAGGATCTTCTCCTCCTCGACCTCGGTATCCACCACCAGGCGCACCGACAGCCGCGGCTCGCGCGCGTAGGTCAGGGCCAGCGACGAGCTGACCGAGCGGTAGCCGAAGTTGCGGGTGAAGGTGCGGGTCATGCTGTTGGTCAGGAAGAACCGCTCGTTGCGGGTGGGCGCCCCGCTGGCGCCGCTGACCGTCAGCTGGCTGGTCAGATGGTCGCCCCAGCGGCGCTCGTGCTTGAGCGCGGCCCAGGCGTTCCACAGCGACTCGCGGCTGTCGTGGGTCAACATCGAGTTCAGCTGGAACTCGGCGGTGGAATCCAGCTGCTGGTAGCCGGCGTCCAGGGTCAGATCGCCCAGGCGCTTGCCGGGCAGCTGCAGCTGCAGGAACCCGCCCATCGGTGACGAGACGTCGTCCTGGCTCTTCTGGGCGAACATGCCGCGCCAGCGGTCCTCCTCGGAGTTCTGGGCGGCGAAGGTCTTCTGCACCGTCAGGCCCGACCGGTCCAGGCTGTGCGCGGTCACCCCCAGCAGCAGGCGCGCGCGCTCGCCGCTGTAGGTGGCCAGGCCCGAGCCACCCATCCCCAGGTATTTGCCGTTGCTCACCCCGACGTCGGCCGAGGCCTCGACGGTGGTGCCGAAGGGGACGTCCCGGGTGATGACGTTGACGGTGGCCAGACAGGCGTTGGCGCCATAGAGGGCCGACAGCGGGCCCTTGACCACCTCGATCCGCTCGACCGCCAGGATGGGGATGTATTCGGGGCCGATGAAGGCGCGCAGGTCCGGGCGGAAGTTGACCGACGTGCCGTTGATCATGATCTTGACCAGCCGGGTCCCGGCCCGCAGCCCGCCGCTGACCCCGCGCACCGCCACGCTGACCAGCGACCCGTCGTCGATCACGTACAGGCCGGGCACGCTGGCCAGGGCTTCGCCCACCGAGCGCCAGCCGTTGTTCTCGATCTCCTGCCGCTGGATGATGATGACGTTGCCCGAGGCGGTGGAACGTTCCTCGGCGGTGCCGCCGCTCGCAGTCACGCTGGAGACCGACAGCAGGTCCTCCACCGGCATCTGCAGCAGCTCGCCCATGTCCTGGGCCTGGGCCGACAGCGACAGCAGCGTCGCCAGCGCGAACGCGCCCAGCGCCCGGGACCGAGCAAGATGTGCGCCCACGCGCCTGACATCGGCAGTCGCGGACCTGGGGCTTTAGCGACCTGCTCCGAAGTCCATACACGCGCTGACGGGACGGCAGCGCCTGTAAGGGAACGTGCGCAGGCTGGTTAGCGGTGTGTGACCGGCTTGTGACAGGCGACCGGCGCACACAGCTGATCAGGAGCCGGGCCCGACAGGGCGGAGGGGACCCCCGTGACGAAGATGAAGAACAAGGACTACACCAAGCAGCTCCGCAAGCTGCAGGCCGAGCTGTGCCATCTGCAGGAATGGGTCAGGCACACCGGCCACCGGATGATCGTCGTGTTCGAGGGGCGCGACACCGCCGGCAAGGGCGGCACCATCCGGGCGCTCACCGAACGGGTCAACCCGCGGGTGTTCCGGGTGACCGCGCTGCCGGCGCCGTCGGATCGGGAAAAGACCCAGATGTATTTCCAGCGCTACTTCCAGCACTTCCCGGCGGCCGGCGAGATCGTGGTCTTCGATCGCAGCTGGTACAACCGGGCCGGTATCGAGCACGTGATGGGATTCTGCACCAAGGAGCAATACGAGGGCTTCCTGACCATCTGCCCCCAGCTGGAACGGACCATCGTCGGCAACGGCATCCAGCTGATCAAATTCTGGCTGGAGGTCAGTCAGAAGGAGCAGGAACGCCGGATGACCGCGCGCATCGACGATCCCCTGCGGCAGTGGAAGCTGTCCCCCATGGACCTGCAATCCTGGCCCCGCTGGTACGACTACTCACGGGCCCGCGACCGGATGCTGGAGGCCACCGACACCGACTTCGCACCCTGGCACATCCTGCGTTCGGATGACAAGCGTCGGGCGCGGCTGAACTGCCTCTCTTACATCCTCGAGCTGGTGCCCTACAAGAAGCTGCCCCACGAGAAGGTCCGGCTGCCGGAGCGATCGAACAAGCACCATTACGACGACCAGGCCACCTTGAACGGCCGACGGTTCGTCCCCGAGAAGTTCTGACCGCTGTCGGGCGGGCACTACAAGGCTACCGCCCGTCTTGTCCCCTGCGTGGCGCACCCCAGATCCTCTGCTGTCGCGGTCGACCCGCCGACGAGGTATCGCGCCCTTGGAACAGCGGAGAAAAGTGGACGTGCCCCGAGGCTGGATCTTCTTCCTCGGCCTGCTGCTGGAGGCGTCCGGGTGCACGGTGGGCCCCAATTTCACCCGCCCCACCGCGCCGGTGCCGCAGGGCTGGACCGCGGCAGGCAATCCCCGCGTCGCCGCCCGCGCCGCCGAGGACAGCCGCTGGTGGAAGACATTCAACGACCCGGTTCTGGATCGCCTGATCGAGCTCGCCTACCAGCAGAACCTGCCCCTGCAGGTGACCGGCCTACGCATCGTCGAGGCGCGCGCCCAGCTGGGCATCGCCACCGGCCGTCAATACCCGCAGCTGCAGGTCGCGACGGCCAGCGCGGCGGCGGTGGGCGTGAGCGAGAACCAGGTGATCCCCGGCCACGACAGGAACTACGGCAGCTTCCAGCTGGGCTTCGATGCCGCCTGGGAGATGGACTTCTGGGGCAAGTACCGGCGCGGCGTGCAGGCCGAGACCGCCGTCCTGATGGCCACGGTGGCGGACTACGAGCTGGCGCTGGTATCGCTGAACGCCGAGGTGGCGCGCACCTACGTCACCATCCGGACCTTCGAGGTGCTGATCGACCAGGCCGAGCAGAACGCCCGGCTGCAAGAGCAGGCGCTGGAGATCGCCCAGTCTCGGTTCCGCAACGGCGCCACCTCGGAGCTGGATCCCACCCAGGCGCTCACCCTGCTGCAGAGCACGCGCGCCAGCATCCCCCGCCTGCAGATCGGCCTGCAGCAGGCGCGCAACGCCCTGAGCACGGCCCTGGGGCGCCCCAGCGGCGCGGTGGAGTCTCTGCTGCTCGGTGCCAAGCAGATCCCGCGGGCGCCGACCCAGGTGGCGGTGGGCGTCCCCGCGGAGATGTTACGGCGGCGGCCCGACATCCGCAGCGCCGAGCTGAACGCCGCCGCCCAGTGCGCCCGCATCGGCGTGGCCAAGGCCGACCTCTTCCCCAGCTTCACCCTGTTCGGCACCGTCGGGCTGCAGACCACCGCCGGGGGGGGCACCTCGGTGAACCTGTTCTCCAGCAAGAGCCTCTACTATTCGGTGGGGCCGCGGATCTTCTGGCCCTTCTTCAACTACGGCCGGCTGACCAACAACGTGCGGGTGGAGGACGCGCGTTTCCAGCAACTGCTGGTCAACTACCGCGACACCGTGCTGAGGGCGGCCCAGGAGGTGGAAGACGCGCTGGCCGGTTTCATCAACTCGCAAGAGGAGCTGGTGTTCGAGCAGGGGGCGGTGACGGCGGCCCAGCGGGCGGTGGAGCTGTCGCTCACCCAGTACCGGGAGGGGGCCACCGACTACCAGCGGGTGCTGGACGCCCAGCGGTCGCTGCTGGAGCAGCAGAACGAGCTGACCCAGAGCAACTCGTCGGTGGCCACCAGCCTGATCGCGCTGTACAAGGCGCTGGGCGGCGGCTGGGAGCTTCGCCAGGGGCAACCGGTGGTGCCCGAAGCGACCCAGAACGAGATGAAGGCCCGGACCGGATGGGGCGGCCTGCTGTCGCCGCCGCCGGCGCCGCGGGCCCAGACCAATCCACCGCAGAAGGAGCCTTGAAAGGGGTCTGCCATGGCCAAAAGGATTACCAAGCGGACCTGGACCTGGATCATCGCGGGCGCGGCGGTGGTGGTGGTTGCGTTCATCGGCTTTCACTTCTGGCGAAAGTCGAAGAACGCGCTGCCCGAGGGCATCGCCGCCGGCAACGGCCGCATCGAGGGCAAGCTGGTCGACGTGGCGGCGCGCGAGCCGCTGCGGGTCAAGCAGATCCTGGTGGACGAGGGGGCGCTGGTCACCCCCAGCCAGGTGCTGGTGAAGATGGACACCGTCACCCTGGAGTCGCAGCTGAAGGAGTCCAACGCCAGCCTGCAGGCGGCCCAGGAGAAGCGGGCGGTGGCCCAGGCCTCCATCGAGAAGCAGAAGAGCGAGATCCAGCTGGCCGCGGTGGAGGCGACCCGCTCGCGCCGTCTGGTCCAGGATGGCGCGGGCTCGCAGCGGGAGCTGGATGTCCGCAACACCAAGCTGGCCACCACCAAGGCCACCCTGGGCGAGGCGGAGGCCATGTTGCAGACCGCCACCCAGGAGGTGGAGGTGGCCCGGGCCAACGCCGAGACGGTCCAGACCCGGATCAACGACGCCACCTTGCGGTCGCCGGTGACCGGGCGCGTGCTCTACCGCCTGGCCGAGCCGGGCGAGGTGCTGGGGCCCGGCGGCAAGGCGTTGACCCTGGTGAACCTGGAGGACGTGTACATGGAGATCTTTCTCCCCTCGGAGAAGGCCGCCCGGCTGAAGGTGGGCGCCGAGGCGCGCATCACCCTGGACTTCGACCCCCGGCGCGCGCTGCCCGGCTACGTCAGCTTCGTGTCGCCCGAGGCGCAGTTCACGCCCAAGCAGGTCGAGACCAAGAGCGAGCGTGAGAAGCTGATGTTCCGGGTGAAGATCCAGGTGCCCAAGGAGCTGGCCACTGCCTACGTCGAGCGGATCAAGACCGGCGTGCGCGGCATGGGCTACGTCAAGACCGACGAGGATGCGGAGTGGCCGGCCAAGCTGCAGAACGTGGTGACCGTGCGCCCGCAGGCCCAGCTGGCCCACTGAGCAGGGAGGATCGTCGATGCGGTCAACCGACTCCTTCGACCCGCCCGTCGCCGCACGCCCCCCGGTGGTGTCGATCCGCGAGGTGAGCCACCGCTACGGCAAGGTGACCGCGCTGGACGGGATCTCGCTGGAGGTCCCCGCCGGCATCATGGTCGGGATCGTCGGTCCGGACGGGGTGGGCAAGTCGACCTTGATGGCCCTGGTGGCCGGGTCCAAGAAGCTGCAGACCGGCGGCATCACCGTGCTGGACGGCGAGATTGCCGACGTCCGCCACCGGCGCGCGGTGGGGCCCCGGATCGCCTACATGCCGCAGGGCCTGGGCAAGAACCTCTATCTCGAGCTGAGCGTGCACGACAACGTCGACTTCATGGCCCGGCTGTTCGGGCTGTCGCCGTCCGAACGCGAGATCCGCATCGCCCAGCTGCTGCAGGCCACCGGTCTGGCGCCGTTCGCCGACCGCCCCGCCGGCAAGCTGTCGGGCGGCATGAAACAGAAAGTGGGGCTGTGCGGGGCGCTGGTGCACGACCCCGATCTGCTGATCCTGGACGAGCCCACCACCGGGGTGGACCCGCTGTCCCGCCGGCAGTTCTGGAGCCTGATCGACGACATACGCGCCGACCGCCCCAGCATGAGCGTGGTGATCTCCACCGCCTACATGGACGAGGCCCAGCAATGGGACTGGATCGTGGCCATGGACGCCGGGCAGGTGCTGGCCACCGGGACGCCGAACGAGCTGATGAAGGCCACCCGCACGCATGACCTCGAGCAATGTTTCATCGCCCTGCTCCCCGAGGAGAAGCGCAAGGGGCACACCGTGCTCACCATCCCGCCGCGGGTTTCCAACGCAGGGGACATCGCCATCGAGTCCCACGGTCTGACCCGCCGGTTCGGCAGCTTCACCGCCGTCGACCACGTCACCCTGAAGATCGAGCGCGGGGAGATCTTCGGTTTTCTGGGCTCCAACGGCTGCGGCAAGTCGACCACCATGAAGATGTTGACCGGGCTGCTGCCGCCCACCGAGGGCAGCGCCACCCTGTTCGGCAGCTCGGTGGAGGCCGGCAGCATGGAGGTGCGCAAGAACCTGGGCTACATGACCCAGGCCTTCTCGCTGTACGGCGAGCTGAGCGTGAAGCAGAACCTGGCCCTGCACGCGCGCCTTTATCACATCCCGCCGGACCGGGCCCAGCTGCGCATCGAGGAGCTGGTCGAACGTTTCGGGCTGGGCGACCACCTGGATGCCAAGGCCGAGTCGCTGCCCATGGGCCTGCGGCAGCGGCTGTCGCTGGCGGTGGCGGTGCTGCACGAGCCGGAGATCCTGATCCTCGACGAGCCGACCTCGGGGGTCGATCCGGTGGCCCGCGACAGCTTCTGGGAGCTGTTGATCGCGCTGTCGCGCGACCAGCGGGTCACCATCTTCGTCACCACCCACTTCATGAACGAGGGCATGCGCTGCGACCGCATCTCCCTGATGAACGCCGGCAAGGTGCTGGCCTGTGACGAGCCCCGCAAGCTGATCGAGGGGCGCGGCGCCGCCAGCCTGGAGGACGCCTTCATCGCCTACATGGAAGACGCCATCGCGCCCCGGGCCGGCACCAAGGAGACGCAGCCCGAGCCCGAGCCGCCGCCCCCGGCGGCGGCTCACGAGCCGCTGTCGCCGATGCGCCTGCGGCTGACCCGCCTTCTGGCCTACAGCCACAACGAGACCATGCAGATCAGGCGCGATCCCATCCGCCTGGCCTTCGCCTTCATCGGGTCGGCGCTGCTGATGCTGGTGTTCGGGTTCGGCATCACCACCGACGTCGAGAACATCCGCTACGCCACCTTTGACCAGGACCAGTCGCCCGAGAGCCGGGCCTATCTGGACCAGTTCGCCGGCGCCCCCCGCTATTTCGCCAGCACCCGGCCGGCCCGCTCGGCCGACGACGCCCTGTCGCGCATGCAATCGGACGACGTGTCGGTGGTGCTGGAGGTGCCGCCGCACTTCGGCCGGGACTTCCGCCGGGGCCAGGGGCCCGAGGTGATGGCCCAGGTGGACGGGGCCATGACCTTCCGGGGCGACACCGTCGCCCAGTACGTCGAGGGGGTTCACGCCAACGCCCTGCGCGACCCCTCCAGCGGTCTGCAGACCAGCGTACCGCAGAAGAACAGCGCCCAGATCGAGGAGCGGTTCCTCTACAACCCGACCTTCGAGAGCATCTATTCGATCGTCCCCAGCGTGCCCGCCCTGCTGCTGCTGCTGATCCCGGCCATCCTCATGACCGTCAGCATCGTGCGCGAGAAAGAGCTGGGCTCGATGATCAACTTCTACGTCACCCCCACCGCCCGGCTGGAGTACCTGCTGGGCAAGCAGCTGCCCTACGTGGTCATCGGGATGATCAACTTCGTCATCCTGACCGCGCTGGCGCTGGTGGTGTTCCGGGTGCCGGTCAAGGGCAGCTTCCTGATGCTGGTCCTGTGCACCTTGCTGTACGTGATTGCCACCACCGGCCTGGGGATGGTCACCTCCACCTTCACCGGCAGCCAGGTGGCGGCGGTGTTCGTGACCGCCATCTTGACCATCGTCCCCACCATCCAGTTCTCGGGCCTGTTGCAGCCGGTGTCGACCCTGCAGGGCAACGCCGCCCGCATCGGGGCGATCTGGCCGGCCACCTATTACATGCACGCCAGCCTGGGCGCCTACACCAAGGGGCTGGCCGCGCGGCTGATGGCGGGCGACGTGCTCTTCCTGATCGGCTGCATCCCGGTGCTGCTGCTCATCAGCCTCCTCGGCCTTCGCAAGCAGGAGAAATGACGTGCGGTCCTTGCTCAACATCCTCTGGCTCGGATGGAAAGAGATCCGCAGCCTGCTGAGCGACACGGTGATGGTGGTGTTCGTGGCCTACGCCTTCACCCTCGCCATCTACATCCAGGCCACCGGCACCTCCAGCGAGGTCAACAACGCCTCCATCGGCTTCGTCGACGAGGACGGGTCGGCCCTGTCCAAGGAGCTGTTCAACGCCTTTTACCCGCCGCGCTTCAAGTACCCCCGGCTGATCTCGGTAGGGGACGTGCAGCCGGAGATGGACCGCGGCCGGCTGATGTTCGTGGTGTCGATCCCGCCGCGCTTCGAGCACGACCTGCGCTCCGGGCGCAACCCCGAGATCCAGGTGAACATCGACGCCACCGCCATGCAACAGGCGGGCATCGGCGCCGGCTACATCCGCAACATCATCAACGACCGGGTCTCGTCGTTCCTGAAGCGCAGCGAGGTGACCCCGGTGCTGCCAGTCAACCTGGTGGTGCGCAAGCTGTTCAACCCCAACGGGATCTCCTCCTGGTTCAAGAGCGTGGTGGCCATCATCAACCAGATCAGCTTGCTGACGGTGGTGCTGACCGGGGCGGCGGTCATCCGCGAGCGCGAGCACGGGACCCTCGAGCACCTGCTGGTGATGCCGCTGACCGCCTTCGAGATCGCCATGGCCAAGGTGTGGGCCAACAGCGTGGTCATCCTGATCGCCACCGCCGCCTCGCTGTTGCTGATCGTCAACATGGCGCTGAAGGTGCCGTTCGCCGGGTCGGTCACCCTGTGGTTCATCGGGGTGGGCCTCTACCTGTTCTTCGCCACCGCCCTGGGCATCTTCCTGGGGACCATCTCCCGGTCCATGGCCCAGTTCGCGCTGCTCATCATCCTGGTGATCGTCGTCCTGCAGATGCTATCGGGCGGGAGCACACCCGTCGAGAGCCAGCCCAGGTGGCTGCAATACATGACCTACCTGCTGCCGGCGCGGCACTTCGTCAGCTTCTCGCAGGTGATCGTCTACCGCGGCGGTGGCCTGGGCGCCGTCTGGCGCCAGTTCCTGATGGTCACCGCCGTGGGCCTGGGCTTCTTCCTCTACAGCCTGGGGCTGTTCCGCAAGTCAATCGCGGTCACGAAGTAGCGCGGCCCGCAGCGCCGCCAGGCCGGCGCGGATGTCAGGGCCCAGGTGCACGCGCAGGGCCCGGCGGCCGCGCTGGACCAGCACCTCGAAGTCGCCACGGGCCTGGGCGGCCTTGACCACGCCGAAGGTGTATTTCTGGCCGGGCACCGGCAGGTCGGCGGCGTCGTCGCAGGTGATCTGCAGGAAGACGCCGGTCGGGGGGCCACCCTTGTAGCCCTGGCCGGTCGAGTGCAGGAAACGCGGGCCGAACTCCAGGCAGGTGGCCACCCGCTTGCTGTGCAAGACGTGCTCCCGGATCTCCTGCAGGACGCGCTCGTGCTCCTGGTTCATGTCCAGGTAGGCCAGCAGCGCGAAGTAGTCGCCCGGGGCCAGGCGGTCGAGGTGCGCGGCCAGGTAACCGGCCAGGCTGGGCGGGCCCTGCAGGCGCCAGCCCAGCTCGACCGCGTTCTTGTCGTCGGTGTACAGCCGGACACCGTCGCCAGCGTAGAACGGCGACTCCTCGGGCAACTGCCCGCTCTCTTCGTAGGCTGCCGTCAGCTTGCGGGTGGCGGTCTTGCTGGCCTCGACGTCCGGCTGGTCGAAGGGGTGGATGCCCAGCAGGGCGCCCGCCACCGCGGTGGCCATCTCCCAGCGGAAGAACTCCTGCCCCAGGTCGTACGGATCCTCGAGGGTCACCCGCACCACCGGCTGCCCCGCCCGCTCCAGCGCCTCGACCGATCCGTCGGCCGCCTGCGGGCCGTCGCTGGCGAGCTTCAGGTAGACGAAGATCCGGTCGTCGCCGTACTGGGACGGGTCGCCGATCGGCTCGCGGTCGATCGGGATGATGCCCTTGCCCTCCTTGCCGGTGGACTCGGCGATCAGCTGCTCCAGCCACGCTCCCAGGCTGGCCAGCCCCGGCGAGGCGACGATGGTCAGCTTGTCGCGCCCGAACTGGGCGGCGGCCACGCCCAGGACGGTGCCCAGCACGACGCCGGGGTTCTCCTCCACGGGCACGGTGGGCATGCAGGCGCACACCATGGCCTCGGTGCGCTCGAGGAACTCGGCCACGTTCACGCCCATCACGGCCGCGGGCACCAGGCCGAAGTCCGACAGCACCGAATACCGCCCGCCGATGGTGGGCCAGCCCAGGAACACGTACCGGAAGCCGTCGCCCTCGGCCACGTGCTGCATCTTCGAGCCGGGATCGGTGATGGCCACGAACCGGCGTCCGGCCTCCTCCGGACCCACCGTCTGCACCACCCGGTCGAAGAAATATTGCTTGAAGATGTTGGGCTCGAGGGTCGACCCGGACTTGCTCGACACGATGAACAGCGTGCGGCGCAGATCGACCGCCTCCTCGGCCGCCTTGACCTGGGCCGGGTCGGTCGAATCCAGCACGTGCAGCTGGGGATAGCCGGGCAGGCGCCCGAAGGTCCGCCGCAGCACCTCGGGCCCCAGGCTGGAGCCGCCCATGCCCAGCAACAACACGTGCGAAAAGCCGTCCTCGCGGGCCGCCTGGGCGATGCGCTCGAAGCGCTGGATGTGGGCCAGCTGCCCGTTGGTGATGCCCAGCCAGCCCAGCCACTGGCCCTCGTCCTTGCCGGTCCACAGCCCGGGATCGCGCTGCCACAGCCGGCGGACCTTGCCCTGCGCCTGCCACTGCACCAGGGACGCCTGCACCGCATCGGCCAT